>USPK01000039.1 GCA_900556465.1 uncultured Prevotella sp. | reverse complement strand
TAGTTCAGTTGGTTAGAGCGTCAGATTGTGGTTCTGAATGTCGTGGGTTCGAGTCCCACTAGGCACCCACAGACAGACTGAAAGCGACCTTTCCTTGGGAAGGCCGCTTTTTTATTTCCCTGTTTATCCCGTTCTTCGGTCCGGAGAATTTCAGTACCCGGGCTGCCGTGTTGACCGTTCCGGTTTCGCGAGGGCGAGTGCCGGCTCGGGCAAGTCGCGGAAAAGTAAACTTTTCGCTTGCCTTGCCGCTCGCCTTTCACTATCTCTGTTTCACGAAGACAGGTTGCGGCTCGGACAAGTCATGGAAAAACGAGGTTTTTCCTTGCCTTGCCTCTCGCCTTTCACTATCTTTGCACCCAAATTAGCGTAAGTATATGTTTGACAACCTAACCGAAAGACTTGAACGGTCTTTCAAAATATTGAAAGGTGAAGGCCGCATTACCGAAATCAACGTGGCCGAGACCTTGAAAGATATTCGCCGTGCGTTGCTCGATGCGGACGTGAACTACAAGGTGGCGAAGACGTTTACCGACACCGTAAAGCAGAAAGCGCTGGGCCAGAATGTGCTGACAAGCGTCAAGCCCGGACAGCTCATGGTCAAGATTGTGCACGACGAACTGGCAACGCTCATGGGCGGGCATGCCGCCGAGCTGAACCTGAAAAGCCATCCGGCCGTAATCCTCATGGCCGGATTGAACGGTGCCGGTAAGACGACGCTCTCCGGCAAGCTGGCCTTGCTGCTGAAAAGCAAGAAGAACCGTCGGCCACTGCTCGTGGCGTGCGACGTCTATCGCCCGGCAGCCGTGGAACAGTTGCGCGTGCTGGCCGAACAGATTGACGTGCCGGTCTACATGAACCTGGAGTGCAAGGACCCGGTGCAGATTGCCCTGGAAGGCATTCACGAGGCAAAGGCCAAAGCCTACGACACGGTGATCATAGATACCGCCGGCCGTCTGGCAGTGGACGAGGCGCTGATGCGTGAGATTGCGAACATCAAAGAAGCTACGCATCCGGACGAGACGCTTTTCGTGGTCGACGCCATGACGGGACAGGACGCCGTCAATACGGCCAAGGAATTCAACGACCGCCTGGACTATGACGGTGTCGTACTGACGAAGCTCGATGGCGATACGCGAGGCGGTGCGGCCCTTTCCATCCGTACCGTTGTGGACAAGCCGATAAAGTTTGTCGGTACGGGCGAGAAGATGGAAGCTCTCGACGTGTTCCACCCCGAACGAATGGCCGACCGCATCCTCGGTATGGGCGACATCGTGAGCCTGGTGGAGCGTGCGCAGGAACAGTTCGACGAGGAAGAGGCCAAGAAGCTGCAACGCAAAATTCAGAAGAACCAGTTCGACTTCAACGATTTCCTGGCACAAATCCAGCAAATCAAGAAAATGGGTAACTTGAAGGACCTGGCATCCATGATTCCGGGCGTGGGCAAAGCGTTGAAGGACGTGGAAATCGACGACAACGCGTTCAAGGGCATTGAAGCCATCATCCTGTCCATGACGCCGCGCGAACGCCAACGGCCCGAGATATTGAACCAAAGCCGGAAGAACCGCATCGCCAAGGGCTCCGGCACGTCGTTGCAGGAGGTGAATCGCCTGGTCAAGCAGTTCGACCAGACGCGCAAGATGATGAAGATGGTGACCGGCTCGAAGATGGGACGGATGATGGGCCGCATGCCCGGAATGCCGCGGATGCCGAAGCCGGGAAAGTAAGCGAACAACAGTAACCTAATATAAATCGGAAGGGCCCTGACCGGAGCCCTTCCGATTTTTGTTTTCCGAGTAGGGGATTCAGAACATCGTCCCGCCGGCAATACGGCAGCACACGCTTCCAGCTTTGTTGATAAGGCGTGTGATATGGCCTTCCGCCCCTTCGATACGTTCACGCAAGTTCTTCGTACGAGGGGATGTCCGGGAGATAAGTCGATGAGAGGCGGGCGTAATCCATGTGGCAACAGTAATGGGCAAGGCCGTTGCTGACGATGAGGTAGTCGGCGCGAAGAATGCTGTTGTAGCCGGAAATCTGGCTGAAGACTTCCTGGGTAATCGTGATGTGCGGGGCCTTGTACTCAATGATAACGCGCGGCGTTCCGCCTTCGCGACGGTAGAGAACGCTGTCGCAACGTCGCCGGTTGCGGCCGGCGTTCAGAGTAACTTCGTTCGCCAGTAGCCCTGCCGGATAATGTTTGTGTTCTACGAGAAAATGCGTGAAGTGCTGCCTTACCCATTCTTCCGGAGTGAGGGCAACGTATCGGCGACGGAGAAAATCGTAGATGACCGGCTTGCCGTTTTGTAGCCTTGTTTTTATTGCGAAAGGCGGAAGGTTGAGTGAAATCATTTCTGTAAATTTGCAAAGAACTATGAGGAGCGGCGCGCTTGCGATAGTGGTGAAGCGGCGGACATCTGCCCAGCTTCTTCCTCCTCAATTTTGCAAAATTACTAAGTTTATGAAGACGAAACAAGAAATCGTTGGCAATTGGCTGGTGCGTTATACCAAGCTCCCGTTGGACCAGTTCGGTCAGCACATATTGTTGACAAATTTTAATAACTACGTAGACATGTTCTGCGATCAGTGCGGCGTGCCGCACGTCAGTTATGAGGCGAACATGCGGGCGGTAACTGCCGAAGGCATTACCATGATAAATTTCGGCATGGGTAGTCCCAATGCGGCCTTGATTATGGACCTGCTGAGCATCGTGCAGCCCAAGGCCTGCCTCTTTTTGGGGAAGTGCGGCGGCATCTCGGACAAGACGCATCTGGGAGACTACATCCTTCCGTTGGCCGGTATCCGCGGCGAGGGTACCTCAAACGATTATTTTCCTCCAGAGATTCCCGCGCTGCCGGCTTTTATGTTGCAGCGGGCGGTCTCTACGGCTTTGCGCGACAACAACCACGACTATTGGACGGGGACCGTTTATACGACCAACCGCCGCGTGTGGGAGCACGACGACCGCTTTAAGAATTACTTGCGGGAAACGCGCGCCATGGCCGTGGATATGGAGACGGCGACGCTTTTCTCCTGCGGATTCTACAATCATATTCCCACGGGCGCCCTGCTGCTGGTTTCCGATAATCCCATGGAGCCGGATGGCGTGAAGACGGAGGAGAGTGACAACCGGGTGACGAAGAATTTTGCAGCGACGCATGTCCGTATTGGCATCGAAGCAATGAAGCTCATCATTGACGAGCGCAAGACGGTGCGCCACTTGAAATTTGACTGGTAACTGTAGTTTCGTAATTATGGCGGGTACTGTAACGGGAAAGAAAAAAAATGCGCTGACCTACGATGTCATCGTGCGCGAGGTCCGGGCCGGCAATTACAAGCCCATCTATTATTTGATGGGGGCGGAGAGTTACTACATCGACCGCATCGCCGACTATATCGTCGACCGGGTCCTGAAGCCGGAAGAGCGCGACTTCAATCTGTTCACCTTCTTCGGTTCGGAAACCAATGTCGATGCCGTCATCAACGCCGCGAAAGGGTTCCCGATGGGAGCGGACCATGTGGTCGTCGTGGTGAAGGAGGCGCAGGGGCTCGCCAATGTGGAGCGGTTGGAATTTTATCTCCGGCAGCCGCAGCCTTCCACTATATTGATATTGTGTCACAAGAACGGCGTGCTCGACCGGCGTAAAAAAATAGCCGGAATGATAGAGAAGGCCGGCGTGCTCTTTGAGTCGGCCAAACTCTACGACAGTCAGCTGCCCACGTTTATTAATGAATATATGCGGCGGAAGCGTTTGGCGATAGAGCCGAATGCTGCCGCCTTGTTGGCCGAATATGTCGGGGCCGACCTGAACCGCCTGGCCAGCGAGCTCGATAAACTTGCACTGGCCTTGCCTGCGGGGCAGCGGACCGTAACCATGGACCTGGTGGAGACGCATGTAGGCATCAGCAAGGAATTCAATATTTTTGAGCTCCAGTCCGCGCTGGCTCAGAAAGACGTAGAGCGGGTCAGCAGAATTGCAAATTATTTTGACAAAAATCCCAAGGAGAATCCCATCCAGAAAACGTTGCCGGCTCTCTTCAAATTCTTTTCCAATTTGATGTTGGCTTATTACGCGCCAGAGAAAACGGAACGCGGAATCGCCGCCTGGTTAGGGCAGGCCGACTGGCAGGTGCGGCGCAACGTTTTGCCGGCGATGAAAAGATACAAGGGTACGAAGGTCATGAAAATCCTCGGTGAGATTCGGCGGACGGATGCTCGCTCCAAAGGGGTAGACAATCCCAGTACGCCCAACGGCGAACTTATGGAGGAGCTCCTTTATTTCATCCTTCATTAGAAATATTCCGGTCGTTCGTTTTTAACTGCGGGTCCACACGGGCCCGCAGTTTTTTTGTAGACCAACCGGCATTCGGAACACCATATATATAGGAATGGTTCCGCCGGGTAGGCGAGGGGAGGGCCGGATATACCTGAGAGAAATCCGGATATATTTGGAGGGAGAGCCGGATATGCTTGAGGGAAAAACGGATATTTTTGAGGGAAAGCCGGCGTAAATAATGTAAATCTCGCCCGGTTTGAGCCGTTTTGAGGCCTGTTCCAGGCCTATTTCTGCCTGTTTTTCGCCCTCGAGAGGGACGGGAAACGGATTTCTTGACTTTTTTAGCAATCGCGGCGACTATCCTGATTTTTACATTATGTACTTGATTTTCATGTAGTTCCTATGAATTTGCCTGCTCGTAGTTCGCTCAGCGGAAATTTCCTTATTCTTCGTTCGCGAGAGGCTGAATTTCGCTGAAGGGAGGCTATTTTCGGGCCTTCAAAACGTCGGATTGCATTTATTAACAGTTACATTCTCGATTTATTGATTTGTAATTTTGTTTCTGCGTGTAGATTTGTGAACAGCGAGGCTATGTCAGCCTCTGTTTTTGTAGTCACTTTCGCTTTGTTGATAATAGATTTTAATTTCAAAATACAGAACGATGAAATTGTAAATGATAAAATATTCCGTTTAATTATTGCGGGATAGACTGCTAATATCCAGTAAAATATTTGAATTTGTCGTGCTGTTCCTCTGATAATTCCTTGACGGATACCCGCTATGGGGCAAAAATCGTTTAGTAAGGTAAAAAATGGCATAATAATCTGATAAAAGCCAGGGATATGCCGAATTTTGATGATAATATTTTTAGTCAAAATTTATGCTTGTAGATTGGGAATTTAGATAGTGAGATTGAATCGGGTTGCAGGATGTAAATTTTCAAACCTAATTTTAGGATTTACAAAAAGAATTGCGGTTTTTGTTTTTGAATATGGAAATGTTGCGCGGGTGACTGAGAATGATTATCTTTGTAAATCGAAAAAGAAATCTGCCTAAGCCGGATTTTTTGGGGCTTTTCCCACTACCCGGCCCGTCTGGAACAGTAATTTCTTGCCCTAAAATCAGAAAGCCAGAAAGAAATGAAGGATCGTATTCGACAAATCATGGAGAAAGTGAACATGTCCCAGCAAGATTTTGCAAACAAGTTGGGAATCTCGCCAGCATCTTTGTCCAGCATCTTCACCGGCCGGACGAATCCGACCAATAATCACGTACAAGCCATCCACCGCGCCTTTCCCGAAATCAATGTCAACTGGTTGCTTTTTGGTGAGGGCGACATGCTGGTGTCTGGGGCCAAAGACATGAGCGACCTTCCGGCAGACGCCACCGGTAAGTCCGGGGACAACGAATCCGGCGACGCGGCCTCTGCTCCTAAATCCATGCCGGAGGCAACACTCTTCCATCTCGAGGAACCCGTGCGCGGAGCCGCTCCGGCAGGCCGTCACCACGTTGCGCCTACCCCCGCTCGCAGCGCCTATAATCCTCCTGCGGAGTATGTAAAGATTATTGACAAACCAACCCGCAAGGTTAAGGAAATCCGAGTATTCTTCGACGACGGAACCTACGAGACATTTGTGCCTTCAACGAAGTAGCAGCCCGTCCCGTTTACCGCGAATCGCGCCGGCCCGCGAGCGTCCGGCGCGTCGCGGTTTCCGCCGCTCCTATAATAAAAGGTGCAGATAGATTGCCGGGGCGATATGCCCTTATGTTCTTTTTTCGTAATTTTGTGAGTAGTCTTCCCGACAAAAGGGCTATGTATAAAATTACCTTGCTATGAATTGGAATTATCGGCAGCCCGTCTGCATCCGTTTTGGCGAAGGAGTGCTTCGCCAGCTCCCCGAGGCCGTCCGCTCGTTAGGCGGAAAAAAAGGCCTTCTCGTAACTTCAAAATCTTTTGTTGCCCGCGGCTTGGCCGACGACATAGTGCAGGCCAGCGAGGGCTTGCTCGCCGCCGTCTTCGGCCAGGTCTCTCCCAATCCCGACGTCAAAGAGTGTGATGCCTGCGCCGCCCTGTTGCGCGAATTGCACTGCGATTTTGTCGTTGCCTTAGGCGGCGGCAGCGTGATGGATTGCGCCAAGGCGGCCGCGACGGTTTGCCTGACGTCCGACTCCGTGACCCGCTATCTGGGGACGGGCCTCGCCCTGCCTGCTGCCCACCTCCCACTGATTGCCGTACCGACTACCGCCGGGACCGGTAGCGAGATAACCTGCGTCTCCGTGCTGTCCGACCATGAGCGGGGGCTCAAGTCTCCGATGAACTCCGATGGCTTTTACCCCGCCTTGGCCTTGGTCGACCCGGAACTGACCTATACCGTTCCGCCCTATCTGACGGCCTGTACGGGCATGGACGTGCTGTGCCATGCCATAGAGGCCTACTGGAGCCGTTACCACCAGCCCATCTGCGACGCGCTGGCCGTCCACGCGGCCCGTCTTGTCTTTCAATATCTGCCTGTCGCTTATGCGCAGGGGCAGGACCGCCAGGCCCGGGTCAAGATGTGCGAGGCGTCGGTTATCGCCGGCCTTGCCTTTACCCAGCCCAAGACGACCTCGGCCCATGCCTGTTCCTATCCGCTCACGAACCTGTTGGGCATTTCCCACGGAGAGGCCTGCGGCCTCACGGTCGACTATTTTGCCCGACTGAATGCCTCGCTGGGGTGCGAGCGTGTGGACGAGCTGGCCCGCCTGTTGGGATTTGCGGATGCTGCCGCCCTGGCCGACGCCATAGCACAGTTGAAAGTGACGCTGGGCCTGCGGCAAGACTTGCGCGACCTGCATCTGTCCGCCGAGCAGGTGGAGCAACTGGTACAAGGGAGCAAGCACCCCAATTTACGCAACAATCCGGTTGAAATCACCGAGCCGATGCTCCGACAGCTGTATGCAAGTTTGTGTTAATGTCTACTAATACGACCGATGCGTCCCCTTCGCTCTTATGAGGACTTATTGACCAATAATCCACTGCTGCGCGTTGTCCTGCCTATGGCCGTCGGTATCGCGCTTGCCGAGTGGGGGTACGACGTGCTGGCCGTCGGTCTGCCCTATCTGTCCGTCGGCGCGGTCGCTTCGGTGGCCGCGCTTTATTTCTTTCGTCGGCAGACTTGGTTCGGCGCCTGGTTTTGCGTGGCTATGGCGCTGGTGGGGGCAACATTGCTGGTGGCGGAGCGCCGTTCGCTGGCCGTCAGCTGGCCCGAGGGCGAGCAGACTTTCCGGGCCGTGGTGGTGGAGGAGCCTCGCGTAGGCCCGCGGTCCATACAGACCGTGGCCCAACTGGAAGGCGGCCCCAACGCCGGGCGACGCATCCGCCTGGGACTGATGCGGCCCCGGGCCGACAGCCTGCGCGGCGCCAGCGCTTCGCTACGGCCCGGCGACGTCCTCCTGTGCCGGGCCCGCATCGAGCCGCCTCGCAATGCCGGCAATCCGGGCGAATTTGACTACGCGGCCTGGTTGCGTCGTCAGCACATCGTCGGCACGGCATTCTGCTTTACCGGCCAGTGGCAGCGCTCTGCGCGTCCGGCCTCCCTGCCGCTTGCCGTCCGCGCCCTGCGGTGGCGCAGTGTGTTGGTGGACCGGTACGAAAGCTACTTCCGCGGTCGCTCGCTGGCGGTCTTCTCGGCGTTGACGTTGGGCGACGACAGCCGGCTCGACACGTCGACGCGCGAAGTTTACTCCCGTACCGGCGTGAGCCACGTCCTCGCGCTCTCGGGCCTGCATCTCACCATCCTCTTCTCGTTCTATCAGGTCCTGGTCCTCTCGCTTTGCCGGCGCCGTTGGCTCTACGTTGCGATGAGTCTCGTTGGCCTGTGCGGGCTTTGGGGCTTTACGTTCCTGGCCGGCATGCCCCTGTCGCTGTTGCGTTCGGCCGTAATGTTCAGCGTCATGCAGGTAGCTTGCTGCCTGCGGCGCGACTCTTTCTCGCTCAACAATCTGGCGCTCGCGGCCCTCCTCCTCCTGTTCCTCTCGCCGCAGTCGCTTTTCGACGTCGGATTCCAGCTTTCCTGTCTTTCCGTCTTCTTTATTCTGGTTTTTGTTCCGGCAGTTCCCGTCCCGGCTTTCGTACGTCGGTCGCGGATTTTGCGGCAGGGCTACAGCCTCGTCACAGTCTCCGTGTGCGCCCAGCTGGGCACGGCGCCCCTGGTGGCTTACTATTTTCACACGTTCCCCGTCTACAGCCTGTTGGCCAATCTGGTCGCCGTTCCGCTGAGCTACGCGCTGCTGTTGCTCGGTGTGTTCTTTTTCCTCATGCCTTGGGGACAGGCCGGCTGGGCACGTGTGGCCGACTGGGGGCTGGGCGTCATGGACACCTGCCTTACGTCCCTCTCCCGTCTGCCCGGCGCCGTCCTGACGCTCTATCCGACGCTGCCGACCGTCCTGGGCTGCTACGTTTTTCTCTGGCTGTTCGTATCCTGGTGCGTAGGCCGTCGGCCGGCCTACTATTGGGCGGCTGGCGTCGTCCTGCTTTCCACCGGACTTTATGAAGGATATGCCCACCGCGGAAACCGTTTGCCGCGGCAGCTCGTTTTTTACAATCTCTATGGCGCCTCGGCCGTTCATGCCATTCATTCTTCCCGGCAGTCTTATCTGTGGACCTCCGGACTCCGCGCCGATACGGCGCTGGCCTACGTGCGGCGCACGTTCTGGAAGGAGGAAGGCCTTTCGCTCCCGGTGCCTTTGACCGATTCCGTGGACCGGCCCGACGTTTACTACGATTCGGGCCTTCTTTCGTTTGCCGGCCGGCGGGCCGCTTTGCTGGCGCAGCCTTTGCCCTCGGGGCGGCCTACGCGGCCGCTGCCGGTGGACTATCTGCTGCTGGCCAGGGGATACAAATCCGGCGTGCGTCGCGCCCTGACGTTCTTCAGGCCTCGCCTGGTCATTCTGGACGGCAGTCTGACGGACTTCTATCGCCGGCGTTATGCCGACGAGGCGCGTGCCTGCGGGCTACCGGTCCACGACATGCACACGGCGGGGGCGCTGGTCGTCCCCTTACCGTAGGCGGTCGGGGGGATTGCTTCGGTCTGGCAGCGTATGCTCCGGCAGCGCGGGGAGAATGGCGGGCGGAACGGGCCCTATTCCCGTAGCGACGGGGCTAAGGCCAGTTTTTACGGGGCCTATTCCCGTTGTTCCGGAAATAGGACGGATGTGCGTCAGTCCATAATTTCGCGGCGCAGCCCCCTGGCCCGACTGCGCGGCGCCCCCGTTTGCTCTTGCGGGAAACCGACGGCGCGGACCGGGCGGACCTGCCGTAAATACAAAACAAGAGGCCGCCCCCTCGGGGACAGCCTCTTGTATAAGTTGCCGTAACGCGGCACGGCGTCTGCGCGTCTTACTGACGGGCGCCGTATTGCTGGTCAAGGTTGAAGATAGCGGTGTCGCCCATCTTCTTGATGCGGTCAACGATGCCGCTGGCCGTGGCCTCCTCTTCTACCTGCTCGCGGACAAACGACCACAAGAAGTCCTGCGTGGCCTTGTCCTTCTCGGCAGCAGCAATGTCCACGAGGCTGTCAATCATCTTGGACACCTTGCACTCATGGGCGTAGACCTGCTCGAAAGCGTCGAGCGGGCTGTTCCAAGACTGCGGGACGGCGTCGATAGCACCGACGCGGGCCGTACCTCCGCGCTTGATGATATAGTTCGCCATGGTGTAGGCATGGTCCATTTCCTCCTGGCTCTGCTTCTTCATCCAAGTGGCAAATCCATTAAATCCTTCCTTGTCAAAGTAAAAGGCCATGGAAAGATAAAGATTGGCCGACCAAATCTCGGCTGCAATCTGGCCGTTGATGGCGTCTTGCAATTTCTCTGAAATCATGATTTGTTGGTTTTATGGTTAAGGCTCTCTTCCGGGAGCCATGCAAAGTTACGATTTATCTTTGGGCGCAGCGTCTTGTTACAGTCCGGAAATCGTCGCCGAAGGTTAAAGTTCTCAAACGCCCGGGCCGCGCCGTTTCACTGGTCCTGGCCGAATTTGTCGTCCGGGTAGAGCGTCTTCCACCAAAGGGGCTCGTCCTTGAGCCAATAGGCCAGCCAGGCAAAGATGGCGTTCTGCCAGGCCAGACGCTTGTTGTAGTTCACGATGACATGGTTCTCGCCGTCAATCTGAATGTAGCTGACGGGGCGTCCCAGTATGCGCAGCGCCGTGAAGAGTTGCTGGCTCTCGTTGGTCGGAACGTTCGTGTCGGCGGTGCCGTGGAGCAACAGCAGAGGAGTGTGTATCTTGTCGGCGTTGAACAGGGGCGACTGCTTCACGTAGAGGTCCGGGTTGTTCCAGGGGAAGCTGCCGAACTGGGCGGCTTCGCCGTAGGTGTAGCCCCAGTAGCCGCCGCCCCAGTAGCTGGCAATGTTGGAAATGCCGGCGTGGGAAACGGCCGCCGCGAACAGGTCGGTCTGTGTCTGGAGGTATTGCGTCATGAATCCGCCGTACGAGGCGCCCATGCAACCCACTTTCTCGGGATTGACGAACGGATGCTCCTTGAGAAACTGGCGGGTGCCTTCGATGATGTCGTCGGCCGAGCCCTGTCCCCAGGTATTGACGTGGCGCGCGGCAAACTCCTGGCCGTAACCGATGGCGCCGCTCGGTTCGCAGACATAGACCACGTAGCCCTGGCCGGCGAGCACCTGGAGCGGATACTGGAACTCGAGGGTCTTGCCCGTAGGCGTGCAGCCGCCGTAGTAGTAGACGATGAGCGGGTACTTCTTGGCCGGGTCGAAGTCGGGCGGCAGGTAGTAGAAGCCACTGATGGAGTCGCCGCGCGAAGAGCGGAACGTCCAGTCGTAACACTTGCCGATGGCCACGTCGGCGTACATCTTGTCGAAGTCAATCTCGCCGATGCGCGTCGCCTTGGGCCTGGAGCTGTTGTCCAGCGTGCTGAGGAACAGCTCGCGGGCCCGTTCGCCCGTCTGTCCGTAGTAGACGACGGTGGGCTTCTTCTTCCCCGCGCTGATGGAGAATCCCTGGACGTAGGTCACGGGCAACGCGTAGCGCACCACGTCGCACGTTTTCGGGTCGAGGCGGAACAGGCTCTCATCGCAGCCGTCGGTCGCCTTGAAATAGATGTAGTTGTCCCCCTGTGCCCAGACGACGTTGCCCACGGCAGGTTTGAAGCCTTTCAGCAGCGGCTTCACGCTGCCCTGGCCAGGGTCGTAGAGATACAGGCGTATGTCGTAGTTGTTGGGCGTCTGGCCTTGGGCCACTTCGCTACCGATTCCGTTGAACGCGGCGGGAGAGGCTTTGAGGAGCAACTGGCGGCCGTCGGGCGAATACTGGGCCCCGGCTAGGTAGGCCGTATCGGCAAACACGGTGTCGACAGCCCCCGTCTTTACGTTCATTTCGATCAGCGTCGTGCGGTCAAAGGGACGGCGACGGGTGTCCATCCGGCTGTAAGAGATGAGCAGGCGCTGGCCGTCGGGCGATATGTCGTTGAGCCAGGCGGATACGGAACCGAACGTCAGGCGCTGGAACTGTCCCTGCTTCAAGTCGTAGAGGTAGAGCGCGCTGCGGTTGCGCCAGCCCGGTTGCCGGTCGTCGGGCTGCTCGAGACGCTTCAGCCCGTTCTTGTCGTCACGGCCCGTTTGGGTTCTCGTAAAGATGAGGAAGTCCTCCGTAGGCGACATGGTGAATCCGCCGTCGGGCAGGTTCGTGTCCAATACGGTCTCCTTGCAGGTTTGCGGGTCGAGGGTGACGAGTTCCTTGCCCTGGACGCCGTTGCGCGTGTAGTAGAGCACGTCGCGTAAGGGCATCCAGTTCAGGCCCTGGTAGCTGTCCCAGCGCATGATTTCCCGCCCGCTCTCCGTCTCGGTCAGCGTGGTGCGGAACACGTTGGTGCCGTCGGCCTTCGTATCGTAGTAGCGCGTGACGAGGTATTTGCCGCTCGGCGAAATGGCCACGCTGTGATAGTGGTCGCCCTGCAACATCTCGGCCATGGTGTAGGGGCGCTTTTCCGTATCGTTCACAGTGAGCCCTTCGAGCTCGTCGCCGGTGAGCTCCACGTAGAAGGAGTCGCGGTCGGCCGCGGAGGTCAGCCCCAACAGCACGATTTCCTGGCGACCGGGCGCCATCTGCAGTTCGCTATCCTTGAATTCCTGGCGATTGACGTAGGTCTTGTAATGCTTGAAGTGTTTCACCTGCAGCTTGGCCACCGTGAAACGGGGCGCGGTCAGCGTGAAGTGGAGCGCCGTGAGGTAGTGGGCAGTCGTATCGCTGCCGGCAGGCAGCAAGGCCGCGCCGCGCGAAATGCTGAGCGGAAGGTCGGCCCGAAGCGCGAAAGCGGCGTTTTCCTTGAGCACCTCCTGGATGTCGTAGGCTTTGCCTTTCATGTCCACACTGTCGGTCGAGTAGGGCAGACGGACAGTGACCGGTGTCGCCATTCGTGCAGCCGGCACGGGTATGGTGTCGGCTGTTGCCGCTACTGCACAGGAACTGAGAAGTAGGGTAATGAGTGTTTTCATATAAAGATATATGTGTTATAATAGATGTTCTGTCGGGGAGGGCCGTCGGCGCGGGGACGGCAACTTGCGGACGGGTCAGAGTGCGTTTTCGCGCTGCTGGCCCAGCAACTGGAAGTCTTTCTTGCGCAGTTTGAAGGAGTTGGTCAGGTATTTGTCGCGGACAATCTGATTGGCGGCCAGCTCTTCGGGAGTACCCTGGAAAAGAATCCGACCTTCAAAAAGCAGATAGGCCCGGTCCGTAATGCACAGGGTCTCTTCTACGTTGTGGTCTGTGATAAGGATGCCGATGTTCCGGTCTTTGAGTTTCCACACGATGTACTGGATGTCCTCTACGGCAATAGGGTCGACGCCGGCGAAGGGTTCGTCCAGCATGATGAACTTAGGGTCGATGGCCAGACAGCGGGCAATCTCGGTGCGGCGGCGTTCACCGCCGGACAACCGGTCGCCCAAGTTTTTCCGCACCTTCTGAAGGCGGAACTCGGTGATGAGGCTTTCCAGTTTCTCTCTCCGGTATTCTTTCGAGCGGCCCGTCATCTCGAGCACGGAGGCTATGTTGTCTTCCACGCTCATCTTGCGGAAGACGGAGGCCTCCTGGGCCAGGTAGCCAATGCCTGCCTTGGCGCGTTTATAAACCGGGTAGTCGGTGATGTCGTGCTCGTCGAGGAAAATGCGGCCGCTATTCGGCACCACCAGGCCCGTAGTCATATAGAATGAAGTCGTCTTTCCCGCGCCGTTGGGGCCTAAGAGGCCTACGATTTCGCCTTGGCGGACGTTGAACGAAACGCCGTCTACGACGGTGCGTTTGCCGTATTTCTTCACCAGCCCCTCGGTTCGCAGCACCATGTGCTGGGGGGCTGTCGTGGGATTGAGTGCCTCGTTTTCCATGCGCTATAATAGTTTGCGCACAAAGGTACGTTTTTTTTAGCACATGTCTTGTCCGTTTTGGTGGGAATACACAACAAGCCCGCCGCTCAGGGCGACGGGCTTGCTGGAAGGCCGGCGGATTTATCGTCCGTTGCGGGAGATGAGCCCCCGTAATTTCTCGTTGTACGAGGTCGCGGCGATGAGTTCCTCGATGGTAAGGTGCATCCGATAGCGCCAGTACTGGTCCGGATTGGACGGCACGTTGATTTGCTCTTCCTCAGGGTGGGGGGAGCGGAGCTTGTCGTCGAAGCTCAGCAAATCCTGTAAGGAAATGAGGCAAAGCATGGAGGGGCAGGCCAGGTGCATGGAGACGACCTGCTCGCACATCTCGGCCGGAGCCGCTGAGGGCGCCTTGCCCGGCCGGTGCAGCACGTCGGTCCAGAAGGCTTGGGCCGCCTCGCGTTCCTCTTGCCACCACAGGCGGAGCGGAGGCATGTCGTGCGTGGCGATAGTGGCCACGGAAAGGTAGGGATTGTCTGCCAGGTCGCTGAACTGTTGTGAGGTATTTTTCGGCATGCGCTGGATTTCGAGCGACAGGATTTGGAGTTCCTGCAATACGTCCTTGACGCATGCCGGTATCATGCCGAGGTCCTCCGCGCAGGGAAGCATGTTGTTCTCCGTGCCGTCCGTCGCCTGGGCGTTGTCTACGAGGCTGGGGAGCTTGCGCAGCGCTTCGTCGGCCCAGAACTGCGTGTGCCGCACGTAGAAGAAGTTGTCGTACAAGCGGTTGAAGGCCGCCTGGTCTTGTTCGGACAGCGTCTGGAATACGTCCGTGAATTGGGCCGCTATTCTGGGATGATAGTAACCCGGGCGCTCCGGGTCCTCGAGGAAGAGGACTTCCGTGGCGACCTGGTTCAGAACGTTGCGGACGCCCGCGTCGTGGACGTGATCCACGATGTATTGCTGGGACCGCCATTCCGGTTTGAGCTCCCATACGCCGTCCGCGGTCTGGAGGAAGTAGGGGCGCAGGTGGCCTGCTTTCTTCTCGAGTTGATTGTACTGCCCGTCGGTGACGAAAGGCTTGGAGAAGCGGGCCGGACTGTTTCGGAATCCCCATTGGAGTATCTCGCTTTCGCTGAGCGGCAGGGCCGGGCGGAAACGGCCCATGATGCCGTCGCGCTGGTCTGTCGGAATTTCCCAGATGCGAAAGAAGCCGAGCACGTGGTCTATGCGGTAGGCGTCGAAGTAACGGGCCATGTGGTGCAGGCGCTTGCGCCACCACGCGTAGTCGTTGCGGGCCATCTCTTCCCAGTTATAGGTCGGGAATTTCCAGTTCTGGCCTTTCACTGCGAAGGCGTCCGGCGGCGCGCCGGCCTGGCCGTCGAAGTGGAACAGCCTGCCGTCCTTCCAAGCCGGTACGCTGTTGCGGCAAATGCCGATAGGGATGTCGCCCTTGATGATAATTCCGCAGTTCCGGGCCTTTGTGTGAACGGCCTGCAACTGGCGGTCCAGCAGGTACTGGACGAAGCAATGCAGGTCGACCTCCTCTTCCGTCGGCTCCTCTCTTTCGGCCGGCCATTTGCGGAAGTCGGCCTCGTGGTAGCGGTCTCTCAGGCAGCAGAAGCGCGCGTAGGGCTCCAGCCATTCGGCCTGTTCCTGGCGGAATTTCTTATAGGACGGGCTGCCCGTAATCCGTTCGCCGCATTCCTGATAAAGGTCCACCAGGAAATTCCATTTCAGCCGCCACACTTCTTCATAGTCCACCTGCTGCAGGCCGTTGAGCGAGTGACCCCTGGCTTCGTGGCGGCGGTAGGCTGCCGTGTGGCTCCATTCAGACGGGTCAATGTAGATGGGGTGGAGGGCAAAGACGGAAACGCTGTTGTAGGGATAGGAGTCGTGCCACGTATTCGTGGCGGTCGTATCGTTAATCGGGAGAATCTGTATGGCGTGCATCCCGACGGAGCGCACCCAGTCCACGAGCAGGGCCAAGTCGCCGAAGTCGCCGATGCCAAAGCTGTGGCCGCTGCGGAGAGAGAACACCGGAATCACGACACCGGCCCCGCGCCACGGCGCCGTGTGCATGCGGGGCGTGTCGTCCTGTTTTACCGCCGCTTCGTTCTTTTCCAGCGGCAGCGGCGTAAGGCTGCGGTTTCCGCCCTCTTCCCAGATGACGCGACTGTGATTGAGCTCGTCCACGAGCACGTACTTGTATTCAACGCCCTCTGTAAAGTCGGTCGCGACGAGCGGCAGGCCCCATTCGTAAATACCGGTGCGTTGCAGGAACCGTACTTTCTCGGGCTTCCATTCGCCCCAGGCCGGCGTGTTCCCCAGGACTCCCCAGCGCATCCCTGCGGGGGGCGGCATGGCGGACAGGAGCAGCAGGTAGGGGCGCGTGATGGGTTCCATGTTGGCCAGGTTTTCGCCTGCGCATCTGAAGATACAGTCTGCGAAGGCGGCGCGCCGCATCACCTGCGGTAGGCCCCGCTCCATCCACTCATCGGCCAGGACGATGTGCGACCGTAGCCCCGTGTCGAAGTGGCGCATTCCGCCATTCTCGCGGCGTATCACCTGGTCTCTTTTGTTGCATACGGCGTAGGCGTAGTCTATTTCTGTCGTACCGGCGGGCATTTCCAGCTCTCCTGTCCAGCAGTAGCCGTCGGCCGTGTCCATGCGGAGCAGGCTCGGCCGGCGTCCGGTGCGAATCAGGACGCAAATCCTTTCTTCCCAGTCTGTTCTGTAATTGAGGCGAAATTTCAGGTGTGCCATAGTATTTATGTTAATTCCTCTGAGACAGTGATTAGGCAAATTTAGTAAAAAAACACGAGACGCTCCCCGGCGGGGACGGCCTTCTTGTCCTATTTCATTTTTTTACCATTACAGGCAAAAAAATCCCGCAAATATTTGTGCGCAATAGCGGAAGTTAGTATATTTGCTCACAGAAATAAGGCTGTACCGGTTCGATTGGGATACTCATCAATAATTACTTGAAAACCGAGAAAGCTTATCTTAGCAATGGCGTGCCGGCATGGGCCTCGCGGCGCAGAGTCGGATTACAGAACTAGGAAGGGCGCTCAAATCTTATTTAGCTCGGAGTTTCATCACATCATCGGTGCAGTCTTTTTCATGTTCACTTGGCAAGTCCTTTTTGGGGCCGGGGTTGCAATAGCAGCCCCGGCCATATTTTTTGCCGGACCGGGCCCCGCGGGGCGGGCGGCCGCCCGCCTTGTCTGCCGGCTACGCGGCGGGGCTGGGGGGCATCGGTGGGAACAAAAAGAAAGCGTCGCACTTTCATTCAGAAAGTGCGACGCTTTTTCAAAGTTGCGGAGGCTCGACTCGAACAAGCGACCTCCAGGTTATGAGCCTGGCGAGCTACCAACTGCTCCACTCCGCGATGTT
>USPK01000038.1 GCA_900556465.1 uncultured Prevotella sp. | reverse complement strand
CCTTAGCCCCGTAAAAACTGGGCCTATTCCCGTAAAAACTGGCCTTAGCCCCGTGATTGCGGAAACTGTCCGCGTCGGCGCGGCGGCTCGCGGCGCAGCCCGGCGGCTATGGACGGCCGGAATTTGTCGTAATGAAAATATTTTTCAGTAAGAAATATTTGCGGGTGAAAATATTTCCCTATCTTTGCTCCGTCAACTCGTGACGATTTCTATGGAACCTATTTGTGCTATCAAAGACCTGTACAAGACGCTCTACCAGTTCGAGCGCAGATTCAGTCAGCAAAACGGGCTGACGATAAACGAGGCGATGGTGCTCTGCTGCCTCAAGGACGGCGAGGCACGGACCGCCGGCGCGCTGAGTGAGTTCGTCGGTCTGTCCAATTCGCGCGTGTCGCACATCGTTAATACGATGGAAACCAACGGACTGATACTCCGCCTGCTCAATCCGGCCGACAAGCGGCAGATGCTCTTCACGCTCACGGCCCAGGGCCGCGAACGCATTGCGGCACTCCACGACAGCGCGGCGGAACTCGACGCGCTCTTCGCGCAACTGCGGGCGTGCCTCAGGTGAAGCGCCGCCGCCCGGGGGACAGTGCGCCCGGATATTTCGTAACGAAAAATATTCACCCTATAAAGTAAAAGAACCATGAAGTACCTCATTGTCGGTGGCGTGGCCGGTGGAGCCACGGTGGCCGCCCGGCTCCGTCGTCGCGACGAGCAGGCCACTATCGTCCTCTTCGAGCGGGGACAGTACGTTTCGTATGCCAATTGCGGACTCCCTTATTATATTGGCGGCACCATTGCCGACCGTGACAAGCTGTTCGTACAGACGGCGCACGGATTCAGGGAACGTTTCCGCGTGGACATTCGCACGGAGCAGGAGGTCGTGGCCATTGACCGCGCCAACCGTCGCGTGACGGTGCGCCGTACGGCCACGGGCGAGACGTACGAGGAGGCTTACGACAAGCTGGTGCTCTCGCCCGGCGCCGAGCCGCTCCGGCCCCGCATTCCCGGCATAGCGCATCCCCGCATCTACACCCTGCGCAACGTGCCCGACACGGACGCCGTCAAGGCCGCCGTGCAGGAGGGCGGGGCCCGCAGCGCCGTCGTGGTGGGCGGCGGATTCATCGGACTGGAAATGGCCGAGAACCTGCGCCACGCCGGGCTGGAGGTGCACCTCGTCGAGGCGTCGGACCAGGTCATGGGCCCGCTGGACTTCTCCATGGCGGCGATGGTACACCAACAGCTGACGGACCACGGCGTAGCCTTGCACCTGAGCAACGGCGTAGCCTCGTTTGCCGACGAGGGCGGGCGCGTGGCGGTGAGCCTTAACGACGGGACGGCGCTGACGGCCGACTTCGTCGTGCTGAGCATCGGCGTGCGCCCGGAGACCGGCCTGGCGCGGGCGGCCGGACTGGAAATCGGCACGACAGGAGGCATCAAGGTCAACGAATATATGCAGACTTCCGACGCGGATATTTACGCCCTGGGCGACGCCGCCGAGGTGACCCACCGGGTGACGGGGCGGCCCGCCCTCATCCCGCTGGCGGGGCCGGCCAATAAGCAGGGGCGCATCGTGGCCGACAACCTCGTGGACGGGAACAGGCACCGCTACGCCGGGTCGTTGGGGACGTCCGTGGCGCGCGTGTTCGACCTCACCGTCGCTACGACCGGGGCCAACGCCAAGTTGCTCCGGCGCGAGGGCATCCCTTACGTGGCCTCGTGGACGCACGGCACGTCGCACGCCGGCTACTACCCCGGGGCGCAGTCGCTCAGCCTGAAGCTGCTCTTCTCCCCGACGGACGGCCGCCTGCTCGGGGCGCAGGCCGTGGGCTACGGCGGCGTGGACAAGCGCATCGAGATGTTGGCACAGACCCTGCAGCGCGGCGGGACGGTCTACGACCTGGCGGAGCTGGAACACGCCTACGCGCCGCCCTACTCGTCGGCGAAGGACCCGGTCAACATGGCGGGGTTCGTGGCCGAGAACATCCTGGCCGGGCGCGTACGCACGGTGACGTGGCGCGACGACCTGCTGCGCGACGAAGCGGCCGTGCGGCTCGACGTCCGCACCCGCGAGGAGTTTGCCCTGGGTTCGATTCCCGGGTTCCGCAACCTGCCGCTCGACGAACTGCGCGAGCACCTGGACGAACTGCCCCGCGACCGGACGATTGTAGTGACCTGCGCCGTGGGCCTTCGCGGCTACCTGGCGGCCCGTATCCTCACGCAGCGCGGGTTTACGGACGTGGTCAACCTCTCCGGCGGCTATCGCACGTGGCATACGGCCACGCAGCCCGTGGCCGCGCCGGCGCCGTCCGTCCCGCCTGCCCCGAAGCAGGAGGCGGCACCCGCTGCCGCCGTCCGCGTGGACGCTTGCGGCTTGATGTGTCCCGGTCCCATCCTTCAGTTGAAGAAGCACTACGCCGACTTGCCGGCCGATGCCACGCTGCAGGTGACGGCCACCGATCCGGCTTTCGGCCGCGACGTGGAGGCATGGTGTCGCATGACGGGCGCCGAGCTGGTGCGCGTGGAACAGTCGCAGGGCGCCGTGACCGCCGTCGTGCGGAAGCCGGGCAACGTCGCCGTGCCCGCGCCTCAGTCCGCCGCGGCAGTGCCCCAGTCCGCCGCGGCAGCGCAACCGGGCTCCGACCGGCAGACGCTCATCGTCTTCAGCGACGACCTGGACCGCGCGCTCGCCACCTTTGTCCTGGCCAACGGGGCCGTGGCCGCGGGGAAAAAGGTAACGCTCTTCTTCACCTTCTGGGGATTGAACGTTATCCGGAAGCACCGCAAGCCGGCGACGCCGAAAGACCCGCTGGCGCGCATGATGGGCTGGATGATGCCGGCACATAGCGGAAAACTGCCGCTCTCAAAGATGAACTTCTGGGGGCTGGGCCGCCTCATGATGCGGCAACGGATGCGCGCCAAGGGCATAGACAGCCTGGAGTCGATGATTAGACAAGCCATCGACAACGGTATAGAAATGATTGCCTGCACCATGAGTATGGACGTCATGGGCGTAACGAAGGAGGAACTCCTCGACAACGTGCAGCTCGGGGGCGTAGCCACCTACCTGGAGCGCGCCGGCGGGGCGGGGCTCAACCTCTTTGTGTGACGCCGCACCGTAGCGGACCGCCTGCCCGGACCGGGCGACGGCCGACGAAACGGGGCGCACGGACCGGACAGACCGGCCGTGCGCCCCGTAGCTGTTTCGGGCGGCGTCGGGCGACACTTACCGCAGCGCCTCCTTGAAGAAGGATTCGAGCTTGGCAAAGGGAATCATGTCCTCGCGGTCATACAGGTCGATGTGGCGGGCACCCGGTACGACGTAGAGCTCTTTCGGTTCCGCGGCCCGCTGGTACGCGTCCTCGCTGAAGTAGCGCGAGTGCGCCTCTTCCCCGATGACGAAGAGCAGGGGCCGGGGCGAGATGGTCTCGATGTAGTTCATGAGCGGGAAGTTTACGAACGCGAGATTGCTCGTCGTGGTAAATCCGCCGCGGGCCCGGGGGTGATGGCCGCGGGCCATGGCGTAGTATTCCCAGAACTCGGCGCCGATGGGGTCGAGTGCTTCGGGGACGGACGTCGCTACGCTGTCGGGGAAGCTGGGCAGGTATTGCGGCGTCCCGGCGTCGACGTCTTTCCAGCGTTGCTCGCTCAGTTGGTCGAGCATCTTGTCGTAGTCCGCTTTCGACAGTCCGTCCTTCCAGCCGAAGTGGGCCACGCGGCTCATGTCGTACATGCTGGCCGTCGCCACGGCACGGATGCGCTTGTCCACCTGGGCGGCCGTCACGGCGAAGCCGCCGCTGCCGCAGATGCCTATGGCGCCGATGCGCTGGCGGTCAACGTAGGGCAGCGTCCCCAGGAAGTCTACGCCCGCGCTGAAGTCCTCGACGAAGATGTCCGGCGAGGAGACGTGGCGCGGCTGGCCCGAGCTCTCGCCGTTGTACGACTCGTCGAACGCGACGGCGACAAATCCGCGCAGGGCCATGTTCATGGCGTAGAGGCCGGCGCCCTGTTCCTTCACGCCGCCGTAGGGCGTGCCGATGACCAGGGCCGCGTGGCGCTGCGAGCGGTCCAGGTCCTTCGCCGTGTAGAGGTGGGCCGAGACGGTCAGGCCGTAGCGGTTCTTGTAAGTGACTTCTTCCAGCCGGACCTTATCGCTGAGCCGAAAGGTCAGGTCGGACGGTTGTGCGTGAGTAGTGTTCGTCATCATGATAAAGAGGAAAAAGAGGTAAAACGAGATTCTGTTCATATTGCGAAACGTTTGGTGAGTCGGGAGCGTTGCGCCGCCGTCGCGGCGTCCGGGCGGCGGGCGCCCGTCCTTACGTTTGCAAAGGTAGAAGCTACGGGCCGGAAGTCGGGCGGCTGGATTACGGATTAAAATACCTGGATTACAGAATTGCAGGCGTAGCGTCGCGGCCCGTCTGCCGGATTTCGGCCGGGCCGGAAACAGCCGTCCCCGCCGCGCACCGGGCGCAGCGGGGACGGGAAGTAGCGGGCGGCCGGCCCCGCCGGGAGCCGGAGTCGTCGGGCGTCATTTCAGACGGAACGTCACGGGCAGCGTGAACCGCGTGTTTACGGCCTTGCCGTCTTGCCTACCCGGCTTCCATTTCGGCATAGACCGGACCACGCGCAGGGCTTCCTGGTCGAGCTCTTTTGATACGCTCCGTTTCACCTTGGCGTCGGTCACGTTCCCGTCGCGGTCTATCACGAACGTGACGATTACTCGCCCTTGTTCCTCGCTCTCCATGGCTGACGCCGGATATTGGATGTTTTTCGCGAGGAACTGGTACAAGGCCATCTGTCCGCCGGGAAATTCCGGCTTCACCTCGACCTGGTCGTAGATTTTCTTTTCCAAATCTTCGACGGTTACGGAGTCTCGGGCGGCGATGTCGCGGGCTTGCCCGGCGGCTACGGCCGGCAGGAGCGCGCCGGCGTCTGCGGCGCGGACGGTGCCGACTGCTGCGAGCAGGCAGACGAGGGGCAGGGCGAGCAGGTATTTGGCTCGCCATGCCGACTGACTTCGGGGTTTGTTCATCATTTGGATTCGTTTTTTGAGTAAGACATGTGAGTAATTATATAGGTGGGCTGCAGCCTTGGGGTAAGTCTGTCCGAGCAGGTGGTACTGGTAGGAGCGGCGCCCGTATCCCGCCGCCAGGACGCCCCGGTCGGCCAGGTATTCCAGGTTGGCCCGCAGCTCCCGGCGCAGGAGCCAGGCGAAGGGGTTGAACCAGCAGCAGGCGCAGACCAGTTCGGCCAGCATCACGTCTACCGAGTGCCACTGCCGGGCGTGGACCTGTTCGTGTGTCAGAATGTCGGCGGCGCTTTCCGCCGTAACCGCGTCGGTCGGGAGAAATATCAGGCGGAAGAAGGAGAACGGCGCGCTGCCGACGGGGAGCAGGCGCACGGCCACGCCGCCTGTCCGCGTCCGCCGGCAGCGGCGGGCCGTCCGGGCCAGGCTTATCAGCTGGCCGGCCACGCGGGCGGAAAGCAGCGCCGCGCCTGTGGCCCACACGCCGAGAACAATGGCGGCGGCCCTGGCGAGTGGTCCCGCCGCCCCGTCGCCGCCGGCCGCGACGACGAAGGCCGGCAGTTGCCACGCCGCCTCCCGTGCCGCGCCGTCCGCCGAAGCGGTCCAGGCGAAGAGCGGCATGCCCAGGGCCGACTGCGCCAGGAGCGGGAGCGCGAACGGCAGCAGCAGCGACGCGAGCAGGTAGGCCCGGTGGCAGCCCAGAAACGTGTCGCGGCGCGCCAGACAGGTGTAGCCCGCGTAGCACAAGGCCAGGAGGACGTTCGCCTTAATCAAATAGAGCATCATGACGGGCCTCCTTTCTCGATGAGCTCGGCAATTTCCTTCAGGTCCTTGGCCGACAGCTTCTGCTCATGGGCGAAGAAGGAGACCAGGTCTTTGTAGGAATCGGCGAAGTAGTTGCGGACGAAGCCGCTCAGGAAGGCGCGCTTGTAGTCGTTCTCCGCAATGCGCGGGGCGTAGCGGTAGGTGTTGCCGACGCGTTCCACGTCGAGGTAGCCCTTTCGCTCCAGGTTTTTCACTACCGAGGCCACCGTCGTGTAGGGTGGGCGCGGCTCGTCGTAGCGGGCTACGATTTCTTTCACAGTGCAGGGGCCCAGCTCCCATACGTGGCGCATGGCCTGCTCTTCTTGTACGGTTAACTTTTCCATGGTTCGCAGGTCTTGGAAGTATCTGTTGCAAATCTACGAACTTTTCGTAAATCTGCAAATATTAGACGGTTATTTTTTAAGATAAGGCAAAAATTTACGGCGCGTCGCCGCCCGTCTGCGCACCGCGTCCTGCCACGCACGGGGCGCGGCAGGACGCGGACGGGAAGCGGTCGGCCGGCGGCGGGCCTTAGCGCAGCTGGAACCGGATGGGGAGGGTGAACCATACGCTTACGGCCCGTCCACCCTCGCGGGCGGGGACGAAGCGCTTGAGCGATTTCACGACGGCGATGGCCTCGCGGTCGCACGCGGGCGTCAGGCTTTTTTTGACGACCACCTGGCCCACCTCGCCCGTCGGCTTGACGAGGAAGCGCAGGACGACTTGTCCCTGTGCCTCTTTCTCTTGCGCTTGGGCGGGATATACGAGGTGTTCGGAGATGTGGCGGAGCAGGGCCGCCTCGCCGCCGGGATAGGTGGCGGGCACCTCTACGAGGGCGTTGTCGGGTATGTCCTCTTCCGGCTCCGTCTGTTGGTCTGTCGCCTGGTCGAGGCCTTCGAGGTCCGCAACCTGTGCGGACGCGGCGTCGGCGTCGGAGGCGGACGGGAGGCCCTGCCGGAAGCCGAAGGGCACCGGGAGGGTGAACCACACGCTTATGGCCTGTCCGTCCTGGCGGGCGGGCTCGAAGGAGCCCACGCCGCGCACGGCCTTCACGGCCGCACTGTCGCAGGCGGGCGTCAGGCTTTTTTTAACGACCACCTGGCCCACCCGGCCCGTCGGCTCGATGACGAAGCGCAGGATGACTTGCCCCCGCACCTTTCCGTCTTGCGCGGCGGCGAAGGCTTCGAGGCGTTCGCCGATGTTGCGGAGCAGGGCCGCCTCGCCGCCGGGATAGGTGGCGGGCACCTCGGCCAGGGCGTTGGGCGGTATGTCGTCGGCCGTGCGGGTCAGGGCTGCGGTCTCGGTCCCCCGGGTGGCGGCGGGCGTGAAGGAGAAGAGGGCGGCGAGGCCCAGGGCCACCGGCAGG
Organism: uncultured Prevotella sp.; assembly: GCA_900556465.1. Classification (GTDB taxonomy): domain Bacteria; phylum Bacteroidota; class Bacteroidia; order Bacteroidales; family Bacteroidaceae; genus Alloprevotella. The sequence goes on along the minus strand of USPK01000038.1, from coordinate 9,850 downwards.
CCCACCAGGGCGCAGCGGCCGGCGAAGTGGAGGAATCGGTTTTTCATCATGGTGTCGGGATTTTGGAGTTAGTGAAAGGAAAAAGCCGCTTCGGCCTGTCCGCTTCCCCGTGACGGGGCGTAGGGAGCGGGACGGGCCGGAGCGGCGTGATGACGGAGTTGCGGCGCGCGGGGCGCTGCGGTGTGGCGTGGCGGATGGGCGCGGCGGGCGCCCGGCCTGGGTTCAGGCGTTCCAATGGGCAGGGTCGCGCCGCCACTCGTGGAGCAGGTCCACGTGCTCGGGGCGGATGTAGCCCGTCGACAGGGCCACTTCGACCACGGCCTCGTAGTTGGTGAGCGTGGTCAGTTCCACGCCGGCCTGGCTGAACGCCTCTTCGGCCACGGGGAAACCGTAGGTGTAGCTGGCTACCATGCCGATGACCTCGACGCCGAAGTCGCGGAGCGCCGCTACGGCCTTGAGGCTGCTCCCCCCGGTCGAGATGAGGTCTTCAATAACGACGACTTTCTGGCCCGGCGTCAGGTCGCCTTCAATCTGATTGGCCAGGCCGTGGTCCTTAGGCTTCGGACGGACGTAGGCAAAGGGAAGGGCCAGCTCCTCTGCCACCAGGGCCCCCTGGGCTATGGCGCCGGTGGCCACGCCGGCTATGGCGTCGGCCTCGGGGTAGCGCTCGGCCACGATGCGGCTGAGTTCGAGCTTGACGAACGTGCGCAGCGACGGGTAGGCCAAGGTCTTGCGGTTGTCGCAGTAGAAGGGCGACTTCCAGCCGCTGGCCCAGGTGAAGGGCTGCTCGGGTTGTAGCTTGATGGCCTTGATGTCCAGCAATTTCTTCGCAAAGATTTTTTCTAAGGTGCTCATTTTGTCGATAGTTGGATTATTGGAGCAAATATACGTCTTTTTCCGCAACCGTCGGGTACAGGCGGTGCAAAAAGTGGCCCGCGGTCCGCCGCGCCGCCTTCAGGCCGCAGGGCGCCGGGCACGTGCGGCGCAAAAACGGGGCTAAGGCGCGTGTCTACGGGGCTAAGCCCAGTTTTTACGGGCCCTATTCCAGTTTTTACGAGCCTTAGCCCCGTGAAAATTTTCCGTAGCCGGCGGAGAGCGGCCCCTCGGCGCGGGGCGGCGCGGTGCGGCCAGCGGCGGCGGGGCGGAGACGAAACGTCCCCTCGCCGCGGCCTGGGTGGGCGGCGAGGGGACGCTGCGGGCAGCCCGCCGGGCGGCGGGACGCGGGGCCGCGGCGCTGTCAGTCCGGACAGCGGGCGGGAAAGACGGTGGACAGGCCCTGCTCGCGGTGGCACAGCCGGACCTCGATGCCGAACTTGCGGTGCAGGTGCTCGGCCAGGTGCTGCGCGGCGTAGACGCTGCGGTGGCGCCCGCCCGTGCAGCCGAAGCAGAACATCAAGTCAGTGAAGCCCCGCTCCAGGTAGCGCGCCACGTGGTGCTCCGCCAGTTGGAACACGTTGTCCAGGAAGGCGAGAATCTCCCCGTCGGTCTCGAGGAAGCGCACCACGGGTTCGTCGAGCCCCGTCAGGTCGCGGTATTGCGCGTAGCGGCCCGGGTTGTTCGTCGACCGGCAGTCGAACACGTAGCCCCCGCCGTGGCCCGACTCGTCGGCGGGGATGCCTTTTTTGTAACTGAAGCTGAAGACACGGACCACGAGGGGGCCGCCGGCGGGCGCAGTCCCGTCCGCAGCGGCCGGCGCCGCGGCGGGCGTCGCAAACTGCGGCAGGTCGACGAGCTGGCGCAGCAGGTCGGCGAAATAGGGGTAGGGCGCAGCGGTCCCGTCCGTCAGTTCCTGGCGCAGGTTGCGGATGGCCAGGGGGATACTGTCGAGAAAATATTTCTTATGCTCAAAGTAGCCGCGCAGTCCGTACGTGCCCAGCACCTGGAGGGTCCGGAAGAAGACGAACAGGTGGAGGCGGCGCAGGAAGGCGGCGCGGTCCACGGGGCGCAACGTGGCGAGTTCGTCCAGATAGGCCCCGATCATCTCGTCACGGAGCGACTGCGGGTAGCGTGCCGAGGCCTGCCACAGGTAAGAGGCCACGTCGTACTGGAGCGGGCCGAGCTGGCCGCCCTGATAGTCGATGAAGTAAGGCTGCGGCGCCTCGGCGCTGCCGGGCGGGGTGTAGAGCATGACGTTGCGGGCCTGGAAGTCGCGGTAAAGGAAGGTGTCGCAAGGGTCGTCGGCCAGGTCGTCGGCGAGCCTGCGCATGTCTTCCTCCAGCCTGAGCTCGTCGTAATTGACCGGCGTGGTGCGCAGGAAGCAATACTTGAAGTAGTTCAGGTCGAACATGGCCGCGCGGGCATCAAAGCGCGACGGCGAAAGGAGATAGCCGGCGTTGAGCGCTTCCGCACCGGTGACCTGCACGTGGGGTAGGCGACGGATGACGCGGCGTATCAGGGCGCGTTCCGCCTCGTCGTACGCTCCCCCCTTGGACCGTCCGGCGCTGAGCGCCTGGTAGAGGGAGAGCGTGCCCAAGTCGGTCTGCAGGTAGCACGACGTGGAGGCGTCGACGGCCAATATTTGCGGTACGGGCAGGCCCCGGTCCGCGAAGTGGCGGCTCAGGTAGATGAAACAGCGGTTCTCGCTCGGGTCGGGCCCGTCTACGCCGATGACGGAGCGTCCGTCGGCGCCGAAGAGGCGGACGTACTTGCGGTTGCTGCCGGCCTTGGGCAGGCGTTCCACGTGGGCGGGGGACTCGCCGCTCCAGGCGGCGTAGAGTTTCAGGAGTTGCTGCATGGGGTGAGGGGGTGAGGGGGCGCCGGAGCGGGGCTTCCGCTCTTGGCCAGGTTCATTAAGTGGACGGCCACGAGGGCCGCGGTCTCTGTGCGCAGGCGGCTGCTGCCGAGACTGACGGCCTGGAAGCCGGCGGCTTCGGCGGCGGCCACCTCGTCGGGGGTAAAGTCGCCTTCGGGCCCGATGAGGACGAGGGCGTCGCCCGTCGGGGCCACGGCGCCGGCGAGCAGGGTGCTGACGCCCGTGCCGGCGAGCAGGCCCTCGAAGGCGCCGCCCACGGACGCCGCGGCGTGGCAGTGGGCGATGAACTTCTGGCCGGCGAACGGCCGGGACAGGAACTCCGCCAGCGGCACGGGGCCCGCCACGAGCGGCTTCCAGGCCTTGTGGCTCTGCTTGAGGGCGGCGACGACGATCTTCTCGATGCGCTCCGTCTTGACTACGCGGCGTTCGGAGTTCCGGCAGTCCAGGAACGTGAGGCTGTCGAACCCGATTTCCGTGGCCTTTTCGGCGAGCCACTCCATGCGGTCCATGTTTTTCGTCGCCGCGACGGCGAGGTGAATGCCGCCGTTCCACGTGCGCGGAACGGTAAGGCGCTCCTCCACCTCCACGGCGCAGTGCTTCGGCGTGGCGGCGACGAGGCGGCAGGCATAGAACGTGCCCCGCCCGTCGGTAGCCCAAAGGGCATCGCCCTCACGCATTCGCAGCACGCGGACGGCATGTCCGCCCTCTTCGGCCGGCATCTCGCCCGACGTGGCCAGGTCGGGCAGGTAGAACAAGTGCGTTTCTTTCATGTGGGGTTCAGTCTGTGGCCCCTTCGTCGTTGGGCGCGACGTCGCGGGCCGTGGCGTCGCGGCTGCGCAGTTCGTCCCGCAACTGCGAGGCCAGTTCAAAGTTGTCGTTCTCTACGGCCAGCTCCAACGCCTCGCGGAGCAGGTCGTTGCCCATCGAGGTGATGGGGACCGTCACCTGGCCGTTGCGTCCGTGGCGGTTATAGAGTCGCTCGAAGTCCTGTCGCGCGATGCCGACGGGCCGTCGCGCTTCCATGGCGGCAACGATGCCCAGCGCCGGGTCTACGTTCAGCTCGTGCGTCTCCTTGTCGCCGTCGCGCGTTTGCTCCATGCAGAGGGCCACGTAGGTATGGCCCGAAGCGGCGGGGTGTATCAGGGCGTGGCGCAGGCGTATGCCGAACGTCCGTGCCAGTCGGTTCATGAGCGACGTCATAGGATATTCGTGCTGCTTCGTGGCGCGCACGAGCAACTGGAACCCGCTGCGGTCGAGCAGCAACGGCAGGTGGCGCCCGCTGTCCTGGTCGCGGAGGATGAGCAGGTAGGCGTCGGGCAAGCTGACGCCTTGCGTGAGGCCCTCGGGCTCGAGCCATACGTAGTCCTCGTATTCGGGGATTTCTTCCTTATAGCTTTCCATACTGCAAAAATAGGAAAACTTTCACGACCGCGGGGCGGACGGCGCGGAAAAAGCGGCTCTCGGTTTTTTAACACAGTCCGCGCCGTCCGTGTGCCAGGAAGTGCGTATCTTGCAACCGTTTCGGGAATAGTCCCGACCAACACAAAAAGAAGTAGACCTATGGAAACAAAAGTGGTAAGGCACATCGGCCTTGTGGCGCACGACGCCATGAAAAAGGACCTTATTGAATGGGTGCTGTGGAATTCGGAACGCCTCATGGGGCATAAGTTCTACTGCACCGGCACTACGGGCACCCTGATTCTGGAAGCGCTCCGGGCGAAGCATCCCGACACGGAGTGGGACTTTGTCCTGTTGAAGTCCGGACCGCTCGGCGGCGACCAGCAGATGGGGTCACGCATCGTGGAGGGGATGATAGACTACCTCTTCTTCTTCACTGACCCCATGACGCTGCAGCCGCACGACACGGACGTGAAGGCACTGACCCGACTGGCGGGCGTAGAGAACATCGTCTTCTGCTGTAACCGCTCGACGGCGGACCATATCATCTCGAGCCCCCTCTTTACGGACCCGACCTACGAGCGCATTCATCCCGACTATTCCGGCTACACGCAGCGCTTCAAGGACAAGCCCGTGGTGTCCGAAGCCGTGGAGTCGGTCCTGAAGCTGAGCGAGGCGGGCGAGCACACGCCGGCCGGGCCCGAGGCGCCGGCTGCCGCCACGCCGCAGGAGTAAGGGCCGCGCCGGGCTCCCGGTGGCCGCGCCCCGTGCGCCGCACGCATAAAAAAGGTCCCCGCTCATCGTCGCGATGGGCGGGGACCGCTGTTTCCGGCCGATACTGGCCGGAAGGGTCGTGATATTAATAGAAGAAGGTGAGACCGGCCGCGAGGGTGTTGAACTCGGGGCAGAACGTCGTGTTCAAGGCCTTGCAGGGATCGTACTTAACGTAGACGCCCAGGAAATTCCAGCCGAAGGCCGCCATCAAGTCGACGCTCACCGGCTTCTGCCGGATGTTTTTGCTGACCTCCTTGTACTTGCGGCCGTCCAAGGTGTAGCGCGTCTTCAGACTGGCGTAGGTGTTCACCTTCAGGATGGCGGCGGCATGGACGTACCATTTCTTCTTCGCCCCAAAATTGAACTGGTAACGGAAAGGGAAGGTGAGGCTGAAAATCTTGATGCGCGAGAAGTTGGGCTCGGCCCCGTCGGGATAGGGTACTATGGAGACGACAGCCCCCTCCTTCACGAAGCGGCGGTCACCGGTCATGCGCAGATTGCGCCAGTCCAGGCCGAAGCCCAGCGAGAAATCGTGGCTGTCGTCCGCCGAGCAGCGGTGAAAGGAAGCGAGGTCGGCGAAAATCTCATAGGACGAGGCCATGTCGACCTCCATCTCCGCAGGCGCGCCGAGGGCATTGACGAAGCCGAAGCCTAAGCCTCCCTGGCGGAACTCCGTGTACCAGCGCGCGTTGCCCTTGCGCCCGAGCGTGATGCTCCCGAAGTCCCAGCTTGCGCCCTTGCTCTGGACCAAGGAGTTCAAGCTGCCGCCGGAGCTGGTCGTATAGTCGTACCGGTAGTTACTGTCGTTGCGGCAACCCCGAATGTGGAGAGAGACCTGCGAACTGTCCTCGACGAGCACTACGCGGCTGGCGTCGCGCAGATCGAGCAGGGTGTCGCTTTCCTCCATGAGGGTGTCGTTTTTCTCCGTAGCGGCGGCCGGCAAGGCCAGCAGGAGCGCCGCCAGAAAGGCAGAGAGAGTCTTGAGTTTCATAGGATGTGTGTTATGGTTGTTAAACATTTTGTTTCCGATGTTACGGGGGCTGCCCCGCCGGAGCGGGCCGGTGGCGGGCCGGCGTTGCGCGCCGACTACGGGGCTAAGGCCAGTTTTTACGGGGATAGGCCCAGTTTTTACGGGGCTAAGGCCCGTGTCTGGCGCAACTGGCGGACGGGCGGCGCGCCCTGTCCCGGGAGCGGGCGGCCGGCGTGGCGGCGGGCGCGGGCCGGGCGCGCGGGCGCCGTCACTGCCCGAAGCGGCGGCGCAGCTCGGCCATGGTGGCCGTTCCCTCCATGTAGATGACGGTGAGCATACCCTTGGCGCCTTCTTTCAGTTGGTTGTTGCGATAGAAGAGGTAGCGGTGTTGCCCGTCGGCCAGGGGCGGGAACTCGTAGAAGGAGTAGTAGAGGCGGGCATTCTTGCGCCCCTCCTCCAGGTTGCTGGCCTGCGGGCGGTCGGCCCGGACGAGGCGTTCCACCCACAGGGCCTCCTTCTCCGTGGGGCGGAACGTGAGGCTGCGGAACAGGCTCAGGCCGTAGCTGCGCGCTCTCTTTCCCTTCACCAGTACTTCGGTCGTCCCCTTCCGGTCGTTGAACTTGCCGTCGAAGAGTTGGTCTATCTTTAAGCCTTCTTGCGACGCGGCCGTCAGCAGGGCCAGCAGGAGCGCTGCCAGTAGAAGAGCGAGTCGTTTCATATTCTTGAGCATTTAGGGATTATCCAGGGATTGGAACATACTGTTGAGCTGGCTTTCCATCGTAGGGGCCGCCTCGTCGGGGACGGTCTCGGAAAATGCGGCCTCCATGTAGCGCATCACGGCGTCAGGGTCGGTCTCTTTCTGGCCCGAGACGTAGGCCACGCAGACGTTTTCCCGTCGGTAGTGCACGGTGGCCAGCGTGGCGGCCAGGCCGGCCACGAGGCAGACCGCCGCGGCCACGCGCCAGACGGCGGCGGGGCGTAGCTGCCGGCGCTGCCGACGGGGGCGGCGGGCCTGGCTGCGGCCCACGGCGAGGTAACCCATGACGGCGCGCACGTCGTCGTAGCGGGCGTCGGCGCCGCGCGGCGACGTCAGGAAGCGGCGCAGGCGCTCTTCCTCCGCGGGCGTGGTCTGCGCCTCGAAGTACCGGGCCACCAGGTCGTCCCATGCGGCCTCGTTCCTTAATCGCTTATTCTTCTTCATGTCGGTCCAGATAACAGTTCCTTATGGTCTTGCGCGCCCGGGACAGTTGCATGCGCACGGCGGCCGGTTGCATGTGGAGGCGGGCGGCGATGTCTTCAAATTCCCAGCCTTCGTATTCGCGCAGCCGCAGGACTTCGCGCTGCACGTCGGTGAGGCGTGTCGCGACGAGCCGGTCCACGCGGGCGAAGAGGGCTTCGCGGTCGGCGGCGGCCTCGGCCTCGTCGTCGGGGGCGTCGTCGCGCTCCTCGTCGAAGGGGACGGTGGCGTCGCTGGCCTTGCGCCGTAGCCGGTCGATGCTCAGGTGCTTCACCGTCGTGGTGAGCAGTGCGCCCGCCTCCTGTTCGGAGCGCTGCGCGGCCGGGCGGTCCCACAGCCGGCAAAAGGCGTCCTGGAGCGCGTCCTCGGCGTCGTCCGCACTGCCCAGCATGCGGCCGGCCATGCGAAGCAGCCCGCCGCGCAGCCGCAGGAAGGCGGCGAGCAGCGGCCTGTCCCCGTTCGGGGCAGGCCGGGCGGAGGGGGCGGACGGTCCGTTGGGCTTGTTCATGGCGCTGAGGCAATGTTTTCGGGCCCCGGCGTGGGGCGCTTTCTAAAAGGTTAACGCAAAGAAAGGTCTTTTGTAACAATCGCCCGGCGTATTTATAAAAAATTTTTTCCTATCCCCGAAAAATCGGGCGGAGTTTGTAAATTTGCAGGAAAGAGCCCGCTGGCTCTGCCGAAAAGCCTATGAAACGTTTCCTCACCGGGTGGGTCTGCGCCGTCTGTCTGCTGTTTTCCGTCAGCGCTTGTCTGACGGACGACGAAGCGGCGTCGGGCTCGGGCGACATTGTCCGCGTGGGCGACGCCTTGCCGGCGTTCACGGCCGTCCTGTCCGACGGGCAGGAGGTGACGCCCGCCACGCTGGCCGGCCGTCCGGCTGTCGTCGTGCTGTTCCACACGGACTGCGCGGACTGTCAGCGCGAACTGCCCCGGTTGCAGACGCTCTACGAGACCTATGGCGGCCGCGTCGGCTTCGTTTGCATCAGCCGCGAGGAGGGAGCCGCGGACGTCGCGGCCTATTGGGCGGCCCAGGGGCTGACGCTCCCCTACTGCGCCTGCCCGGACCGTAGCCTCTACGCCCTGTTTGCGGAACACACCATCCCGCGTGTCTACGTGGCGGACCAGGGCGGCGTGGTCCGCTGCCAGTTCACGGAGCGCGTGGACCAGGCGCAGCTGCAAGCCGCCCTGGAGCAGCTCCTTCAGACCGAATCTTCACAAATCTGAACCGAATGAATCACTTATCTTTGCGTATCCGCCTCGTGGCGATGAATTTCCTCGAATTTGCTGTCTGGGGCGCCTATCTTACCAGCATGGGCAGCTATCTTGTCCGGGTAGGGCTGGCCGAGAGCATCGGTTGGTTTTATGCCATGCAGGGTATAGTCTCTATCTTCATGCCCGGGCTCATGGGCGTCGTGGCCGACCGCTGGGTGCCGGCCCAAAGGCTGCTGGGCTGCTGCCACTTTCTGGCGGGCGCCTTCATGGCGGCCGCGGCCTTCTACGGTATGCAGGCGGGCGCGGCGGTGGACATGGCGCCGCTCTTCACCCTCTACGCCTTCAGCGTGGCCTTCTACATGCCGACGCTGGCCCTGAGCAACTCGGTGGCCTTCAACGGCCTGACGCGCGTGGGCCTCGACACGGTGAAAGACTTCCCGCCCATCCGCGTCTTCGGAACGGTGGGCTTCATCTGCAGCATGTGGGCGGTCGACGTGTTCGGCTTCCAGACGACGTACCAACAGTTCTTCGTCTCGGCCGCACTGAGCCTCGTGCTCGGCCTCTACGCCCAGACGCTGCCTTCCTGCCCCGTGGGGAGCGGCGAGCGTAAGTCCCTGTCCGACGCGTTAGGCCTCCGGGCTTTCAAGCTGTTCAAGGAGCGCCGCCTCGCTGTCTTCTTCCTTTTTTCCATACTGCTGGGCGTTTCCTTGCAAATTACGAACGGCTTCGCCAACCCTTACATTATGAGCTTCGAGAATATCCCGCTCTACGCGGATACGTTCGGTGCGAGCCATCCCAATGTCCTCATCTCCCTTTCCCAGATCAGCGAGGCCTGCTGCATATTGCTCATCCCCTTCTTCCTAAAGCGCTTCGGCATCAAACGGGTGATGCTCATCGCCATGCTGGCCTGGGTGCTACGCTTTGCCCTCTTCGGGTTCGGCGATCCGGGCAACGGGCTCTGGATGTTCATCCTCTCGATGATTGTCTACGGCGTGGCGTTCGACTTCTTTAATGTGTCGGGCGCGCTCTATGTGGACAGCAGCACGGAGCCCGACATCCGCAGCAGCGCGCAAGGGCTGTTCATGATTATGACTAACGGACTGGGCGCCACCATCGGTACGCTGGGGGCACAGGCCGTAGTGAACCACTTCGTCTACAACGTCCCGGCCGAACTGCAACTCGAGGGCTGGCGCACGTCGTGGTTCATCTTCGCCGCCTACTCGGCCGTGGTGTTCCTGCTCTTTGCCTTCAGCTTCCGCGAACACAGGTCCGGGAGCGCCGCCCAGGCCCGGGACGCACGGCAATAGGCCCGCCGGCGTTTCCGCCCATCGCGCTGTCGTCCAGCCGTAATCCCCGGCCGCGATTTAGAGGCGGAGGCGAAAAAGATGTAGAATAATTTGGATAGTATCGTAGAAAGCTGTACCTTTGCACTCGCAAAACGGGAACGACCCCTGCACTCTTAGCTCAGTTGGTAGAGCAACTGACTCTTAATCAGTGGGTCCAGGGT
>USPK01000037.1 GCA_900556465.1 uncultured Prevotella sp. | reverse complement strand
TATCCGCTTATGCAACTTATAATCAGGGATTTAATTTATAGAAGTCCCCTTAAAAGTCTGCAACTCGTGGCTAATTTTTGTTAATTCAGCAGAAAAGTCCGTAAATATTCAATATTTAGTGTACCTTTGCAATGAAAGATAATGTCCTCACACGAACTTATTATTCATATCCTAAATAAACAGATCTTATGAAACTTAACAGAATTATGACTTTGGCGTTTGCCGCTTTGTTCGCATTCAGCGGACAGCAGATGGCCGCCCAGTCAACCTCACCCTCAACCAAGTGGCATTGGGACAAAGGGACTATCGTAGTCGATACGCCCGAGCGCCCTGCCGGTCAGGAAAACGTGTTGAACCTGGTTACCCCGAAGCTCCAGACCGTCCGCGTTGCTTTTGTCGGCCTGGGCATGCGTGGCCCCGGTGCCGTGGAGCGTTTTACCTACATCCCCGGCGTTCAGATTGTGGCTTTGTGCGATTATGAAGCCAAGCGTGCCGAGGGCTGCCAGCAGTACCTCCGTAAGGCTGGGCTTCCCCCCGCAGACATCTACTCTGGCGAGAAGGGTTATGAGGAACTTTGCAAGCGCCCCGACATCGACCTCGTTTATGTTGCCACCGACTGGGAACATCATTTCCCCGTTGCCAAGTGCGCTCTGGAGAATGGCAAGAACACGGCTATCGAAGTGCCTTCTGCCATGAACCTGGAGCAGTGCTGGGCATTGATTAACCTGTCCGAGCAGACCCGCAAGCATTGCATGATTCTGGAGAACTGCTGCTATGACTGGTTTGAAATGAACACGCTCAACATGGCACAGCACGGTGTCTTCGGCGAAATCATCCGCGCCCAGGGTGCCTACATCCACAACCTCGACGACTTCTGGGATTATTATTGGAAGAATCCGACGAGCGACCCCCAGAAGCTCGGCTGGCGTATGAAGTACAACATGGAAAATCGTGGTGACGTCTACGCTACCCACGGCCTTGGCCCGGTTGCACAGGTCCTCGACATTCACCGCGGCGACCGTATGCGTACGCTCGTAGCCATGGATACCAAGTCCGTTCATGGTAAGAACTTCGTAGAGGCCAAGACGGGCAAGCCCTGCGACAACTTCCGCAACGGCGACCACACGACGACCCTCATCCGCACCGAGAACGGTAAGGTCATCGAAATCCAGCACGACGTGATGAATCCCCAGCCCTACAACCGTCTGTATCAGTTGACCGGTACCAAGGGCTTTGCCAACAAGTATCCCGTTGAGGGCTACGCCGTAGACGCTGCTCAGCTCAAGGCTACGGGTCACCAGCCCAAGGTGGACGACCTGACCGCTCACGGCTTTATGCCCGAGTCCGAGAAGCAGGCACTCGAGGCCGAATATCAGCACCCCATCCTGAAGAAATACGGTAAGATGGCCCAGGAAGTAGGTGGTCACGGCGGTATGGACTTCATTATGGACAGCCGTCTGGTTTACTGCCTGCAGAACGGTCTGCCTCTCGACATGGACGTTTATGACCTGGCCGAGTGGTGCTGCCTTGCCGAGCTCGGTACGCTTTCTATGGACAACAACAATGCTTCTGTAAGCGTGCCCGACTTTACCCGTGGTCACTGGAACGACATCAAGGGCTTCCGCCACGCTTTCGCTTCTGCTGAGGACGAGGCTGCTGCCGAAGAGGCTGCCGCTGCCAGCACGAAGGCTCAGAAGGATGCTGCTGCCGAGTACGACCTCTGGACGCTCTACGACAACATGAAGAAGGATCCAACTTCCTCTAAGGCTCAGAAGGCTTACAAGAAAGCTGTAGAGAAGGCTCAGAAGGCTGTTGAGAAGGCCATGAAGAAGTATCTCTAATCGCTTTCCAGCGAATCACACCCCCCATTGGCGGGACAACGGCGCAACGCCGTTGCCCCGCCTTTTTCTTTGTCCGCGGATCTGTGCGGGCAGCCGTCAGGAACTCCCGGCAGCGTCGGGGTGCGACGGCCTGGGCTTGCGGCGCGTAGGGAACGTAGTGGGTGTCGGTGGCATAGCTTTTGGGGAATATACGAGTTCCGTCGGGTAGGACCGTTTGACGTCGGGCGGAGCGGGGCACTGTCGCTGTCGCTTTCTGCCGTTGCGGCCGACGGGACGTGACGGCCCCGAGCGGCGGCCTGTCGTCCTGTCCGGTTGGGGTTACGTCTCCGGGCGGCGGGGACGGGGAAAGCCCGTGCCGAAACCGTGCGCGGCGAACGTGTCCGGCGGTCCGTTCGGCCCCGGACCGGTGGAAGTGTGCCCCCGTTTGTCCGCCGCGCGGAGTGAGAGTAGGGTGTTTTTCCCTTTCTTGCCGCCGGGCCTGGCAGACGAGGGGCAGCTGGCGCGCCGATTCGTTGCCCGTCTGCAAAAAAAGTCGTAATTTCGCGTGGCTGAATTAGAATGGAAACCACAACTGTGAAATGACTTACAAGACCTATTCCTACGGACAAATCTGGCGCATTGCCTATCCCATCCTCATCAGCGTGTTGATGGAGCAACTCATCGGCATGACCGACGCCGCCTTTCTCGGGCGCGTCGGCGAGGTCGAGCTGGGCGCCTGTGCCATTGGCGGCGTATTCTATATTGCCATATTCATGCTGGGCATGGGCTTCAGCGTCGGCGCACAAATCCTGATGGGGCGGCGCAACGGCGAGGGGGCTTACGACCGTATCGGCAGCATCTTCTATCACGGCATCGCGTTTCTGCTCCTCATGGCCGCCGTCCTTTTCTACGCCACACAGGCGTGGGGGCCCTATATCCTGGAGCACATCGTCTCGTCGCCCGCCGTGTGTAAGGCGGCGGAGGACTACCTGGACTGGCGCGTCTACGGCTTCTTCTTTGCCTTTGTCGCCGCCATGTTCCGTTCGTTCTACGTGGCTACGACCAACACGCGCACGCTTACGCTCAACTCCGTCACGATGGTGGCCTGCAACGTCGTGTTCAACTACATCCTCATTTACGGCAAGTGCGGCTTGCCCGCCTTCGGCATCGCCGGCGCCGCCATGGGGTCCTCGTTGTCCGAGGCCGTGTCGATGGTGTTCTTCATCCTCTATACGCGTTTCCGCATGGACTACCGGCGCTACGGGCTCAACGTCCTGCCCCGTCTGCGCCTGTCGCTCCTGGGGCGCGTCCTGGGCATCAGCATCTGGACCATGGTGCAGAATTTCATCTCCCTGTCCACCTGGTTTCTCTTCATGCTTGCCGTGGAGCATCTGGGAGAGCGGCAGCTCGCGGTGACCAACATCATCCGCAACATCTCTTCGTTCACGTACATGACCGTTATCGCGCTGGCCTCGACCGCCAGCACGCTGGCCAGCAACCTTATGGGCCAACGCGAGTTCGACGCCGTGCGGCCCATGCTGCGCCACACCGTCCGGCTGGGCGTATTCATTCTGGTCCCTGTCCTGCTACTCATGTGCGCCTTCCCGGACGTCGTGCTGCGCATCTTTACCAACGACCCGGCGCTCATTGCCGCCGGCCGTCAGCCCCTTTACGTGCTGGCCTCGTCCTATGTGTTCACGATTCCGGCGCAAATCTATTTCCACGCCGTCTCCGGTACCGGCAACACGCGGACGGCGCTCCTTTTCGAGATCATAGCGCTCACGGTCTACACGATCTACGTCTGGGTCGTCATCTTCCGTATGCGTGCCAGCCTGCCCGTTTGCTGGACGAGCGAGCACGTTTACGGCGTTCTGGCCCTCTTCTTCTCGTGGTCCTACATCCGTTGGGGCAACTGGCGGATGAAGCGCATCTGACGCTCCGCCGGTTCCGGCAGCTACGGGCCTTAGCCCCGTAATTTCTTCCCTTAGCCCCGTAAAAACTGGCCTTAGCCCCGTTCGCGCCCGCCCGGGCCGAGGCGTGCGGCGGGCTGTTCCTGAAAACCGTAAAACTCAAGATATGACAACAACCATAAACCCGGCGTCCGGCCGCACGCTGTCCATCCGTCCGGCCACTACGGCCGACATCGGCCGCATACGCGAAGTAGCCGAGGTGGCCTTTCCCGCAACCTACCGGACCATTCTTTCGCCCGACCAGCTGGCTTACATGATGGACTGGATGTATTCGGAGGCCAGCCTTCACCGGCAGATGGAGCACGACGGCCACGTCTTTTTCCTGGCGGAACAGGACGGGCACACGTGTGGCTACGTTTCCGTGCAGCCAGAATCGGCCGACGTGTATCACCTTCAGAAAATCTACGTCCTGCCCGAATGCCAGCACACGGGCGTCGGCGCTGCGCTGTTCCGCACCGTGCTCGACTACGTCCGGAGCCGGCACGTGGGCCCCTGCCGCGTGGAGCTGAACGTCAACCGCGAGAACCCTGCGCTCGGCTTCTACGAGCACATGGGCATGCGCCGCTTGCGCTCGGGCGACTTCCCCATCGGGAACGGCTACTTCATGAACGACTACATCATGGGCCTCGACCTCTGAGCCGTGCCCGCCTCCCGCTTTCTCCGCCTTCAGAATAAGGCGCGGGCGGATGGCGGCGGAACAGAAAGATTTCGTAACTTTGCACGGCGGCCGCGCGGCCGCGTGTTTCTAAAAACCATTACCTATGACGCGAGAAAAAGTAATCCTCACAGGCGACCGCCCCACGGGCCCGCTGCACATTGGCCACTACGTGGGCTCACTGCGCAACCGCGTGGCGCTGCAGGAGGCCGGCGACTATAAACAAATGTACGTATTCATTGCCGACGCCCAGGCGCTGACGGACAACATGGAGCACCCCGAGAAGGTGCGCCAGAACGTCATCGAAGTGGCGCTCGACTACCTGGCCTGCGGCCTGGACCCCTCGAAGGTGACGCTGTTCATCCAGAGCCAGATACCCGAACTCTGCGAACTGACGTTCTACTTCATGGACCTGGTCACCGTGTCGCGTCTGCAACGCAACCCGACCGTGAAGACCGAAATCCAGATGCGCGGCTTTGAGACCAGCATTCCGGTGGGTTTCTTCACGTACCCCATCAGTCAGGCGGCCGACATCACGGCCTTCCGCGCTACTACGGTGCCGGCCGGCGAGGACCAGAAGCCTATGTTGGAGCAGGCTACGGAAATTGTCCGCCGCTTCAACAATATCTACGGCGAAACGCTCGTAGAGCCCGCCATCCTGCTGCCTACGAACGCGGCCTGCCTGCGCCTGCCCGGAACGGACGGAAAGGCGAAAATGTCCAAGAGCTTAGGCAACTGCATCTATCTGTCTGACCCCGCCGACGTGGTCCGTCAGAAAGTGATGTCGATGTACACGGATCCGGAACACATTCACGTGCAGGATCCCGGCCACCTGGAGGGCAATTGCGTCTTCACCTATCTGGACGCTTTCTGCCGCCCCGAACACTTCGAGCGCTACCTGCCGGACTACCCGAACCTCGACGAGCTGAAGGCGCACTACCAGCGCGGCGGGCTCGGCGACATGAAGGTGAAGCGCTTCCTGAACGACGTCCTGCAGGAGGAACTGGAACCCATCCGCCAGCGCCGCAAGGAGTATGCCCGCGACATACCCGGCATCTACGAGATGCTGCGCCAGGGGTGCGAGCGTGCCCGCGCCGTGGCCGCGCAAACGTTGGACGACGTGCGGAAAGCCATGAAGATCAACTATTTTGACGACCAGGAGCTCATTTCCGAGCAGTCGAAGCGCTTCGCAGAGTAAAAAATGCGCGGGCGCCTTGCGAAATTGGATAAATAGTTGTAAATTTGCAGCCCAAAAGCGTAGATACAGAAACAATTAATAACAGCATAAGAAAATGAAAAGAACATTCCAGCCTCACAACAGAAAGAGAAATAACAAGCATGGCTTCCGTCAGCGCATGCAAACTGCCAATGGCCGCCGCGTGCTGGCTTCCCGCCGCGCCAAGGGTCGCAAGAAGTTGACCGTTTCCGACGAGGTACACGGCAAGAGATAATCCTCGTTGTCGAGGTTAGAACGACGTACATCGGGAGGGGTAAGGGTTTTTTCGCGAAAGCCTTTTACTTCTCTCGTTTTTTTATAGTATCTTTGACGCGTTGTTGCGTCGCGCCGGACCGGTGCGGCGCAGGTGTTTGCCGCCTGCTGCGCGGCCGCCGGCACAGCGCGAACAAGTGATGACCCCATGACCGTATCTCAATTCTTTAAGAAACTGTTTAGTCCGATAATGCTGGGCAACTGTCTGGGCATTGTCCTGGTGACGGCCTTGCTCGTGCTGGGCACGTTCATTTTCCTGGCGTCCTATACCCGTCACAATGAGGCGATTCCCGTGCCGAGCCTGCGCGGCAAGAATGTGGACCAGGCCCTGCAGGCCTTGCAGGAGCGCGGCCTTGTCGGCGTCGTGGTCGACACGGGCTACGTGGAGGCCTACGCCGGAAACATCGTGCTGGAACAGTCCATCCGCGCCGGCGAACGGGTGAAGCAGGGCCGCATCGTGAACCTGACCATCAACGCCTCGGAAGCCCGCGCCATCGCGCTGCCCGACTTGGCGGACAACAGCTCCCGCCGCGAGGCTGAAGCGAAACTCAAGGCCATGGGCTTCCAGAACGTGCGCGTGGAACTGACCACGGGCGACCAGGACTGGGTGTACGGCTTGAAGGTAAACGGCGTGAGCGTCCGTTCCGGAAGCCGCGTGCCCGTCACCGCGGTCGTAACGCTGGTCGTCGGGGACGGCCACATCGACGACGATATATATGGAGTGGACAGCCTGGACTACGGCTTGTACGACCCGGGCTATGAAAGTTTCTTCCTGGAAGAGGGCGGTAGCGGCTATGCCGGCGAGGACAGCCTGCAAACCGAGGGGACGATGGAGACAAACCTATAATGACAGAAGAGGAAATCATATCAGACTCGCAACTGCTCGACGAGACGGCTTCCGAGGACGAGAACGGCGCGCTCTATGAGCACTTCCGCGTCGTGGCGGACCGTGGGCAGCAACTGCTGCGCGTGGACCGCTTCCTGCTGGACCACTTGCCCGACACGTCGCGCAACCGCATACAGCTGGCGGCCCGGGCGGGCTTTGTCCACGTCAACGGGAAGCCGGTGAAGAGCAACTACCGGGTGAAGCCGCACGACGTGGTGACGCTGCTTCTCGACCGCCCCCGGTTTGAATGTACTATCGAGCCGGAGGACATTCCCCTGGACATTGTCTACGAGGACGCGGACCTCATCGTGATCAATAAGCCCGCGGGGCTCGTGGTGCATCCCGGCTGCGGCAACTATACGGGTACGCTGGTCAATGCCATTGCCTGGCATCTGCGTGACTGTCCGGACTACGACCCCAACGACCCCGGCGTCGGCCTGGTGCATCGCATTGACAAGGACACGTCGGGCCTGCTCGTCGTGGCCAAGACGCCCGACGCCAAGACCCGGCTGGGCATCCAGTTCTTCAACAAGACGACGCGCCGGCGCTACCAGGCCCTCGTGTGGGGCGACTTTGCGGAGGAGGCGGGGCGTATCGAGGGCAACATTGCCCGCGACCCGCACGACCGTTTGCAAATGGCCGTGTTTCCGCCCGGTTCGGGTGTGGGCAAACATGCCGTAACCCATTATCGCGTGCTGCGGCGCTATGGCTACGTCACCTGGGTGGAATGCGTGCTGGAAACGGGGCGCACCCATCAGATCAGGGCCCACATGAAGCACATCGGCCACCCGCTCTTCAACGACGCACGCTATGGCGGCGACCAGATTCTGCGCGGCGTGCGCTCCGGGAGCTATGCCGCGTTTGTCCGGCATTGCTTCGAGGCCTGCCCGCGTCAGGCGTTGCACGCCCGGACGCTGGGCTTCAAGCACCCACGGACGGGCGAGGAGATGGACTTCACGGCCGACTTGCCTGCCGACATGACCGACTTGCTGCATCGTTGGGACACGTTGCTGGCGGGCAGACAATCTTGAAACCAATACAAAAATAATAAATTCAGACATGAGAAAGCTAATCGCTATCGTAGCAGGCGGAGACTCTTCGGAACACGACGTCTCCCTGCACAGCGCGGCTTCCATCCTAACGTTTATGGATGAGGAGAAGTATGAGAGTTACATTGTAGAGATGGAGGAGAAAAGCTGGATGGTTCACTACGGCGACGAACGCTGTCCGGTGGACCGCAACGACTTTTCCTTTACCGCCCGTGACGGGTTCCATGTCTTCGACTTCGCTTATATTACCATCCACGGTACGCCGGGCGAGAACGGCATCCTTCAGGGTTACTTCGACCTTATCGGTCTGCCGTATTCCACCAGTGATGTGCTGGTGGAGGCCCTGACTTTCAACAAGTACGAACTGAACCAGTGCCTGCGGTCCTGCTCCGGGCTCGGCGTGTCCGACTCCCTGTTGCTGCGGAGCGGCGAACCCTTGCCCGCGGCCGAGGACATCGTGAAACGGTTGGGCCTGCCGTGTTTCGTGAAACCGAACGCCGGCGGCAGCAGCTTCGGCGTGACGAAAGTGAAAACGGCGGACGAACTTTACCCGGCCATCGAGCGCGCCATGAAAGAGAGCGCCGAGGTCATGGTCGAGAAGATCATGCGCGGAACCGAGATTACGTGCGGCTGCTACCGCAAGGACAACGGCGAAATCTTTGTCTTCCCGATAACGGAAGTAGTGACGTCGGAAGAGTTCTTCGACTACGACGCAAAGTATAACGGGAAAGTCAACGAGATCACGCCGGCGCGGCTGACGGACGAGACCACGGCGCGCGTGAAAGAGATGACGCGGAGCATTTACCGGAAGCTGGGTTGCTACGGCCTCATCCGCATTGACTACATCCTGAGCGGCGAGGCCGGCCAAGAGACCATCAACCTGCTGGAAGTCAACACGACGCCCGGCATGACGGCCACCAGCTTCATTCCCCAGCAGGTCCGCGCGGCCGGCCTGGAGATGAAGGACGTCCTCTCGGAGATCATAGAAGGAAAATTAAGATGAGTCGCAGGGCGGCAGGCCGGCTGCGCTGAAACCCTGCGCTCCGGTCTGCCGGCCTTCGCGCAGGCTCAGTTCGCATAATGTTAAAACAGACGAAGATGATTCCAGCAGAATTTGACGACATTCGGCCTTTCGCGCCGGAGGAGATGCCGGCGGCGATAGATAGTCTCCTGGCCGACCCGCAGTTTCTTGCGATTGTGTCCTCCTTTTATCGCGGCGTGCCCGTCGAGGCGCTGCGGCAGCAGGCTCTGGCCTGCAAGGACAATCTGGAGTTCCAGAAAAAATTCTTTTACCCCCTGGTGAACGAAATCCTGGCCAAGCACAGCGACGGCTGCACCATCGACGTCTCGGCCCTGGCGGATAAGGCGCAGGGATACACGTTCGTCTCCAACCATCGGGACATCGTGCTCGACGCCGCCTTGCTCTCGGCGAAGCTCGTAGACGAGGGCTTCCCCAACACGCCCGAGATTGCCATCGGAGACAATCTGCTCGTCTTCCCCTGGATACGGACGCTCGTGCGCCTCAACAAGTCGTTCATCGTCAAGCGTTCTGTGGGCATGCGCGAAATGTTGCTGAGCAGCCAGATAATGAGCCGGTACATGCACTATGTCGTAGAGGAAAAGCATTCCTGCATCTGGATAGCGCAGCGAGAGGGACGGGCCAAGGACTCTGACGACCGGACCCAGGAGTCACTGCTCAAGATGATGGCCATGGGGGGCGAAGGCACGCCGCTGGAGCGCTTGGCCGCGTTGCATATTGTCCCGCTCACCATCTCGTACGAGTATGACCCCTGCGACTTTCTGAAGGCGAAGGAGTTCCAGCAGAAACGCGACAATCCCCATTTCAAGAAAAGCCCCGAGGACGACTTGCGGAACATGCAGACGGGCATTTTCGGCTACAAGGGTCGGATTCGCTACAAGGCCGCACCCTGCATCAACACCTGGCTGGACGAGCTGAAGGACGTGCCGAAGAGCCGGCTCTTCGTCGAGGTGGCGCTACGCATGGACCGGCAGATTCATCGCGGCTATACGATTTATGCCAGCAACTACGTGGCGCTCGACCTGCTGGAAGGCGGCCACCGTTTCGCCGGACACTATACGCCGGAAGAGCAGGCGGCCTTCGAGCGCTATCTCCAGGAGCGCGTCGCACTGGTCGATTTGCCGGACAAGGACGAAACCTTCCTGCGCGAACGCATCCTGACGATGTACGCCAATCCGTTACGGAACCATCTCGCCGCCCAGGTATGAGAAAGCTGCTCATAGGCTGGGGGCTGCTGTTGTGCGGATTGCTGTCCGCTTGCAGTGAGGACGACTATACGGCCCCTGCTTATCGTGAGGACCTGGCCGACCTGCTGACCGCCGCGGACGGACGCCCGGCCTGTCTGGTGACGGACGCCGGCGACTCGCTGCCCGTCGTGAACGGCAGTCGCCTGGCCGCCGCGCAGCCCGATACGCTCTACCGCGTCCGGGCCCTCTATGTGCGGGTGCCGTCCGGCGCCGAGCTTTACGATAAGGTACAAGTCCTGACGCCGGTGCCTGCGCTTTATCCGCCGGAAGCCGTGAAGACCGACCCGCTGACTGTCGTCGCCGTCTGGCGCGGCGGCCGCTATCTGAATTTCCGCCTTTCCGTGCCTACTTCGGGTGGCGGGCAGGTTTTCGGCGTAGTGGAGGAAGGGCTCGACACCCTGCCCGGCGGCACGCGCCTACTGCAATTGTCCCTCCTCCATGATCAGGGAGCCGACGGGGAGTATTATTCCCGCGAGGTGTACCTGTCCAGTCCGCTCACGCGCTATGCCAGCCTTCTGCGCGCCGGAGTCGATTCCGTCGAGGTGCGGATTGCCACCTACACCGGCACTTACCTTCGCCGCTATCCCTATTAACGCTACCACATTTCCGACGGTCTTTCCTACTGTCTATGAAGTCCATTGATTTCCACCCGATGACGCTTGCCGACCGCGAGACGGTGCAGGCCCGGGTCTACGATACGGAGTGTCGCAACTGCGACCTCAACTTTATGAACCTGATGAGCTGGCGCTTTCTCTACGACACGGAGGTAGCGGTCCACGGCGACTGGCTCCTGTTCCGTTTCAGGGCCGACGGCCATCTGGCTTACCTCGCCCCGGTCGGGAAGGGCGATTGGGCCGACGTAATGGGCGACCTGCTGAACGATGCCTGCCAGGTCGGTGAACCGTTTCTCATGCTGGGCGTCTGCGACAACTCGCTCACCTTCCTCAACAAGGTTTTGCCCGGATACTTCTACGCCGAAGCCGACCGCAACTACACGGACTACATCTACCGCCGCGAGGTCCTGGCCACGTTGGCGGGAAAACACCTGCAGCCCAAGCGCAACCACTTCAACCGCTTCCAGCGACTCTATCCCGACTACGAATACGTGCCGCTGACGCCGGCGCTTTTCGAGGAGTGCCTCGCCCTGAACGAAGTGTGGAGCGAGCACAAGGAAGCGCCCGTCGCCCACTATACCTATGCCGACGAGCGGCGTTCCCTCACTTATGTGCTTGAAAACTGGGTGGCGCTGGGAGCTGTCGGCGGCGCCCTGCGGGTGGGCGGTAAGCTGATTGCCTACACCTATGGCGGACCGGTCAACTACGATACGTTCGACGTCTGTTTCGAGAAGGCTGACACGCAGTACGAGGGCGCCTATGCCGCCATCAATTGCGAGTTTGCCCGCAGCCTGCCCGAGCGTTTTGTCTACCTGAACCGCGAGGAAGATTTGGGTATTGAGGGCCTGCGCAAGGCCAAAATGTCCTATCGCCCCGAAGTATTGCTCCATAAATATACCGTGATGACGAAGCACCCCTTCGCCCGACCGTAAAGATAATGCCTATGTTGTTTACCCCCGAAGAGATAAAACAGCAGACCCGCGACCTTTGGCGGACCTGCTTCCATGATTCCGAGGAATTCATGGATATATACTTTGAAGAGAAATATACCGACGCGTCCAACATCACCGTGCGCCAGGATGGTCGGGTCGTAGCTGCGGCGCAGGTGCTGCCTTACCGCATGACGTTCTACGGCGTTGTGTTGCGCGTGGGCTATCTGTCCGGCCTCTGCGTGGCGCCCGAGTGGCGCGGGCGCGGTCTGGCGGCGCAGGTCATCCGTGAGGGCCACCGCCGGCTCTACCAGCAAGGCGCCGCGCTGAGCTTCCTGATTCCCGGCGACGAGGGCCTGCGCAAGTTCTACGAGCAGCCCGTCCATGGCGCTTACTGGACTTCGACCTTCCGCTCGGAGGTTGAAATGGCCGATACGGGCGAGGACGACCTGCGCATCGAAGTGTTGCGGCCGGACGAGTGGGGCAACGACCTCTACGTATATGTCCGCCAGGGCTACTACACGGAGTTCATGCTCCACCCGTCGGAAAGCGACTTCTTCGCCGCCCTGCGGCTTTGCGACCTGGAGAACGGCTACGTCCTCGTAGCCCGGCGCAAACGCAGCATCAAGGGCATCTGTCTGGCCGTAGTCGAGCCGGACGGGAAGTGTGTCATCCGTACCATTCTGATTAGCCTTCCGTTGGTGAAGAACCTTTTCGTGCGCTACCTGAAGGAGCACGCGGGCGTCGAGCACGTTTGGGCGCGCATCCCCATCCCTGGCTCGCTTTCCAAGTCTACGCCCTACGGCATGGCCCGCGTGGTCAACGCCGAGCGCTTTCTCCGCGCGGTGCTCGCGGCCCAGCCCGACTTCCAGCTGCACATCGGCGTGGACGGCGACCTCGACGTACCCGAGAACAACGGCTACTACCGCATCTTCGGCGGACAGTTGACCATCACGGAGAGCAAGCCCGACAGCATTGTCACCCCCGGCGGACTGGCGGCGATGTTTCTTGGCGCGCAGCCCACGTATATGGAAATGATGCTCGACGAATAGGCCGGGCCTTTTACCGAACGATTAAGAATTTGAAGACATGAAACAGCAACTCCTGACCCTTGCGTTCGTCCTTGCCGGAGTCGTAAGCCTCCACGCGCAGCAAGCCGTCGAGCTCAAACAAGTGAATTTATCGAAGTGGGGCATAGGTTCGGCGGACTATAGCGGCATCACGTCGTTGGGCGGCAACCGCTACGCCGTCGTGAGCGACAAGGGACCGGCCGACGGCTTCTTCCTCTTCCGTATCGACCAGAACGTGACGACCGGCGAAGTGACCTCCGTCTATTTGGAAGGGTTCCGCGCCAATCCGTCGCCGAAGCTCAACAGCAACGGCACTTACGTGCGCGACGGGGAAGGCATCGCCTATTTCCCGTCCGCCGGGACGCTCTTCATAGCCGGCGAGGGCGACCAGGAGATTCTGGAGTACGCGATGGACGGCCAACCGACAGGGCGCCGCCTGAACGTGCCGGCCATCTTCTCCGTACGGAACATCGTGCCGAACTATGGCTTCGAGGCGCTGTCGTATAGCGACGCGACCCACCGCTTCTGGACCACGACGGAGAGCACCCTTCCCCGCGACGGCGAGGCGGCCGGTCCGCAGCACCCCACGGCGCAAAATCTGCTGCGCCTCCTGAGCTTTGGCGACGACCTGCAGCCCGCGGCGCAGTATGCCTATCGCATGGACCGCGGGAAGGAAGCCGACTTCGGCCAGACCTATGTTTACGGAGTGCCGGCAATAACGGCCTTGCCCGACGGCCGGCTCGTGGTCCTGGAGCGCGAGGCCGACATCTCCAACGGCTACCTCAGTTCGGAAGTCAAGTGCAAGCTCTTTCTCGTCGACCCATCGCAGGGGTGGCAGATTGACTCCTCGACGGAGCTGCGCCAGCTCGACCCGAACCGCTTCCTCGTGAAGACGCTCATCGCCCACTTTACGACGAAATTCACGCCGTTCAACCAGTCGTTTGCCAACTACGAGGGAATGTGCCTCGGCGCGAAGCTGGCCGACGGCCGCCAGACGCTGCTGCTTGTCAACGACTCGCAGTCCGGCTATGGGAAGGGGCCGTTCCACCTGAAGGACTACATCAAAGTGCTCATCCTGCCCTAACGGGGCGGCCTATGGGCCCAAACGGAAAGACAGGCGTCGGCGCACCTCGCGGTGCGCCGACGCCTGTCTTTATATCTCCTCCGTCTTGACCAGACCGTGCATCACGGCGTAGATGGTCAGGCCCGACACGTTCTTGGTGTGCAGTTTCTCCGTCAGGTGCTTGCGGTGCGAGATGACGGTTGTCACCGTGATGTTCAGTTCGCCGGCGATTTCCTTGTTGGTCTGTCCCAAGACGATACCGCGCAGCACGTCGCGTTCGCGGCCGGTGAGCTGCGCCTCCTGATGGCAGGACTGCTGGGCGCGCACTACGGCTTCGGGCGGTGCGCCGTGGGCCGTGTGGGCCGCCTGGGCCAGCCGCAGGAAGTCGCGTACCAGCAACTCCTCGCTTTGGAAGACGTTGAGCGTGTGGAAACCGTGGGGCAGGAAGCCCTGCTCCGTGCCGTGGGTCAGGACGATGGTGCGCGTGGCGTGGGACAGGAAGAACGAGACGTGTTCCAGCAGCACCTGCGCCGAGATGAAGTAGTGGAAAAAGCGGACGTCCTGTTGCGCGGCCAAGGCTTCAAAGCTCGCGAAACGGCGAATGTCGGCCGAGGGCATCATCCGCGCGATGAGCGTGGCCAGCCCCAGGCCGGCCAATGTATTGGGGACGACAATGGCGATTGCCGGACGCATTTCTTCGTTCATACCTGCAAAGGTAGGACTTTGCCGCAGAATAGGGGAATGGTGGCCGGCTGTTTTTTCCGCCCGGTCACCGAAATAGCGCCGCTATGGGACTGCCCACGCTGTTATAAAACGCTAAATCTTGGTTAAGTTTCCGATAAGACGGCCCTAAAATCCTGCACTCCGTGGCAAATATGTGTATCTTTGCAGACATGAATCAGAATAAAATTGCGCCGGCTGACACATTCGCAACTACCGCAGAGGACCGGCGGGGATACGTAGGGCTGAGCGGAGGCCGCATGTTGTTTATCGACGAAATGGTGCTCGTAAACGGCCAACTGCCGCCCGTGCCCGAAGGCATGTTCGTGATGGCCCTTTACCTGGGTGAAGCCTCGCAAGTGCGTGTGGATGGAAAAACGTATGCGTTGCGACGCAACGAGCTCATAGTATGCGAACATCGGCTCATAGAGCGGCTGGACAGTGTGCCCAACATGCGGTTTCGCTGCATCTGTCTTTCGCGCGAGTGTCTCAAGGAACTTTTCCTGCTGGCGGCGGGCAGCTGGGACGTGAAGTTCTACCTGGACAATCACCCCGTGCTGCGCTTGAGTGAGGCCGAGGCCGATCTGTTTTGCCGATACTTCGATCTGTTCCGGGCTCGGCTGCGCTGTCCCCGCACCCGCTACCGCGAGGAGCTGTGCGAGGTTTTGCTGCACGCCCTGACTTACGATTTCTACGGATTCCTGGAGGAGTTCATGAAGAAAGAGCCGGAGCCTTACTCGTCGGTCGACCTCTTGTTCCGCCACTTCCTCCAGCTGTTGCACGAATCCTATCCCAAGCCCCGCCTCATTGCCCCCTACGCCGAGCGCCTGTGCGTCACGGGGAAATACCTTTCCGCCGTCTGCAAGCGCGTATGCGGCAAGACGGCTTCGGAACTGATAGACGACTACGTGATACGCGACGTGCGCTACCTCCTGGGCCGTCGCGACAAGTCGATTAAGGAAATAGCCAACGAGCTTCAGTTTCCCAACGTTTCCTTCTTCGGAAAATATGTGAAGCAGCACCTGGGCGCCTCGCCGCGTAGCTTCCGCCGCCAGCTGACGGAGCAGGAGCTGTCCGCGCCCCCTGTGCCGGACGCACCCCTTCCCACCCAATCTTATGAGCAGGCCGCCGCGGAGCTTGCACAGGTGCAGTCACTGCTGACGCAGGAGCGCACCCGCTTCGATATGCTGACCGGGCGCATCCGCTCGCTGGATCGCAGCAGCGATCTGGAATCCCAGCTGACCCAGAAGCAGGAGCAGCTCCAAGCCCTTCAGGATGAATACGACGCCATCGCGCTGGCGATGGACGCGCTGACGCAGGCAAACACCGTGCTGCAAAACCGTTTCTCCCCCGCCTTAGGGGCGCGGGCGGCGGAGATATTCTCCGCCATCACCGGCGGGCGGTACGACAAGGTGCTGTTGAGCCGGGATTTCTCCCTGTCCGCCGAGATGGCGGGCGACCCGGTGAGCCGCAGCGTCCGTCTGCTGAGTCAGGGCGCGGCGGATCAGCTGTACCTCGCCGTGCGCCTTGCCATCTGCGACATGGTGCTGCCCGGCGACAAGCGGGTGCCGCTGATCCTCGACGACGCACTGGTGACCTTCGACGACGACCGACTCCGCGCCACGCTGGACTATCTCCTTGCGGAGAGCCACCGCCGTCAGATCCTGCTGTTCACCTGCCAGAAGCGGGAGGCGGACTACCTGCAGGGCAGGGAAAATGTCACCGTCACCCGCCTGTGACCTTGCAAAACCCGCAGGAACGTGGTATACCATATAATAGATTGCGTGAAAGGAGCCGCCTATGCCCGATTTTAACTGTCTTCGCTGCGGCACGCCTATGCGCTTCGCCGGACAGAACAAGCTTCAGTTGGGAAAAACCAGCTGGCTTTTCGGCGACCTGCCCAATCTGATGGCAGGAGCACTGGAGGTGTCCATCATGGCTTGTCCCGCCTGCGGAAAGCTGGAATTTTTCACCGGCGGCGCAGTGCGCCACGACGGTAATGACCCCGATCTGCACCAGCGGACGTGCCCCGACTGTGGCTTCCGCCACGACTTCGACTACCCCAAATGCCCCCTCTGCGGTCACACCTATACCGGGGCGGATGAATTGTAAAATTGTAAGTTATATATAACGCAAAAGGAGAACCAACTATGAGCGAATGTACCCATGATTGCAGCAGCTGCGGCGAAAGCTGCAGCGAGCGCAAGGAAGCCAGCGTATTTGAGAAAAAGCCCCTCCGCCCCGGCTGCCGCGTCGGCAAGGTCTACGGCGTGGTGTCCGGCAAGGGCGGCGTGGGCAAGTCCATGGTCACGTGCCAGCTGGCGGTGTCGCTGCGGCGCGAGGGCTACCGCACCGCCATTCTGGACGCGGACGTCACCGGCCCCTCCATCCCCAAGGCGTTCGGCATCCACGGCCGCGCCGTGGCGCAGGGCGACGCCATCGTTCCCGTCACCACCGCCACCGGCATCCAGCTGATGTCCGTGAACCTGCTGCTGGAGCACGAGACGGATCCCGTTATCTGGCGTGGCCCCGTTATCGGCGGCGTGGTGCAGCAGTTCTGGGGCGATACCCTGTGGAACGACGTGGACTATATGTTCGTGGATATGCCCCCCGGCACCGGCGACGTGGCGTTGAACGTGTTCCAGTCCCTGCCGGTGGACGGCGTCATCACCGCCGGTGAGACCTCCATCAACCAGGCGGTCATGACCGGCGAATCCCTGCCCGTGGACAAGGGCCCGGGCGACGAGGTCTCCAGCGGCACGGTGAACCAGTTCGGCTCCTTTGACATGGTGGCGGAAAAGGTGGGGGAGGACAGCTCCATCCAGCGCATGATCCGCCTGGTGCAGTCCGCCGACGCGGGCAAGGCCCGTATCGTGAGCCTGGCCGACCGCTGGGCCACCTGGATCGTGGTCATCGCCCTGAGCGCGGCGGCCCTCACCTGGCTCGTCACCGGGGAGATCATCCGGGCGGTGACCATTCTGGTGGTCTTTTGTCCCTGCGCCCTGGTCTTG
>USPK01000036.1 GCA_900556465.1 uncultured Prevotella sp. | reverse complement strand
AGGGTTCTGCTGCCTTATGCAAGAAATAAAAAATGGAATTGATAGAACCCACCTAAAATATAAATCAACAGCAGCATATTATGAAAAGGAACACCATTATCAGACGAACTCTTTGCGGGGCGTTAGGCGTTCTGTCGTTGTTCTGTTTCAACGGCCTTCTGACCGGTTGTACGGAAAACATCGACGAAAGTAATTACGCCATTGCCGAGGAACAGACCGTGACGGACTACCTCTCCACTAACGACAGCTTGTCGTACTTCAAGGCCATCTGTGACCGTGTCCGCCTGGGCGATTCCGACCAGGCCTCTTCCATAACGAGCGTGCTCTCGGCCCGTGGCAACTACACCGTCTTCGCGCCCAACAATGAGGCGGTCCAGTACTATATGGACAGCCTCGGCGTGGCCAGTGTGGCAGACCTTACCTACGAACAGGCGCAGCTTATCGCCAACAGCTGCATCATTGACAACGGCGAGCAGGCCGCTTACGAAACGGCCGACTTCCCTACGCCGGGCACCTTCCCCCTCTCTAACCTGAACGACCGCCTGCTGTCCTGCGAACTGATGACTAGCGACGCGGACAACTACTACGTCATCAACGGCGAGTCGCGCGTCATCAGCGAGGACAACGAAGTATCCAACGGCATGGTGCACATTGTCTCGACGGTCATTGCTCCGTCGTCCGACCTGCTGCCCGACATGATCGCCGCAGCGCCGAACTTGAAGATCATGTCCTACCTGTTGACGCAGACACACCTCTGCGACTCGTTGCTCGAGGAACGGGACGACACGTACGAGGAAACGAAGAGCGACGACCAGTACACGACCGGGACGGGCGAAGTCCTGTCCATGCCGGACCACCGCTACCTGGGCTACACCGGCTTCGTTGAGCCGGACGACGTGTATGCCAGCGAGTGGGGCATCAACCTGCAGACGGACGCCGAGGGCAACGTGACCAACTGGGACGAAGTAATGGCCATCATCGAGGAGCGTTGCGCCGCCATTTATTCCACCGGCGAAGACGCCACGACGACTGCCGCCGCGGCCGGCGACCTGACGAATCCGGACAACGCCGTGAACCGCTTCGTGGCCTACCACTTTACGAAGGGCCGCAAGGGTTACGACCGCCTGGTGCGCCACTGTAACGAGTACAACTATCGCGTAGGCGATTGGCGCAACCCGCAGACGGCGAGCTGCCCGACCGATGTCTGGGACTACTACGCTACGATTGGCAAGTACCGCGGCTTGATCAAGGTGCTCCAGGCCGGCGACGCCGGAACCTACGGCGACCCCGACCACACAATGTACCTGAACCGCTTCGTCGAATACAACGACGGCTTTGAAGGCGACTACTCCGTGACGGGCGTCACCGAGGAAGGCCTCGTCGTGAGTGCGACCAACGGCGAATACGACAACAATGCGCAGAACGGGTTCTACTTCCCCATCAACAAGATCCTGACCTACGACGTGAGCACCCGTGAGTTGCTGGGCGGTGAGCGTATCCGCATCGACTTTACGACTTTCCTGCCCGAGCTGGCGTCGAACAACGTGCGCGGCGTGTCTATCAACTACTTCCCGAACGATTACTTCGAGAACATTGTAAGTACGTCTACCGGTACGACCATTTACTACCTCTACACGCAGAGTGGTGCCTCCTGGCGTGACTACCAGGGCGACGAGATGCAGCTGGAGGGTCTGTTCGACGCCACGTTCCGCCTGCCGCCCGTACCTATGAACGGTACGTACGAGATACGTCTGGGTCTTTCGCTCAATCCGATGCGCGGCATGGGCCAGTTCTACTTCGGCAGCGACCCGCTCCGTCTGGCTCCTGTCGGACTGCCCATCGACATGCGCCAGAGCATGCAGAACAACCCGGCTATCCCCGCCGTAGCTGACGTAGACGACGAGCAGACGAACATAGAGAACGACCGCAACCTGCGTAACCAGGGCTGGATGAAGGCGCCGCAGTACGCCACCGTCTGCAACGGTAATGGCGACTCGCCCTTGCGCGACGTGATCACGGGTAATGCCGTTTGCCGCGCCATCCTGACCGTGCAGAACCTGAACGCCAACCAGACGTACTACCTCCGCATGAAGTCGGCCCTGAGAAAGATCGACGCGCAGTTCTTCCTGGACTACATCGAATTTGTACCGACGTCCGTCTACAACGGCGTACAGCCCGAGGACATCTGGTAATCCGTTTACGGCAGTCGGCCTTGCCCCGCGTCCTGGAGGCCAGGCACCGCTGCTACGCGCCCTATTCCCGTCGCGACGGGGATAGGGCGCGTTTTTTCTGGCCTTAGCCCCGTGTCTCGCGGGCTACTCCGCGGCCCTTTTCGCCCCGTTCGGGCGGCTGCGCGCCCAGTCGTCGTCAAAATGCGGCTAACGGCCGTTAAAAGTGAGCTTTTTGTCGATACTACGTTTCAAAGGATGTGAAATATTCAAAAAGTTCGAAAATTTTTTAGCGGAGTTTATTTATTTCTAAACCTTGTTTTCCGCTTGCGGACGAGTAGGGGGAATCCCTTAAATTTGCTGTTGGAATCTCCGACCACCAGGGCCGGAGATTGTTTCTTACAGCCGGACGAAACGCCGTGAAGGCGGGACCACAGCATAACTATCAACGTTAAGTCAAGAACCATGAAACTAAACACTATCCTTAAACGAACGCCGCGCTGGACGTTGGCCCTTCTGTCGCTGCTCTGGCTCAGCGGCCTGGCCGTCAGTTGTACGGAAAACATCGACGAGAGCAATTATGCCATTGCCACCGAGCAGACGGTGACGGACTTCCTCTCGAGCAACGAAGACCTGTCGGAGATAAAGAGCATCTTCGACCGTGTCCGCCTGGGCGATTCCGACCAGGCTTCTTCCATAACGAGCGTGCTTTCGGCGCGAGGCAACTACACCGTCTTCGCACCGACCAACGAAGCCATCGATACGTACGTGGCTTCGCTCGGTGTGGCCTCGCTCGACGAGCTTAGCTACGAGCAGGCACAGCTTATCGCCAACAGCTGCGTCATCGACAACGGCGAGCAGTCGGCCTACGAGACGGCTGACTTCCCCACGCCGGGCACTTTCGCCCTCTCGAACCTGAACGACCGTCTGCTCACCTGCGAACTCGACACCGTCGGCTCGGAGAGCTACTACCTCATCAACGGCGAGGCGCGCGTAGTCAGCGAGGACAACGAAGTGTCCAACGGCATGGTGCATATCGTCTCGACGGTCATTGCCCCGTCGTCCGACCTGCTGCCGGAGATGATAGCGGCCGCCGATAACTTGAAAATCATGTCGTATCTGTTGACGCAGACGCACGTCTGCGACTCGTTGCTCGAGGAACGCGACGCGGAGTACGAGGAAACGAACCACGACGAAACGCTGAACCTGGCCTCGGGCGAGACCCTGTCCATGCCCGACCACCGCTACCTGGGCTACACCGGCTTCGTGGAACCGGACGACGTGTATGAACGCGAGTGGGGCCATCAGCCTGCAGACGGACGCCGAGGGCAACGTGACGAACTGGGACGAAGTGATGGCCATCATCCGGGAGCGTTGCGCCGAGATTTACAGCACCGGCGACGACGCCACGACGACTGCCGCCGCGGCCGACGACCTGACGAATCCGGACAACGCCGTGAACCGCTTCGTGGCCTATCACTTTACGAAGGGCCGCAAGGGTTACGACCGCCTGGTGCGCCACTGTAACGAGTACAACTATCGCGTAGGCGATTGGCGCAACCCGCAGACGGCGAGCTGCCCGACCGATGTCTGGGACTACTACGCTACGATTGGCAAGTACCGCGGCTTGATCAAGGTGGTGCAGGCCGGTGACGCCGGCGCCTTGGGCGACCCCGATCACACGACTTACCTGAACCGTTTCCCTGAATACAACGATGGCTTCGACGGTGACTATTCCGTGCTCTCCGTGCCCGAGCCGGGCATCAAGCTCAATGCCTCGAACGGCGCGAACGATAACAACGCGCAGAACGGGTTCTATTACCCGATAGACGACATCCTGACCTATGACGAGGCCGTGCGCGACCGCCTGGGCTCCGAGCGTATCCGGATGGACTTCACTACGTTCCTGCCCGAGCTGGCCTCGAACAATGTGCGCGGGGTGGAGAACCTGTACTTCCCGCACGGATATTTTGAGAACCTGCTGAGCGAGTCGAGCGGCACGGATACTTACTACCTCTTCGACGCGAGCGGCGCCTCGTGGCGCGACTATCAGGGCGACGAGATGGGCCTGTCGGGCATGTTCGACGCCATATTCCGCCTGCCGCCCGTCCCGAAGTCGGGGACCTACGAGATACGGCTGGGCATTTCGCTCAATCCGTTGCGCGGCATGGGGCAGTTCTACTTCGGTACGGACCCGCTTCGCCTCTCGCCGATAGGGCTGCCGCTCGACATGCGCCAAAGCATGACGGACAACCCGTCTATCCCCTGGATGGAGGACGTAGACGACGAACAGACGAACCTGGAGAACGACCGCAACATGCGTAACCAGGGCTACATGAAGGCGCCGCAGTATTTCTGCATCACCAACGGCTCGGGCGACACGCCCGCCCGCAGCGTCGGCGGCGACCGTGCCTCGATACGCGCCATCCTGACGACGGCCAACATGCAGGCGAACCAGACGTACTATCTGCGCATGAAGTCGGCGCTGAAAAAGACGGACTCGCAGTGGTTCCTGGACTACATCGAATACGCCCCGACCACCGTCTACAACGGCGTACAGTCGGAGGACATCTGGTAAATGTGCTGCGGCGGCATGCTGTGCCCCTCGCCGGCCGGCCGGTGGCCGCCGCCACTCGCCCTATTCCCGTCGCGACGGGGATAGGGCGAGTTTTTACGGGCCTTAGCCCCGTGTTTGGCGCAACCGGCGGCGTGGCGCCGCTTTTGGGGAACCGCGGCGCCGGGTCCGGGAAACGGGCGGACGCGCCCGGCGCGACGCGTCGTGAAAGGTGGGGAATTTTCGTGGCCGTTAAGCCCGTCTACGTCGCAATTTTTTTGTACTTTTGCTTGGTTAAACGCGTGGAATAAAAAGATACTACTAACGAAATGGAAGAATTGCAAAAGAACGACGCTAACTATTCCGCCAGTAACATCCAGGTGCTGGAAGGCCTGGAGGCGGTGCGCAAGCGTCCAGCCATGTATATCGGTGACATCAGCGAAAAGGGATTGCACCACCTGGTCTCCGAGACGGTGGACAACTCTATCGACGAAGCCTTGGCCGGCTATTGCACGCACATCGAAGTGACGATCTGCGAGGACAACTCCATTATCGTGCAGGACAACGGCCGCGGCATCCCCGTCGACATGCACCCCAAGGAGCACCGCTCTGCACTGGAAGTCGTCATGACGGTACTGCACGCCGGCGGAAAGTTTGACAAAGGGTCCTACAAGGTCTCGGGCGGTTTGCACGGCGTCGGCGTCAGTTGCGTCAACGCCCTGTCGACGAAGATGATTTCCCAGGTGTTCCGCGACGGGAAAATATATCAGCAGGAATACGCCAAGGGCCACCCGCTCTATCCCGTCAAGGTGGTGGGCGAAACCGAGCTCCGCGGCACGCGGCAGCAGTTCTGGCCCGACCCGACCATCTTCACGACGACGACGTTCAAGTACGACATCCTGGCCAACCGTATGCGCGAGCTGGCCTACCTGAACGCCGGCATCACCATCACACTGACCGACCTGCGGCCCGACGAGGAAGGAAACACGCGCAAGGAGGTGTTCCACTCGGACGAAGGCCTGCGCGAATTTGTCCGTTACATCGACTCCAGCCGCACCCATCTCTTCGACGACGTCATCTATATCAATACGGAGAAGAACGGGATGCCCATCGAGGTGGCTATCATGTACAACACCTCGTATAGCGAGAACATCCACTCCTACGTGAACAATATCAACACCATCGAGGGCGGTACCCACCTGGCCGGTTTCCGCATGGCCGTGACCCGTGTGCTGAAGAAGTACGCCGAGGAGACGGCGGCCAAGCAGCTGGAGAAGGCGAAGGTGGAAATAGCCGGCGAGGACTTCCGCGAGGGCCTCACGGCCGTCATCTCGGTGAAGGTGGCCGAACCCCAGTTTGAGGGCCAGACCAAAACGAAGTTGGGCAACAACGAAGTAACCGGCGCCGTGAACCAGGCGGTGGGCGAGGCCTTGACCAACTACCTGGAGGAACACCCCAAGGAGGCCAAGCTCATTGTGGACAAGGTCATCCTGGCCGCCACGGCCCGCGTGGCCGCGCGCAAGGCCCGCGAGAGCGTGCAGCGCAAGAGCCCCCTCTCGGGCGGCGGACTGCCCGGAAAGCTGGCCGACTGCTCGTCGCGCAACCCCGAGGAGTGCGAACTCTTCCTGGTGGAGGGCGACTCGGCCGGCGGCAGCGCCAAGCAGGGACGCAGCCGCGCCACGCAGGCCATACTGCCCCTGCGCGGTAAGATACTGAACGTGGAGAAGGCCATGTGGCACAAGGCTTTCGAGAGTGACGAGGTGAACAACATCATTCAGGCCCTGGGCATCCGCTTTGGCCTGGGCGAGGACAGCAAGGAGGCCAACATCGAGAAGCTCCGTTACCACAAAGTCATCATCATGGCCGATGCCGATGTCGACGGTCAGCACATCGCGACGCTCATCATGACGCTCTTCTTCCGCTACTTCCCGCAGGTCATCCAGGACGGCTACCTCTACATCGCCATGCCGCCGCTCTACCGCTGCAAGAAGGGCAAGGTGGAGAAATACTGCTACAACGACCGGGAGCGCCAGGAGTTTATCGACACCTACGGCGACGGCACGGAGAACAGCATCGTGACGCAGCGCTACAAAGGTCTGGGCGAGATGAATCCGCAGCAGCTGTGGGAGACGACTATGAACCCCGAGACGCGCATGCTCAAGCAAGTTTCCATCGAAAACGCCGTGGAGGCGGACTACGTGTTCTCCATGCTGATGGGAGACGACGTGGGCCCGCGCCGCGAGTTCATAGAACGGAACGCTACTTACGCCAAAATCGACGCCTGAGGGCGGCGGAGCCGGGGCGGGGAAGCCGTCCGCGCGGACCGGCGCGAACGCACTGTCTCCTGTCTGCCGGGTACACCATATTATATATAGGGCCAGCGACCACCGTGTCCGCTGGCCTTTTTCGTATCCCTCCCGCCCTGTTACCGTTCGGGCGGCCCGCAGACGCAGGCCGCCCGGCGAGCCGGACCGTCGGGCCGGCCGGGAGCAGAAAGGCGCTGTCCGCCCGCCGTGGAAGAGAGCGCCGGGGCTTTACGATTTGCCCCACCGGAAAGGGCGCCCCGTCGCCGCTTTTAACAATTGCGTAAGCTACGGTTAATGAGAGAGTTACGTGGATAATCGGCCGCGCCGCTTTTCAAAACATTAAAAAATGTAAGCCAGAAGTGGGGAATTGTGGGGAGAAGTTCGTAATTTTGGAAAATCTTTCAGCGTGATGAGATTTACAGGAAGCATCCCCGCCAAACTGGACGCCAAAGGCCGTGCCTTTTTCCCGGCGGCGTTCCGCAGGCTCCTGTCCGACACGGACCGGGAGCTGGTGCTGAAGCGCGACGTCTATGCTCCCTGTCTCGTGGTTTATCCGCACGCCGCCTGGACGGCAGAAGTGGACGACTTGCGCCGGCGCCTGAACCGCTGGAACCCGCAGGACGCCATGCTGTTCCGGCAATTCATGGCCGACGCCGAGCTCCTTTCGCTCGACGCGAACGGCCGTTTCCTCATCCCCCGGCGTTTGCTCGACTGGGCCGGGATAGACCGCGAACTGACCTTCGTCGGCGTGGACGACCGCATCGAACTCTGGAGCGCCGCCCGCACCGCCGCGCCCTTCCTCCCGGCCGAGGCCTACGCCGCGGCGATGGAGCAGACCATGGGCCGGAAGCCGGCGGAACTCCGGCCCGACGACGAAAAAACGGCCGCCCCGCGCGGCACCATATCTTCGGAATCATGAACACAGCACCCGCTTACCACGTTCCCGTCCTCCTGCAGGCTACCGTAGACGGACTGGATGTCCGCACGGATGGCGTTTATGTCGACGCTACCTTCGGCGGCGGCGGGCACAGTCGCGAGATTCTGTCGCGCTTGGGCCCGGAGGGCCATCTCTATGGCTTCGACCAGGATGCCGACGCCGCGGGCAACGCGCCGCAGGACGACGACCGCTTTACCTTTGTGCGGACCAATTTCCGCTTCCTGAAAAACTGGATGCGATACTACGAGGTGGAAGAACTGGACGGCGTGTTGGCCGACCTCGGCGTCTCGAGCCACCACTTCGACGACGAGCACCGCGGCTTCTCGTTCCGCTTCGACGCACCCCTGGACATGCGCATGAACACCCGGGCCGCCACGACAGCGGCCGACGTGGTGAACACCTACACGGAGGCCCAGTTGGAACAAATCTTCCGCCTCTACGGCGAGCTGCGCTGCTCGCGCCGCCTGGCCGCCGCCCTCGTGACGGGCCGCGCGCAACAGCCGTTCACCACCGTAGCCCAGCTCGTAGCGGCAGCCACGCCGCTCCTGGAGCGCTCCCGCGAGAAGAAAGACATGGCGAAGGTGTTCCAGGCACTGCGTATCGAAGTGAACCACGAGTTGGAGGCCCTGGTCGAACTGTTACAGGCCGCGACGGACCTGCTACGCCCCGGGGGCCGCTTGTCGGTGCTCACTTACCACTCGCTGGAGGACCGTATTGTGAAGAACTTTATGCGGGCCGGGAACGTGGAGGGGCGCGTCGCGTCCGACTTTTACGGCAACCGCATGTCGCCGCTGCGGCCGGTGAACAATAAGGTCATTGTCCCCGATGCGGCGGAGCAGGAACGCAATCCCCGCAGTCGGAGCGCCAAGTTGCGCGTTGCGGAGAAGGTGGCTACCGAATCATAAAATGAAGGCATGAAAGAACAAGACGATAAACCTTTGCGCCGTGACGGCTTGGACCGCCTGCTGGACCGGGCTACGGCGGCTGCGGCCGAGGACAGTCCGGCCGCTTCGTCCGAAACACCCCGGACGACAGACTCCGCGCCGCAGGACGAAGAACCGGCCGCACCGTCGGAGGAAAAACAGGCCGCCGGGCGGAAGGAACAGGCACGGAAGGCCTTGCAGGAACTGATCAGTCTGGACGAAGAGACGCCGGCGGAAGGCGACCGCGTGACGTTGCGCACCGTTCTGGGCGGCGACATCCTCGCCGGCCCGTGGTTCCGACGTCAGATGGGCTACGTCATTCTGCTCGTTGTCCTGTCCATCCTCTATGTGGGCAACCGTTATGCCTGCCAACGCGAGGAAATCCGCCGCGAGGACCTGGCGGACACGCTCACGGACCGCAAGTTCAAGGTCCTGACCATCTCGAGCGAACTGACCGAGTTCTCCATGCGCAGCAACGTGGAAGAGAACGTACCCGACACCACGCTGCGCACATCGGTGGAGTCGTCGTATTATTTGCCTAATTGAAAAATCTGCCGACCTATGAATTTCTTGAGCAAGAAAATCATGCGACGTTATTTCGTAGTCTCGTTCATATTGGGCGTGGCTGCCGCGTGCGTTGTGGCTAAGGTAGGTTATCTCATGTTTACCCAACACGACCGCTGGGTAGGCGTAAGTCAGATTCTGGTAAAGCAGGGCCGTACGCTGCCGGCCAAGCGCGGCAACATCCTGGCGGCCGACGGACGCGTGCTGGCGGCCTCTTTGCCCGAATTTTATATCAATCTGGACTACATCAGTACGGAGAACGACACGGCCTGGAGCCGCGAGAACCGATACCTGAAGGACACGACGCTGAACAAGAGCCTCAACCTGGCCTGCCAGGAGGTGCACGACGTATTCCCGAAGACGGACGTGGCGAAACTGCGGCAGCAGTTGCTGAAGGACTGGCGGGTGAAAGACCAGTACCGCCGCGACACGGTACTCTTTAAGTACCTAGACAACATCTGTACGGGCATGCACCGCATCTTTCCGGACATTGACCCCGTGGCCTTGCGCAAGCACCTCATAGAAGGCCGGCGGGAGCGCTCGCGCTACTGGAAAGTGTACGTGGACGAGGTGACGTCGCTGAAACTCCGGAAGAACGAGAATCGCCGCATCAGCTACGTGGAATACAGCGAGGTGAGCAAGCTGCCCCTCTTCAACCTGCGTTCCAGCGCCAACTTCGAGAAGGTCGAGATGCGCCGCCGCCCGTTCGGCGAACTGGCCATCCGCACCATCGGAGACTTCAAGGACACGGCGCGCTACGGTCTCGAGATGACTTTCGACAGCGTGCTGGCCGGGAAACCGGGCAAGTACCATTTCCAAAAGGTGATGAACCGCCGCGTCGTGCAAATCGACACGCCCGCCATAGACGGCTGCGACGTGATGACGACCCTCGACATCACCATCCAGGAGATCTGCGAAAAGGCCTTGAGCGACAAGCTGGCCGAACTGGGTGCCATCTCGGGTGTCTGTATCGTCATGGAGGTGGCGACTGGCGACATCAAGGCCATGACCGGTCTGACTCGCCACGCCGACGGTTCGTATCACGAGGACACGGCGCTGCCCGTGACGGACATCTACGAGCCGGGCTCCGTGTTCAAGCCCATGTCGTTCCTGGTCGCATTCGACGATAAAAAAATCACGATGCAGGACCAGGTAGACGTAGGGGGTGGCGTTTACAACTTCGGTAACCGGAAAATGCGCGACCATAACTGGCGCTCGGGCGGTTATGGCGTGCTCACGGTCCCGCAGATCATTCAGAAATCGTCTAATGTCGGGGTCAGCTACCTGATTAACAAATACTACCACGATAATCCCACGGCTTTTGTCATGGGGCTGGAGCGTATCGGCGTTAAGGAGGATTTGAAAATTCCCCTTCCCGGTTACCAGAAACCCCGAATCCGTCGTCCGGGCGAGGGGGCCTACTGGTCGAGCACTACGTTGCCGTGGATGAGCATCGGTTACGAGACGCAGCTGGCACCGATCAATACGTTGAACTTTTATAATGGTATCGCCAACAACGGGCGCCTGCTCCGTCCGCGCCTGGTCAAGGCCATCCTGCGCAACGGACAGGTGGTGAAGGAATTCCCCGTCACCGTGCTGCGCAAGCAGATGGCGCGCCCGGAAGCGGTGCGCGACATACGGACCTGCCTCGAACAGGTGGTTTCCATAGGTCTGGGCAAAGCGGGCGGCAGTCGCAATTTCCCCGTAGCCGCCAAGACGGGCACGGCGCAGATTTGGACGGGCAAGGGACGTACTTCCGAATATTTCATATCCTATGCAGGCTACTTCCCGGCCGACAAGCCGCTCTATTCCTGTATTGTCTGCATCCGCAAAACGGCGCCGGCTTCGGGCGGCGGTATGTGCGGCCCCGTCTTCAAGCGGGTGGCCGAGTCGATCATGGCGCGCAATCACGTGACGGATTACACCCAGGCCCGCGACACTACGCTCTACAAGCGCCCCGTTACGCTTGCCGGCGACATGGCGGCGACGGCCCGCCTTTTCAATACGCTCGGCGTGAAGTACCAGGCATCCATGCCGTTGTCGCAGACGGATGCGGTCTGGGGGGAGAGTGACGGCAGCAATGCCAATATGGTGCTGAACGCCACGGAGGCAATTGCCGGCGTGATGCCCGATGTGGAGGGCTACGGTCTGAGGGACGCCCTTTACCGTCTGGAGAAGATGGGGCTCCGCGTCCAGACCGAGGGCGTAGGGAAAGTCAGGAAGCAAAGCATCCCTGCCGGGCAGAAGGTGAAGCGCGGGCAGACGGTGCGCCTGACACTGGGCGAGCAGAAACGCGAACACCGCCGGCCGGCAGCCGCACGGTCGGAGGCCGACACGTCCCGGAGAACGCCGGCTGCTCCCAAGTCGGAGCGTCAGCGCAAACCCTGACCGTCCGGCGGCCGAGAAAGAGAATAACAGTACGAACCTATACAGATGAAGTCATGAAACTTTCAGAACTTCTCAGCATGCTGTCCCTGCGCGAGGTGCGGGGCAGCCTCGACATCGAAATATCCGGCGTGAACATGGATTCACGTCAAGTGAAACCCGGCGATTTGTTTGTTGCCGTCAAGGGTACTCAGACGGACGGCCACGCTTATATCGGCAAGGCCGTGGAACAGGGCGCGGCGGCCGTACTGCTGTGCGAGGCCCTTCCGGCCGATGTGCCGGAAGGGGTCACCTTTGTCCGCGTGGACAATACGGAACTGGCCATCGGTCCTGTCGCTACGCATTTCTACGGCGACCCGACGAAGCGTCTGCAGCTGGTCGGGGTGACGGGGACCAACGGCAAGACGACGATTGCCACCCTGCTTTATCGGATGTTCCGCGCCTTCGGCTATCGCTGCGGCCTGGTGTCTACGGTCTGCAACTATATTGACGGTGAAGCCGTGCCTACGGAGCACACCACGCCCGACCCTGTGACGCTCAACCGTCTCCTTGGCCGCATGGCCGACGCCGGTTGCCGTTACGCCTTCATGGAGTGCAGCTCGCACGCCATCCACCAGCACCGCATCGGCGGCCTGCGTTTCGCGGCCGGCATCTTTACCAACCTGACGCGCGACCACTTGGACTATCACAAGACCTTTGAGAATTACCGCGATGCCAAGAAAGCCTTTTTCGACGGACTGCCGAAGGGGGCCTACGCCATTACGAACGCGGACGACCGCAACGGTATGGTGATGGTTCAGAATACGGCCGCCACGGTGAAAACCTATTCCACGCGCACTGCGGCCGACTTCAAGGGCCGCATCCTTGAAGAGTCGCTCGAGGGGATGCTGCTCGACATTGACGGCCGCGAGGTGAGTGTCAGCTTCGTCGGGCGGTTCAACGTCTCGAACTTGCTGGCGGTCTACGGCACGGCGGTCATGCTGGGCCACGAGCCGGCCGAGGTGTTGCGCGTGCTTTCCACGCTCCACCCCGTGAACGGCCGTTTCGAGGCCATCCGTTCGCCGAAAGGCGTCTGTGCCATTATTGACTACGCCCATACGCCCGACGCCTTGGCCAATGTGCTGACGTCCATCGACGAGATAGTTCATGGCAAGGGCGAAATCATCACCGTCTGCGGCGCCGGCGGCAATCGCGACAAAGGCAAGCGTCCGCTCATGGCCCGCGAGGCCGCCAATCGCAGTGACCGGCTGATTCTGACGAGCGACAATCCCCGTTTCGAGGAGCCCCAGGCCATCATCGACGACATGCTGGCCGGCCTCGACGCGGAGCAGGCCCGCAAGACCATCTGCATTGCCGACCGCCGCGAGGCCATTCGTACGGCCGTCATGATGGCCAAGCCGGGCGACGTGATCCTGGTGGCCGGGAAAGGCCATGAGCCCTACCAGGAAGTGAAAGGCGTGAAGCACCACTTCGACGACCACGAGGAAGTGCGCGCCGCTTTCGGCCTGCCGCTGACCCCCGCCGCGCAGCCCGCCCAGTAATTCTTCTAAAAACGACAAGCCATGCTCTACTATCTCTTCCGTTTTCTGGAGCAGTTCGGAGTACCCGGCTCCAATTTGTGGAGCTACATCTCGTTCCGCTCCCTGTTGGCCCTGATGCTCGCCCTGGTCATCTCGGCATGGTTCGGCGAGTACTTCATCAAATGGATGAAGCGCCACAATTTCAGCGAAGTCCAGCGCGATGCGTCCATAGACCCGTTCGGCGTCCAGAAACTGAACGTGCCTTCCATGGGCGGCATCATCATTATCGTCTCCGTCCTCGTGCCCTGCCTGTTACTGGGCCGCCTGCGCAACATCTATATGATTCTGATGATTGTAACGGTCCTGTGGCTCGGGGCCTTGGGGTTTGTGGACGACTATATCAAGAATTTCAAGAAAAACAAGGACGGCCTTCCCGGCAGGTTCAAGATACTCGGCCAGGTCGTATTGGGCCTGATTGTAGGCCTGGTTCTCTATTGCAGCCCCGACGCTGTCATCCGCGAGAACGTGGAAGTCGAGCATCACGGCGGGGCCCAGACCGAAGTGGTCCACAAGAGCGAGCCCGTCAAATCGACCAAGACCACCATCCCCTTTGTGAAGAACAACAACCTCGACTACACCGAGCTCATGTCCTTCTGCGGGAAGTACAAGACCCAGGCCGGCTGGATTCTCTTCGTCATCGTGACGATATTCGTGATAACGGCCGTCTCGAACGGCGCTAACCTGAACGACGGCATGGACGGCATGGCGGCGGGAAACTCGGCGATCATCTGTATCGCGCTGGGCATCCTGGCCTACGTGTCCAGCCACATCGAGTTTGCCAGTTACCTCAACATCATGTACATACCCGGGTCGCAGGAGCTGGTAATCTTTATCGCCGCCATGGTAGGGGCCCTCATCGGTTTCCTATGGTACAACGCTTATCCCGCTCAGATCTTCATGGGCGACACCGGCTCGCTGACGATAGGCGGCGTCATCGCCGTTCTGGCCATTATCATCCACAAGGAGCTGCTCATTCCCATCCTCTGCGGCGTATTCCTCGTGGAAAGTCTCAGTGTTATCCTTCAGGTGGAGTATTACAAGTCGGGCAAGCGCAAGGGTGTCCGTCGCCGCCTGTTCAAGCGAACGCCCATCCACGATAATTTCCGTGTCCTCAAGGACCAGCTCGACCCCACCTGCCACTATGTGTTCAAGAACTGGCCGCACGGGGCGTGGCACGAGTCCAAGATAACCGTCCGTTTCTGGATAACCACGATACTCCTGGCCGCTGCCACCATCATAACACTAAAAATCCGATAAAAATCTTCATACCAGATGCGAACAGTCATTTTGGGAGCCGGTGAGAGCGGCGTAGGGGCCGCCGTCCTGGCTCAGAAGCAAGGCTTTGAAGTCTTCGTTTCCGACTCCGGGCACATAGGCGAGACGCACAAGCAAATGCTTGAGCGTTACGGCATTGCCTGGGAGGAGGGCCACCATACGGCCGAGCGCGTCCTCCAGGCTGACGAGGTGGTCAAGAGCCCCGGCATCCCCGACACGGCGCCTGTGATTGTGGCCCTTCGCGAACGCCA
This sequence comes from uncultured Prevotella sp., assembly GCA_900556465.1. Taxonomy (GTDB): domain Bacteria; phylum Bacteroidota; class Bacteroidia; order Bacteroidales; family Bacteroidaceae; genus Alloprevotella. Next base: position 3,366 of record USPK01000036.1, on the reverse strand, counting down.
CGTCCCCATTATCAGTGAAATCGAGCTGGCCGGCCGTTACACCGACGCCCGCATGGTCTGCATCACGGGCAGCAATGGTAAGACCACGACCACCTCGCTCATTCACCACATTCTCCGGAAGGCCGGCATGGACTACGGCCTGGCGGGCAACATCGGCCACAGCCTGGCCTATCAGGTGGCCGAGGCGCCCCGTCCCGGTTACGTCATAGAGCTTTCCTCGTTCCAGTTGGATAACATGTACGACTTCCGGGCCGACGTCGCCGTCCTCTTGAACATCACGCCCGACCACCTGGACCGTTACGATTACTGCATGCAGAACTACGTCGACGCCAAGATGCGCATCCTGCGCAACCAGCGGCCCGACGACGCCTTTATTTATTGGCTCGAGGACGAACACATCGGGCACGAGCTGGCCAAGTATCCCGCCGCCCGTCGCCTTTATCCCTTTGCCGACGCTCCCCGGCCCGGCGCCGTGGGCTACGCCGACGGCGACCGTTTCCGCCTGACGGCCCCCGTGCCTTTTGAAATGCCCCTTTCGGCCCTCTCCCTGCCCGGCCGCCACAATTTGCGCAATTCGCTGGCCGCCGCGCTGGCCGCCCTCTGTGCCGGCGCGCCCGCCGACGTCGTGCGGGCCGGGCTTTCCGACTTCCCCGGCGTGGAACACCGCCTGGAACGCGTCTGCGACGTCGACGGCGTCCACTACGTGAACGACTCCAAGGCCACCAACGTTGACGCCTGCCGCTGGGCCCTCGAGAGCATGACGACGCCCGTCGTACTCATCGTCGGCGGGAAAGACAAGGGCAACGACTACAGCGAGATAGTGCCCCTCGTCCGCCAGAAGTGCCGCGCACTGGTCTACCTCGGCGCCGACAACGCCCCGCTCCACGCCGCGTTCGACGGCTTGGGTCTTCCCGTGGCCGACACGGACAGCATGGCCACCTGCGTCGAGGCGTGCGCCACCCTGGCCCGTCCGGGCGACACCGTGCTGCTCAGTCCCTGCTGCGCCAGCTTCGACCTGTTCCACAACATGGAGGACCGCGGCGAACAGTTCAAGTCGCAAGTACGCGCCCGGCTGCATTGACAGGCCGTGGGGCGCTCCGTCATATTCAACAGCAACGAAATCCGATAAATGAAATTTTTCTTCCGCAGAATATTCCAGGGCGACCTTGTCATCTGGATCGTGTTTTTCCTGCTCTGCATGATTTCGCTGGTCGAGGTCTTCAGCGCAGCCAGCTCGCTCTCCTACAAGTCGGGCGACTTCCTGGCCCCGCTCTTCAAGCAGGCCGCCTTCCTGGCGGCGGGCACGGCCGTCGTCTGGTTCTTCCACGCGCTGCCCTGCCGTTATTTCAAGATTATCCCCGTATTCTTCCTCCCCATCTGTGTCGTCTTGCTCATCCTGACCCTCTTCTTCGGCGTCCGGACCAACGAGGGCGCGCGCTGGCTCTATATTCTGGGCATCCGCTTCCAGCCGGCCGAGCTGGCCAAGGGAGTCGTCATCATCACGACGGCCCTGATTCTGGCTTGCTGGCAACGCGAGGAGGGCGCCGACCGTAGGGCCATGAAGTGGATACTTGTCTCGTCCGGCGTGGTCTGCCTGCTCATTTTTTCAGAGAATCTTTCCACGGCGGTCATCCTTTTCGGTACCGTTTTTCTCATGATGTTTCTCGGCCGTGTTCCGATGATACAGTTGGGCAAGATTGTCGCCTTTTTCGCGGCCATTATCCTCGGGGCGGTCCTCCTGGTGGAGACGTTGCCCAAGGAAACGCTCAACGACGTCCCCGGCCTGCACCGTATCGACACGTGGGTGGCCCGTCTGACGGACCACACTTCCGATGTGGAGAACGATACGGTCTTTCTCGCCGAACACCCGCAGGAGGCCCACGCCAATATTGCCATCGCCTCGTCGAACTTCATCGGGAAGGGGCCCGGCAACTCGGAGCAGCGCGACCACCTGGCCCAGGCCTATTCCGACTTCATCTACGCCATCATTGTCGAGGAACTTGGCCTCTGGGGGGCTATTCTGGTGGTCTTTCTCTACATGGTGCTGCTCGTCCGTGCGGGGCGCATCGCCAGCCGCTGCGAGCGCAATTTCCCCGCCTTCCTCATCATGGGCCTCGCCCTGTTGCTGGTCAATCAGGCCCTCATCAACATGCTCGTGGCCGTAGGTCTGGTGCCGGTGACGGGTCAGCCGCTGCCCCTTATCAGCCGGGGCGGTACGTCGACCCTTATCAATTGTGTCTACTTCGGCATGATGATTAGCGTCAGCCGGTATGCCAGGAAAAAGCCGAAGAAGTCCGCTTCGGCGCCGGCCGATGCGCCGAAGCCCGATGCCGTAGAGCAGACGTTCCAGAGCAACGAGGGCCTTGTTTAATCCTTCCATTCAAATCCAATTGCCATGACCCTGCAAAGTTTACGCCGCAGTCTGCTGTTGCTATGTTCCGTCGTGCTGGTCGCGGCGGCCGGTGCGCAGGACAGCCTGACCCACCGCGTGAAGGTGGAGACTACGATGGGCGATTTTGTCATTGCCCTGTATGACGACACCCCGATTCATCGGGACAACTTCCTCAAGCTGGTGCGCGAGGGATATTACGACGGCCTGCTCTTCCACCGTGTCATCAAACGGTTCATGGTGCAGACGGGCGACCCCGACTCGCGCCATGCGAAGCCCGGCCAGCTGCTGGGCGAGGGCGGGCCGGGCTATACGCTCCCGGCCGAGATTCTTTACCCGAAGCACTATCACCGCCGCGGCGTCGTCGCAGCGGCCCGCGAGGGCGACGACGTCAACCCCGAGCGCCGCAGCAGCGGCTCGCAGTTCTACGTAGTCTGGGGGCAGCGCTTCACCGACAGCCAGCTCGGCGCCATAGCCGGCGACGTCTACGAAGTGACGAAGGGCGCCGTGGAACTCGACGCCTCGCTCGACCCGGTCTATCGCGAAACGGGCGGCTCGCCCCACCTGGACGGGCAGTACACCGTGTTCGGCGAAGTGGTAGAGGGGCTCGAGGTGATAGAGGCCATACAGGGCGTGGAAACCAATGCCGACGACCGGCCCATAGAGGACGTCCGCCTCATCCGGGCCGCCGTGATAGAGTGACCGGCCCGCCGGACGTCTCCCGGACTCGCCGGGGCCGTCTCCCTCAGCGTGCGGCGCAGCATCCCGTTTCGGGGCGTTGCGCCGCACGCTGTTTTTCTGTCGTATTTTGCCCGGTCAGTTCGGGCCGTTGCGGCGCCGTGTGTCCGTCGCGGACCGGAACGGGCCGGACAGTGACTGCCGCCCCTCGGCCAGTCTTCGGAAAAACGGGGCTAAGGCGAGAAAAAACGGGGCTAAGGCGAGAAAAAACGGGGCTAAGGCGAGAAAAAACGGGGCTA
>USPK01000035.1 GCA_900556465.1 uncultured Prevotella sp. | reverse complement strand
GGACCGGCGGCGGAGACCGCTGTGCCGATGGAACCGCCCTTTCCGGACGCGGCGGCGGGTCGGGGATGCGATGAACGCGGCCCGTTTCGCCCCACCCCGGCCCGCGTCGGCAAGGCCGGGGGACGCTCCCCGCAACGGTCCGCCCCCGGCGGCGAAGCGAGGAGGCGGCACTGCGGACAAAGGGGGCGGCAGAGCCCGGCGCGGCGGCGGGACGGCCGGAGACGACGAACCCCGTCGCCGGCTGCGGTGACGGGGCGTGCGGATACGATAAAGGGAAGCCCGCGTCGTGGCGAACCTCCCGGTTATCTTGAGCTTTATCCCGCCGGATAAAAGTGGTGTGAGAGAACTGAAACCTTCAGGGCCTCATGGGTGTTTTAATAAGCAAGTGACGTTTTCACCTTTGCCGCGCCGCGTTTCGGCTTGGCGGATTTATGTAGCTGTCTATTCTTGTGTCTAAATATTGAGTACCTGCCGGATGAAATCCTCGGACATGGTCCCCGTGAAGTTGAGGATGTTGAACTGTCGCTCGGGGTCGACGAGGAGCACAACGAGTTCGAGGAGGACGTCGCCGCGCCGGCGGACGTAGATGGAGAGGCGGTCGCGCTCGGCGTAGGCGCTGTAACGGCGGCGGTTGTGGCGGGCCAGGTCCTCGGCCTTGGCGAAGAGTTCGCGGGTACGGGCGGTGTCGGGGGCCGTGACGAAGCGGATGCTCTTGAGCTGGGCGAAGACGCGGCGCGCATCGGCGTCGTGCCGCACGGTGTCGAGCTTCATGATGCGCTCCATCATGGCGGGACTGATGGTCTTGCAGACGAGGGCGTCGTGCTTGCCGTAGAGGGAGAGGTAGCGCGAGGCGAAGTCCTCTTCACGCTGCGCGTGGGCGGGAAGAAGCCCGGCGAGCACCAGGAGCAGGGTCAGGACGATTCTCATTTCAACACGGCGCTGTGAGTACGGACTGCGGCGCTGTCGGCCTTGGCCGGGCGGCTGGTATCGAGGACGTCGCGCAACTCCTGGAGGCCGTCGCCGAGCACTTCGTAGGCTTCCTGCGGATTGTCATAGGAATCCTGGTAGGCGGCGGCATTGTAGTCCCAGACGGGCTGGGCATCGCGGCGCTGGAAAGCGTGCTGGGCGACCGTGCCGAGCAGGGCAACGATGGCGACGGAGGCGGCGGCGTGGTAGAGGGGACGGAGGCGGCGGCGCAGCGTCAGGGGACGGGCCTTGACCACGGGGCGCGTGGCTCCGGCCTTGCGGAGCAGGCGCTCGTCGAAGTCAGTGCCCAGGCCGGCGGCGGCCTGCTGCGTCTCATATACGAACAAGTCGCGGTAGCGGGCCAGGCCGGCGGGCAGTTCGGTCTGGCTGAAGAAGTCGCGGAGGATGCGCTCTTCGGCGGGGGACGTTTCGCAGGCCCAGTATCGCTCGAGCAGTTGTTCTATATACTTATAGTCCATAGTTTTCAATCTTTTCGTATTGTTTTCGGATAGCCTGACGGGCGCGGAAGAGGGTGACCTTGACGTTTTCCTCCGTGATGCCCATGATGTCGGCTACTTCGCGGTAGCTTTTCCCCTCGATGTCGCGGAGCTGCATGACGGTGCGCTGGGCGAGGGGCAAGCGGTTGAAGAGTTCGTGAACGCGGCGCAGGCGCTCGTCGTGTTCGAGGCGCTCGTCGGCGCGGAGCGTGCTGTCGGGCGGGTCGGCCGCGGCCTCGTCGAGGGAGAGGTTGGCGGCCTCGCGCTTTTGGCTGCGGTCGAGGGCCAGGTTACGGCAGACGGTGAGGCAGTAGGCTTCGAGCGACTGCACGCCGGCCAGCTCGTCGCGCCGGTTCCAGACGCGGAGCAAGGTGTCCTGCACAACGTCCTCGGCTTCCGCCGTGTCGAGCGTGATACGCAGCGCCAACCGAAAAAGTTTATCCTTCAGCGGCAGCAGGTCGTATCGGAAATCTATCACTTTCATTGCTCTCTATCTCTAAGACGGGTTCGCCCGAACAAAGTTACAAAAAAGGCGGACTTTTTTTCAGGAAAAAGTCCGCCCGGGGGAATTTTCGGGGATAGCGGCCCCGCCCGCACGGGAATAGGGCCCGTAAAAACTGGGCTAAGGCCCGTAAAAACTGGAATAGGGCCCGTGCGCGCGGCAACTGTCCGCGGCGCGGCGGGACCGGGGGTCAGTCCTTGCGAATGAAGACGAGGCCGGCGGTGTCGTTGCCGCCCTCGCCGCTGGCCTGCACCTCGATGTAGAAGGGCGTGCCGGCTTCAAAGGCGTCTACGCTGAAGGTGTAGCTGACGGGGCTGCCGGCCGTGGCGACGGCATCCTGCGGGACGGTGGCCAGGAGCTCGTCGCGCTTGTAGAGGCGGAGCTCGCCGAGGCGCAGGCCGTTCTGCCCGCGGGTGGGGACGAAGGTGACGCGGAAGCGGCCGTTTTCGGCCACCTTGCCGGTACACTCGAAGCGCCACGGGGCGGGCTTCGTCTGGATGCGGAGGGGTTTCCACTCGGCGGCATACTGTCCGTAGGCGGCATAGGCGGAATAGTCCGGCGCGGCATAGAGCGGCAGGGAGTAGTGGCGCGGCGTGACGACGGTGATGGCGCGGAAGTCGTCCTTGCGGCCCACGACAACGTCGCCCCCTTCGTAGAGCGGCGAGTGTACGGTGGGGAACGCGCCGTCCGTGGTGTAGCGAATCTCGGCGCCGGCTACGGACGGCTCGAGCCGGTAGCGGTAGCGGCCGTCGGCGGTGGGGCCGGACGCGGCTACGTGCGGCTCGGGCACGCGGTAGTTGCAGCCCTTATTGTCGAGACGGGCAAAGTGGGTGGAGCGGCGGCGGAGGAAGTCGGCGTAGTCGCGCGCGCTGTTGGGGCACCAGGCGATTTCGGCCAAGGCGAGCAGGCGCGGGAAGGTGAGGTACTCGACGTACTGCTCCGAGCGGTTTTCGTTGAGGGGTACGATTTCCTGCAACACGTCGCCGTGGATGAACTGGTCGCTCCAGAGGCAGGCCTGCACGCCCAGCACGCCGGACGCGGGGGAATAGTCGGGCATGGGCAGGGAATAGGTGCGCTCGGAAGTGAAGGCGGGCTGCCAGGTGGCGGCCTTCACCTCGCCGGGCGTCGTGCTCTCGGGGAAGTCGAAGTAACAGTAGGAGGCGGGCATGAGCACGGCCTTGTGGCCGGCGGCTATGGCCTGGGCGGTGTCGGCCGGGTTGTGCCAGATGGCGGCCACTACGGGCTGGTTTACGCGGCCACGGAAGATGATTTCCTCCCAACCGACGGCCGTGCGGCCCTTACGCGCCATCATGTCGGCCACTACGTTGGTGAGATAGCCCTGTAACTCGGACGCCTGCTTGAGGCCGAGGCGTTTCATCAGGGCCTGGCAGTCGGGACACTGCTCCCAGCGCGTGTAGACGGCCTCGTCGCCGCCGATGTTGATGTAGCGGGAGGGGAAGAGCGCCACTACTTCGTCGAGCACGTCGCTGAGGAAGCGGAGGGAACTCTCCTTGCCCACGCAGAGCAGGTCGCGGCTGATGAAGTGCTGCGTGGGGACTTCGTGCTGCTCGCCCGTGCAGCTGAGCCACGGATAGGCGACCACGGCCGAGAGGATGTGGGCGGGGAACTCGATTTCCGGGATGATCTCGACGCCGCGTACCCGGGCGTAGGCCACGAGCTCGCGGATGTCGTCCTGGGTATAGTAGCCGCCGAGCCGCTTCCCGTCGGGGCCGGCCCAGGCACCGACCTCCGTCAGGCGGGGATATTTCTTGATTTCCAGGCGCCAGCCCGAGTCGTCGACAAGATGGAACTGGAGCTTGTTGAGCTTATACATGGCCATCTCGTCAATATACTTCTTGACAAACTCCTTGTCGAAGAAGTAGCGGGCCACGTCGAGCATGACGCCACGCCAGGGACGGTTGGGCGCGTCCTCGACGGTGACGCAGGGGGCCGTCCACTCCTGGCCGCGCTGCCGCTCGCGGTTGTAAATCTGCGGCGGGAAGAGCTGCAGGAGCGACTGAATGCCGTAGAAGACGCCTGAGGCGTCGGCGCCGGTGATAGTGACGCCCTTCGCGGTGACTTCGAGGCGATAGCCTTCGGGACGGCTGACGAGCGTCGAGTCGACGCAGAGGCGGATGCCGGCCCGGCGGGCGCCCTCCTTCACGGCGAGGTCCCAGCCCGTGGAGCGGGCCAGGAGGTCCTGGAGGTAGGCGGCCTGCTCGCGCGAGGCGGCGTCGCAGCCGATGACGGTGCGGTCGGTGAGGCGGAACCGGCCCTCGGTCTGCTGCACCTGGGCGGGACGGGGAATGATGTCGACCGAATCGGCCGACGCGGCGGGCCAGACGGCGCAGCACAGGGCGCCGACGGCCAGCAACCGGAGGAAGAGGGGTTTGCGTTTCATATAGGTTTGGATTGGATTAGGACTCGAGTTTGCGGCAGTGGATGAGGACGTGGCGCCCGTCGCCGAGCGTGGTGGCGAAGAGGTAGTCGGGGCCGCCGTCGGCGATGCGGAGCCGGCGGCGCAGGGCGTCGGGCGTGGCGGGGAAGTTGCGCACGGCCAGGCTGGCACGGGGGACGTCGCGGCGCAGGGCGCGCAGCGACGCCTTGGAGAAGTCGGCCACGCGCACCGTGCGGAAGGCGCGGCCGGGGAAGGCGGGGAGCGCCGCGGTGCCGGTGTAGAGGTGGGAATTGGGATGGAGGGGACGCAGGCCGTAGCGCGCGGCCGTGAGGCGGTAGGCCCCGGCCTTGAGCAGGGCGGCGCCGGGCTCGTAGAGGTAGGGCCCCACCCCGTCGGCCACGGAGGCGGGCGCGGCGGCCTCCTCGGCGGGGCGGAAGACGAAGCGGTAGCCGTCGTCGACGGCATGAACCACGGGCCCGGCCGGGGCGTCGGCGCAGACGAGCAGGAGCTCCTTGCACTCGCCGGCGACGGCGACGACGTGGACCTCGGCCACGGCGCCGAGCGTCAGGACGGCGCGGTGCCAGTCGAGCATGGGCGAGAGCTTGAGCAGGACGACGGGCGCCAGGGCCCGGAGCCGCGGCAGGAGGGCGGCGACGTCGGGCTCGCAGTCCTCGATGAGCACCGTCTTGCGGCCGGCCCCGTCGCGGCGGGCGGGGTCGAGGAAGCAGAGGGCGGCGGGCGGCGCAACGGACAGGTAGGCGGCGGCGTCGGCCTGCACCACCTCGGCCTGCGGCAGGCCGAGCAGGGGAAAATTGTGGCGGGCCAGGCGGCAGAGCTCGGCGCTGCGCTCGACGTAGACGGCCCGCGCGAAATGGCGGGCCAGGAATGAAAAGTCCACACCCAGGCCGCCGGTGAGGTCGAGCAGTGTACCGCCCTGGGGACAGAGGCGATGGGCCAGGGCGGACTTGTAGCGCGCGGCGGGTTCGCCGGAACACTGCTCGAGCGAGAGGCGCGGCGGATAGTGCAACGCTTCGACGGCGGCCCACGACGGGACCTTCGTGCGCAACCGCTGCCAGCCCTCAATCTGGCGCAGGGCAAAGGCGCCGTCGACGTCGGTGCGGCCGGAGAGGGCCAGGGCCAGCGTCTCGACGCGCTCCGTGCGGTGGCGGGCGATGTATTGGGCGGTGAGGTCGGGCATGGGCAGGCGGTTGCGTGGGTGTGGAGAAAATGCGGGGGCCGGCGGACGCGGACGCGGCGGCAGGCGGTCAGCGTATCACCTTATAGCGGGCGCGGGCTTCGGCACGGGAACGGAAATTGAAGTGCCACCACTCGGTGAGCAGGACCTTGAAACCGGCGGCCTTCATAACGCGGCGCAACAGGCGGCGGTTGGCCAGGGCTTCGCGGCTCAGGCGGCCGGCGGCGAGCATACGGCTCTCGGCCTTGACGTGGGCCAGCTCGCTCATGTGGTCTATCTTCGTCCCCATGGGGAGGGTGTCGCCGGTCAGGGCGTCGCAGAGCGTGAGGTCGACGGCCAGGCCGTAGTTGTGCAGGCCGCCGCCGTTGCGCGGGTTGCTGACGTAGAAATACTGCGGGGTGCCTTTCACGACGTCGTACATCTTTTGCTGGACGGACATGGGGCGGGCGGCGTCGTAGACCTTCAGGCTGAGGTCGGGGCGGAGGCGCTTGAGGGCGGCCTGGGCCTTGCGGAGCGCCGCGGCGGCCTCGGGATGCAGGTAGGCGTGGTGCAGGTCGGTGTAGAGCACCCTGCCCGTGAAATTATCGGGCCGGGCATACATGAGGCTGACCCCTATCGTGGGGTCGACGCGCTGAAGGTCGACGAGGCCCTGGCGTTCGATGCTGCGCTCGGTGGCCGTCTTGGGAAGGGCGTCGCTACGCTGCGCCGCCACGGGCAGCGCCACGAGCAGCAGCCAGAGGGGGAGAAGTTTCAACATGCGTATGGGGCTTTTCCCTGCAAATATAGCGCTTTCCGCGGAAACGGAGCGGGCCGCGCCGCGATTTGCTGCCCGCGGCGCCCGGCCGGGCCCGCGAAGGGCTCAGCGCCACCGCCAGTATTTCCAGACAAAGCGCCCGGCGCGGAGGACGCGGGAGAGGAGGACGGGGCGGCGGAGCGACTTGCCGGCAATGACGAGGAGCACGGCCAGGAGTATGGCGCCAATGCCGAGCCCCTGGACGGGCGTGAAGACTTCGGAGAAGACGGCGACGCCGACAACGAGGGCCGTCACGGGCTCGAGGGCGCCGAGGATGGCGGTAGGCGTGGAACCGATGCAGCGGATGGCGACGGCCATCGTGACGAGCGAAATGACGGTGGGGACCAGGCCCAGCAGCAGGGCGAAGCACCAGGCGCGCGGCGTGGGTAGCCCCTGGAGCGGGGCGCCCGTGGCGAGGGAAAAGAGGGCTATGGCCATGAGGCAGACGAGCAGGGCGTAGAACGTCAGCTTTACGCTCGACATGACGAGCGTAGAGCGGTTGACCACGACGATATAAAGGGCATAGGTGAGGGCGGAGACGAAGGCGAGGCCCACCCCGACGGGCGAAAGGCCGCCTGCGCCGTCGCCGCGGTAGAGCAGCCCGATGCCGAGGAGGGTGAGCGCAATGGCCAGCAGCATGGGGCCCGAAAGGCGCTCCTTAAAGCAGAGGGCCATGATGAGGGCCACCAGAACGGGGTACATAAAGACGATGGTCGCCGCGATACCGGCCGCGATGTAGTGGAAACTGACAAAATAGGTGAGCGAAGAGACCGCAAAAATGAGACCCAGCACCGTGAGGACCAGGCCTTCGTGGGGCGTGAGGCGGAACGACTTCCGCTGCACCGCCATGAGGAGGCCGAGCAAGAGGGCGGCGAAGGCGAAACGGTAGAACAGGACGGAGCCGGCGTTCATGCCGTCGCGGTAAAGGTAGAGGGCACAGAGGGGATTGAGGCCGTAGCTCACGGCCGACACGGCGGCACAGACGACGCCTTTGGCTTTGACATTCATCGCTTTTTCGTTAGGTTTCGGACAGGAAGGCCGGCCCCGCCCCGCCGGCGAGGGTCCGGCCGCCGACGCCGATACGCGCGCCAAACACGGGCCCTAGCCCAGTTTTTACGGGGCCTATTCCAGTTTTTACGGGGCTAAGGCCCGTAGCAGCGGCCTTTTGGCGGCGGGACGCCGGGCCGGGCGGCGAGGCGCGGCCTTTTGGCGGCGGGGCGCGGGGATGCGGCGAGCGCAACGCCGGAACGAGCGGCGGCCGACGGCGGACGGCGACGCGGCCGGGGGCGAATGGCGCCCCACCCGGCCCCACGGCCGGAAAATCGCCTGCAAAGTTAGGAAAAATCCCGGCAACCCAGCGACCCGGTCCGCGGCGTATGGCCGGTGCCGGCAGGCAACTTCTGCCGCCGCGCCCTGCCCGCCCAGTTGCGCCCGGCGCTGTGGCGGCGCGAGCGCGCCCCGGGGGTGCGGACCGTCGACAAGCGGACGGAACGCCTCGGATACACCAGCGGCCGGGGGCAACCGTTACGGTTGGTCTCCGGCCGCCGACTGCGGACGGGCGGACAGTCGCCCCGTCGCCGCCCGGAGCCGCGCTATCCCCTGCCCCGCGCCCCGCCCCGCCGCGGACCGACGCCGCCGGCCGGGGCATAAAAAAAACCGTCCCGCCCAGGCGTGAAAGCCATGAGCGGAACGGCGACAGGGATTGAAATAAATAATGAAAAGGATATGAGATAAGGGGGTGGACCAGCCTGGGCTTGAACCAGGGACCTTCAGATTATGAGTCTGCTGCTCTAACCAACTGAGCTACAAGTCCGGCACGGACTTCCCGCGAATTTGCCGCAAAGTTAATACTTTTGTCGTTATCGCGCAAAAAAATCCGCACGTTTTTCTCACTCGGCCTCAAATGCGGCCAGGATGCGGGCCGCGGTCTCGGCCTGCTGCTCGGGGGTGGGTTTCAACTTGGGCTTGGCGAAGTTGAGGTCGCCCTCGCTCTGCAGCGGCACCAAGTGGATGTGGGCGTGGTTGACCTCGAGGCCCATCACGGCGACGCCGACCTTGCGGCAGGGGAAGGCCTGGCGGATGGCGCGGGCTACGCGCTTGGTGAAGACGGCCATGGCGGCGAGTTCGTCGTCGTCGAGGTCGAAGAGGTAGTCTACTTCGTGTTTGGGCACGACCAGGGTGTGGCCCTGCGCCAACGGGTTGATGTCGAGGAAGGCGTAGAAGTGCTCGTCCTCCGCACACTTGTAGGAGGGAATCTCCCCGGCGATGATTTTAGAAAACAGTGTCATGATGGTATGGGAATTAAAGTTGTGGTTGTCCGGAAAAGGGGCGAACGGCCGGGGCCGGCGGGCGTCACCACGCCACCCGGCAGGGGACGCCGGGCCGGAGGGTGAAGCGGCGGAGACGGTGTTCGCGGCTGCCGACGGCCAGGGTGCGCAACGGGACGTCCGGGCCGCCCAGGAGGCGGACGACGGCGCACTGCGGCTCCACCTCGCACAGCCCCCACGAGGCGCCGTTGCTCCAGAAGTAGCGACCGGGGCGGTCGGTAAAGGCCATACGCTGGTCGACACCGGAATAGTGGAAACCGCTCATGGCCAGTACGAGCGACCAGCTGGCCATAGACCGCGCGTAGTGGTGGCCGCACTCGGGTTCGTCGAAAGGATTGCGCCGGGCGCCGTCGAAGCGGGAACGGACGGCGCGGACGCAGGTGAGCGCCTCCTGCTCCAGGCCCTCGTAGAGCATGCCGGCGGCGGCGCAATACTCAAAGCCGGTCATGACCTCGGCAAAGTAGGGGAAGGGCACCTGCAACCGGCCCTTGGGCCAGGAGGCCATGAGCAGGCCGGCCTCGTTGCCCAGGACGTAGGAGCGCATGTTATTGAAATGCCGGCTGAAGTCGGGCACGAAATTGTACTTCATAATGCTCTCGAGCGTGCGCCGGATGTGCTGGCGGTCGGCCAGGTAGCCGAGGCCGCAGACATGGGCCATGTACTGCCCGACCAACTGGTCGACGAGGCAGCCCCGGCCCAGCTGAAAGGGCGGAAGGGGCGTCGACGGGTCGTCCATATCGAGCGGGGCGAAGGTCGAGGGGTCGGCGATGCGCTGCTCGTAATACTCGCCGTTGAAAAGGTTCGCGTCGACCCAGGCACTGCCGCGGCGGAAAAGGTCGCGACACTGGCGGGCAAAGGCCCTGTCGCCCGCGGCACGGGCCATCTCCTCGCCGGCACGGAGCGCACCGAGGTACCAAAAGGCCATTTGGGGGTTGGGACCGTAATAGTCCACGTCCATCGTGTTGTGCTGGGCGCCTTCCATCACCCCGTCCCGGTTGCCGTCCCAGCCTTTCTCGCGCCAGGCGAAGCTAAGGACCTTCTTCACCTGGCCCCAATTGCGGAGGAGGAAGTCGTTGTCGCCGCTGAGCTGCCACTCGCGGTACATCTTCATGACGCAGCCCATTTGCCCGTCGGCGGCGGCGCTGTTGCCCCGGGCCGCTTCCGAGAGCGGCAGCGCGGCGCGGAAGTTCATCAGGCCGTTGTCCTTCGTCGCGTAGTTGAACTCCACGTCGCGCATGGAGCGGGCCAGTTCGCCGAAGAGGTAAGCCGTGGCTGTCTCGTAGTTCCAGACGTGCGTGCAGGAGCCGTAGCAGGAGCCGTACCTGTCCATTACGCCCTCCCAGCCCATGAGGTGCCCGTCGGGGAGGCGGAACACGGTCTGCGAACGCAGGGCGGAGAGATTGAAGAGGGCGGCCTCCTTCACCTCGGCCAGGTAGCTGCTGGAGAGGAAAGCACGGACGAAGTCGAGCGTGCGGCGCTCGAGGTCGGGCATGCGGGGGACGACGCGGCGGGCTACGTCCCAGGCGTCGGCGAACTGCCGGCAGTAGTAATTGCCCACGACGGTGGGCGACCAGGCCTTACGGTTGGGAAAATGCCAGGTAAGGAAGAAGGTGAAGGTCTCCGTGGCGCCGGGCGCCAGGCTTTTCCGCACGGCGAGCGCCCCCATCGGGTCGTCCTCGAGATAAGAGGGCGCGGGTTCGGTCAGGCGGCCGTCGGCGCTGAAGTCGTCCCAGAAATTCAGGACGGCGTTGCTCCAGGAATCGGGGACGGAGGCCGTGCGCCACGTCACCTCGCCGTCGGCCTGCGTGGTCAGGGCCAGGGTGCCCCAGGCCGGGTCCGTGCGCGGCACGCTGTCGGAGTAGAAGTAAAGGCCCGAGAGCCCGGCTTCGCTGCGATAGACGTTGCGGTTCTGCCGCGCCCCGACGGGGACGTAGTCGCCCTTCCAGTTGGTCTGATAACGGCTGCCGTCGCGACCGACGAAGTTGCGCAGCGCGCCGCAAACGGAGACGACCAGCGGGCGGGAGGTCCTGTTCGTCACCTCATAAGCCATCACCGCGACGGGCAGACCGCTCGCGTCGGCATCGCCGGGGACGAGGGGATTGAAGCCCTTGACCGTCACCTCGACGGGCAGGCCGGGGTCCGACAGACGGACCTGGCCGAAGGGGTAGGCGGCGTCGAAGGAGGCCCGGGCAAAGCGCGGGAAACCGTGATGGTTGACGGGGCGGCCCTCGTAGTGGGCGTATTCCTGCGGATAGAGGGGCCCGGCCAGGAGGGTCGTGGTGGCGGGGCCGTCGGCCGGCTGCGCGTAGAGGGCGAAGAAGGGGGCATTGTTGCCGGGCGTAACGGTGCTGTAGCCCTTTGCGGGGACGTTCATGACCTCCCAGTCGCGCCACTCGCCGCGCCCGCCGAGCGAGACGGTGCCCGTACCGATGCCGCCCAGGGGCAAGGCTACCTGGTAAAGGTGCTGCCCGTCGTAGTGCCGCAGCACGGGCCACGAGGCCGGCTTCCAGGCCTCGGCCGAAACGGCCAGAGCGAGCAGACATCCGGCCAGTGTTCCGACAGTTTTCTTCAAGGTTCTCATCGGTCTTTTCCTTTATTTCGTCTGTTACTCACAGCGGGTGCGCCGCGCGGCGGACAGCGGCCCGGCGACGGGCAAGCAGCGGCTGCGGCGGGGCAAGCGGCGGCCGCGGCAGGGCGTCAGCCCACGGTGATGTTGAGAATCTCGAGCTGGATGGTGCCCTGGGGAATCTTCACCTCGACCACGTCGCCGACCTTCTTGCCCAAGAGGCCCTGGGCAATGGGCGTAGTGGACGAAATCTTGCCCTCGCGCAAGTTGGCCTCGCTCTCACTGACGATGGTGTACTTCATAGTCATGCCGTTCTTGACGTTTTTCATCTCGACGGTGGAGAGTATCTGGACCACGTCGGTGCGTAGCTTGCTGGCGTCGATGATTTTGGCGCTGGCGATGGCGGCCTTGAGGTTGTTGATTTTCATCTCGAGCATTGCCTGCGCCTCCTTGGCGGCGTCGTACTCGCTGTTTTCGGAGAGGTCGCCCTTGTCGCGCGCTTCGGCGATGGCCGCCGATGCGGCCGGACGGTCAATAGTCTCCATGTGACGGAGCTGGGCTACCATTTTATCGTAGCCCTCTTGGGTCATGTAAGCCATAATGTCTTTATTTTTTTCGGTTTCGTTAATCATCGAGACGGTATAAAAACGGAAAGAACTCCTGCCGCCGATGGGTGCGGGAATCCTTTCTATTTCTAACCTTACTATGTGTCTTTTCAATGGGCAAATTTACACGTTATTTTCGACCGTGCAAAATTTTTGCCTGAAAATCGGCGTGTCCTTTCCGTCCGGAAAAATGGCCCGGAAGGGAAGGCGCGCCACGGCGGCACCGGGCCGCCCGGAGGGGGCGACAGTCGGCGCGCGAACGGGGCCTATCCCCGTAAAAACGGGGCTAAGGCCCGTGGCGGCGGCCACCGGCCGGCGGGAGCGGCGGCGGCTCAGGCGTTGAGGCTGTCGAGGGCCTGGCGGATGTCGGCCAGGATGTCGTCCACGTCCTCGATGCCCACGGAGAGGCGAATCAGGTCGGGGGCGATGCCGGCCTCGCGCAGCTGCTCGTCGGAAAGCTGGCGGTGGGTGTGGCTGGCGGGATGGAGCACGCAGGTGCGGGCGTCGGCCACGTGGGTGACGATGCAAATGAGCTTGAGGTGGTCCATGAAGCGGATGGCCTCTTCGCGCGTGCCCTTCAAGCCGAAGGCGATGACGCCGCACCCGCCCTGGGGCAGGTACTTGCGGCCCAGCTCGTAGTACTTGTCGCCCGGCAGTCCGGCATAGTTGACCCAGGCCACGCGGGGGTCGGCCTGGAGGAACTCGGCCACGCGCTGCGCGTTTTCGCAGTGGCGCTGCATGCGCAGGTGGAGGGTCTCGAGGCCCTCGTTGAGCAGGAAGGCGTTCTGCGGACTCTGGATGGCGCCCAGGTCGCGCATGAGCTGGGCCGTGGCCTTGGTGATGTAGGCCTTGCGCCCGAAGGCGGTGGCGTAGGTCAGGCCGTGGTAGCTCTCGTCCGGCTGGCAGAGGCCCGGGAAACGGTCGGCGTGGGCCATCCAGTCAAAGTTGCCGCTGTCGACGATACAGCCTCCGACCGTCGCGGCGTGGCCGTCCATGTACTTCGTCGTGGAGTGTGTCACGATGTCGGCACCCCACTCGAACGGGCGGCAGTGGACGGGCGTGGCGAAAGTGTTGTCGACGATGAGGGGTACGCCGTGGCGGTGGGCCAGCCGGGCGAAGCGCTCGATGTCGAAGACGTGGCCGCCGGGGTTGGAGATGGTCTCGCCGAAGAAACACTTCGTGTTGGGGCGGAAAGCCTTGCTGATTTCCTCGTCACTCCAGTCGGGGTCGACAAACGTGCAGTCGACGCCCATCTTCTTCATCGTGACGCCGAAGAGATTATAGGTGCCGCCATAGATCGTATTGGCGGAAATCAGATGGTCGCCCGCCTCGCAAATGTTGAAGACGGCGAAAAAATTGGCCGCCTGGCCGCTGGAGGTGAGCATAGCGGCCACGCCGCCTTCGAGTGCCGCAATCTTGGCGGCAACGGCGTCGTTGGTCGGGTTCTGTAAGCGCGTGTAGAAATAGCCTTCCTCCTTGAGGTCGAAGAGACGGGCCATCTGTTCGCTGCTATCGTACTTGAACGTGGTGCTTTGGTAAATGGGCAGTACGCGAGGCTCTCCGTTGCCGGGCTTCCAGCCGGCCTGCACGCAGAGCGTTCCGGAATGCGTGGTTTCGTTCATGGCAATGGCGGTAATAGGGTGAGGTAATGGTTAGATATGAAAAATGGAGGGGAAACCTCCTCCACTGTTTGTCTGAATAAAGGAATGCGGCCAGCGGACCCGGGCACCGCGGCGCCCGGCGTGGCCCCCGGGTCAACGCCCTGGGGCGGCGGCGCTCTCGGAAGCGGCGGCGGCCTTGGCCGTCATTTTGTCGCTGAGCACGCGCCAGCGGGGCTTGCGCTGCGTCTTGGCCAGGAAGGCGGCGCTGCGGCGCTGCATGGCCTCCTGCTTGGCGCGGGCCTGCTCCTTCTCGTCCATGTTCATCCACTCGGTCATGGTGTAGTAATTGCCGGTAGTGGGGTCGAGCAGCTGCAACTCGGGCAACGTGCTCTCCGACTGTTGCTTGCCGACAAGCGCAGGCGCCGTGCCCACGGGGGTTACCTCGACGCGCACCACGCCGGCTGCCAGCATGTCGATCTCCTTGGCTGCGGCCAACGAGAGGTCTACGATGCCGCCGCGACGGAAGGGGCCGCGGTCGGTCACCTTGACGACGACCTCGCGCCCGTTTTCCGTGTTGCGCACCTTCAGGAGGGTTCCGAACGGGAGCGTGCGGTGTGCGCACGTCAAGCTGTCGCGGTGATAGACGGAGCCATCGCTTGTGCGGCGGCCGTGGAACTTGTTCCCGTAGTAGGTAGCGTCGCCGACGGAGGTCTTTTGGGCCTGGAGCGGAGCGGCGGACACGAAACAGAGGGTGGCAAGGAGTGCCGACAATAAATAATGGTATAACTTCATTGCTAAAATGTTTATCACGAGCGAAACTCAGACGGAGTTTTCCGACAGGCCGCCGCTACAGTGGTGGCGGCCGAGCGGGAACGGCGATTCGACAAACAGCTCCGGACCGACGTCCGGGCCACCGTTCCTCTCGTGGGGTTTGCGCTGCAAAAGTACGCATTTTTGCGGAGCGAGGCAAGGCTTTGAGTTTAATTATCACGACTTTAACTTTTCCGAGGGGGCGTTTCGCGGGGATTTCGGACCGTTTTTCGGGGGCCGGGAAGCGGAGCGGGACGGCGCCGCGCCGGAGCCTGCGAAACGCCGGAAACGGCCGGCTGCACAGACTTTTCCGGCCGGCGGACGGACTCGCCGGCCGGCACGACGGCCGCCGAAAATCGGGGAACCGGCCCGGGCGGGACAGCGAACGGCGGGAAAAACAGAGATTTAACACTTCCGCACAGCCCCCGAAAGCCGCCTCGCAGCGGGCGTAGCGAGGGCCGAACTTTCAATGTGAAAGGCTTGCAGCGCATTTTCCAAATATTTTTTTGCAATATCACCCTAAATATGGCGATTATATAAAAAAATATTCCCACCTTTGTAACTTGGAATATTGACAGGACTAATTAGAATGGAATTAGAGAAATTTGACAGACAACTAAGGCTCATGGTTCTCCTGACACAGAACCGACGCATGACTGTCGAGGAAATCAGCAAGGAGCTGCAGATGAGCCGGCGCTCCATCTATCGCTACATCGACACCTTCAGGCAGATGGGCTTCATCGTCTTGAAGGAGGGCTCGCGCTACCGCATCGACCACGCCTCGCCCTTCTTCCAGGAGATCACAGAACGCATCCACTTCAGCGAGGAAGAGGCCATGACCATCAACCAAGTGCTCAACTCGGTCATCGACAACTCGCCGCAGGTGCGCCACCTGCGCGAGAAGCTCGCCTCGCTCTACGACTACGGCGTCCTTGCCCGGCACGGCGTAGACGACGGCATCGCGCGCAACCTGGGCCTGCTCTTCAAGGCCATACAGACGGAGCGCGTGGCCGTGCTCCATAACTACGTGTCGCCCAGCAGCGGGAAAGTGAGCGACCGCATAGTGGAGCCCTACCTCTTCCTGGCGGAAAACAGCGAGGTGCGTTGCTACGAGCTCACGACGAATATGAACAAGACGTTCAAGATAGGCCGCATCGAAATGGTGGAACTGCTCGGCGTCCGCTGGCTGCACAAGGAGAAGCACCAGCCCTTCTTCACCGACCTCTTCCACTTCTCGGGCGAGACGCGCTACCCCGTGAAGCTCCTGCTGGGCCAGCTGGCCACCAGCCTGCTGCTCGAGGAGTTTCCCGCCGCCGAGTCGCAGCTGACGCTGGCCAACGACGGGCGCCACCTGCTCACGACGGAGGTGTGCAGCTTCAAGGGCGTGGGGCGCTTCGTCCTGGGGCTCTACGACGACATCGAGATTGTCGACTCGCCGGAATTCAGCGACTGGATTCGCGCCCGGCTCGAAGATTTAACAAAAAAGTTCCAGTAGTGACGTAGCCTGTCACAGTTCGTCGCTTCCTTTGCAGCATCAACCCAAACTTACCGACCATGATGACAAAGAAAGATTTGCTGCTGGAAACGACGGACCTGGCCGCCGGGAAGCCCGTCGGACTGACGGACCGCCTGCTGGACGCCGCGCCGCTGAAAGGCCTGGCGCGCCTGTACGGTTCGCTGCTGGAAAGAAAGATTACGCCCCGGCAGACGCTCCACCTGCTCCACGTCCAGGCGGCAGGCGCCGCGCTGGTGCTGCCGGTGACAGTACACGCGGGCTTTCTGCTGCTGGCCCTGGCGTGGCTGGGCCTAGCCGCGTGGCAATGCCGGCGCAGCCTGCTCTCTGACCGAAACTGACTTCGCATAAGCGGCGGAGCGCGTTCCCTGACGGCGGAACGCGGCTCCGCCGCTTTCTTTTTTGCCTTCGACGGTCGGAAAAAAGCCGGCGACACGGCTTTTTTCGTAACTTTGCCTCCCGGTAACCATCAGGCAAAGCCATGACCATACTCACCTTTACCATCATTCTGCTCCTCGGCGCCTACTGCGCCGGCCTGCTGGGCTCGCTCACAGGCCTCGGCGGCGGCGTCGTCGTCATTCCGTTGCTCACCCTCGTCTTCGGCGTGGACTTCCACTACGCCATAGGCGGCGCCCTGGTGGCCTCCATCGCCACGTCGTCGGGCTCGGGGAGCGCTTACGTGAAAGAGGGCATCACCAACATCCGCCTGGGCATGTTCCTCGAAATCGCTACGACCATCGGCGCCGTGGCAGGCGCCGTCGTCGCGGTCTGGCTGAACAACAGCACCATCGCCGTGATCTATGGCTTCGTGCTCTTGCTCACGGCCGTCATGCAGCAGGTCCGCAAGCAGGACCACGACGGCGTGAAGGGCTCGGAAGCGGCCCGGCGCCTCAAACTCTACGGGACGTGGCCGCAAAAGGACGGCTCGCTGAAGGCCTACGAGCTGAAGCACGTCGGGGGCGGCTTCGGCGTGATGCTCGTCGCCGGCCTGCTCTCCGGCATCCTGGGCATCGGGAGCGGCGTCCTGAAGGTCATCGCCATGGACGGCATCATGAAAGTACCGTTCAAGGTGAGCACGACGACGAGCAACTTCATGATGGGCGTGACGGCGTGCGCCTCGGCCGTGGTCTACATCCAGCGCGGCAACATCGTACCGGGCATTGCCTTCCCCGTGCTCGTGGGCGTGCTCTTCGGCGCCCTGACGGGAGCGCGCCTGCTCAAGCAGCTCGACGTCCGCTTGCTGCGCCGCCTCTTCTGCGTGGCCATCCTCCTGGTTGCCTTCAACATGATTTACGACGGCTTTGCCGGAAAATTCTAATACGCTCCGCCTATGTCTTCCCCGAAAAACGACCTGCAACAACTCATCGGCAACACGCTGCGCTGGGGCGTGACGGTGGCCTGCCTCATCACCGTCGTCGGCGGCACGCTCTACCTCGTCAAGCACGGCGGCGAGCAGATGCCGAACTACACCACCTTCTCGTACGACAACGCGGCCGACCACCCGGCCTACTACACCACGCTCCGCGGCATCGTGGAGGGCGTGCGCGACCTGCGGGCCAGCAGCTGGATCCAGTTGGGCGTCGTGGCCCTCATCCTCACGCCCATGCTGCGCGTGGCCCTCTCGCTCGTGGACTTTGTCCGCCTGCGCGACTGGCTGTATGCCGCCATCACGGCCCTGGTGCTGACCATCATCCTCTGCAATTCGTTCAATCTGTTTTAATCCCCGGCGATGCGCTGCGGCTCGCCCCTTCCCTCACCCTAACCCCAACGTTTATGAAAAAGCAGATCCGCCTCCTCTGCCTGCTGGCCCTGGCCGCCAGCGCCGGCGCCGCGGGGCAGACGCCTTTCCGCACGACGCGCATCACACTCGCGGACTCGACGAAGAGTGCCATTGTCCACATCGCGGCGGACTACCCGAGCGAGGGCGACGAGCCGCTGCTCACCAACACCAGGAGGGCCATCCTCGACCACTTGGGCTACCCGCAGCAGCAGCCTTCGCCGGACGCCGCGCAGGCGCTCAGGCCCGTCGTCGACGCTTACCTGAAAGAGCTCCACTCGAGTTTTGAAGAGTTCCAGGCAGTGATGAGCGAGACGGCCAGGGCCGGCGAACCGGCCGCGCCGGACTATCACTTCACCTTCGAGGGCGCGGCCACGGTGGACTATCAGACCGCGAAGGTGCTCACCTACCGCTATCAGGCCTATACGTACTCGGGCGGCGCGCACGGCCTGTCGTCCGACTTCTACTACACCCTGGACTGCACAACGGGGCGGGAGCTGACGTGGGACGACCTCTTCGAGCCGGGCGAAAAGCGCCAGCAGCTGGCCGCCCTGGTGCGCGCGGCCCTCGCCGAACAGTTCTACGCGCCGCTCGGCGCGCGGCCGGCCTTCGACGAGGCGCCGGACCTCTTCTCCTTCGCCCTGCCCCAGCTGCCCCCGGCTTTTGTCAAAGGGGGCGTCGTCTTCAAATACACGTCCTACGAGATAGACAGCTACGCCGCGGGAATGCCGGAATGCACCCTGGCGTACGACGTCGTGGCCCCTTACCTCACGGCCCGGGCCAAGGCCCTGTTGCCCTGACGGCCGGGCCCGTGGCACGCATCCCCCATTATCCGTCGCGGGCGCGCAGTCTCACTCCGGACTGCGCGCCCGCACTGCGTCGGGCCGCCGGCTTCCGCCCGAATCCGGCCACGGCGGCCAGGACCGCGACCAGGGCGGCCCGCCG
>USPK01000034.1 GCA_900556465.1 uncultured Prevotella sp. | reverse complement strand
CCCGGAAAATCAAGCGCCGCCGACTCTGACCGTCCTCCGCGCGGCCGGCGCGGCGCCGTCCCTATATCCCTACCACAATGAAAAGACTCTGGATTATCCCCCTGCTGGCCCTGTTGCTCACGGCCTGCCGCACCACGCAGCAGGTGCCCACGGCCGGCCAGGCTCCCGACGCCGACGCCATCGCCGGCAACGCCGCGGCCTTCGTCCAGAAGGTCGCCGCCAACGGGCAAACGGCCCAGACCCTGACGGCCCGTATCAAGATGGACCTCAACACGGGCGGCAGCGCCGTCTCCGCTAACGGCACGCTCCGCATGAAGCGCGACGACGTCATTCAGCTCTCGCTCACGTTTCTCGGCATAGAGGTGGGACGCATGGAGTTTACGCCCGACGGCGTCCTCCTCATCGACCGCATGGGCAAGCAGTACGTCCGTGGCGCCTACACCGACGTCAGCTTCCTGCGCCAGGCAGGGCTGGACTTCTACGCCTTGCAGTCCCTCTTCTGGAACGAGCTCTTTGTCCCCGGCCAGCAGGGCGCGGCCGACGCGGCCAGCCGCTTCGGCGTCTCGCAGTCGGGGCAGCAGGTCCTCCTTAGTCTCACCGACACGCCGAAGCTCAACTACACCTTTGCCGCCCAGGCCCGCAGCGGCAGCCTCGAGGGCGTCTACGTCGTCGACCGCAGCGGGCAGCCCGGCAGCTTCAGCTGGACCTACGCGGACTTTGCCGACTTCAACGGCAAACCCTTCCCGACGGTCATGACCTGTGCCGTCAACGGCACGGACCTTAACGTCGGTTTCACGCTGAAGCTGAGCCGCCTCGGCAACGATACCGGCTGGGCCACCCGCACCGAGGTGCCCGGCAAGTACACCGAGCGCGACGCCGACGAGATATTGCGCAAGCTGACGAGCCACTGACCCGTCGCGCCCGAACTTAATTTACGCCTCCACCGCAAGAATGCCAATCAGAATATTCCCTTCGCTCCGCGCGCTGCTCCTGTTGCTGCTCTGCTGCTCGGCCCTTTCCCTGTCCGCGCAGAACAGTAAGCGCATCCAGCAGCTCAAGAAAGAGCGCACCGCCCTGCAGCAGCGCATCTCGCAGTCCGAGCAGCTGCTCAACACCACCCGTAAGAGTGTCCAGTCGCAGCTCAACCACCTGGCGCTCCTTAATGCCCAGATCACCGAGCAGCAACAGTTTGTCGACAGCGTGCAGGCCGACGTCTCGACCCTCAGTGCCGACATCGTCAGGCTCCAGCAGCAAATCGCCGCCCTCGGGCGCGACCTCTCCGTCTGTAAGCAGAAGTACCGCCGCGCCGTGCTCTACATGAACCGCAACAGGCTGCTGCAAAACAAGTGGGCATTCATTCTCATGTCGAAGAGTTTCCGGCAGATGTACCGCCGCATGCGCTACGCCGCCGAATACTCCAAGTACATCCGCATCCAGGGCGAAGTCATCAAAAAAAAGGAGGAATCGCTCCGCGCCAAGCAGCAGCAGCTCGCCGCCGCCAAGGCCGAGAAGGACCAGCTGCTGGCCGCCGCCCGCCAGGAGCGCAACGCCCTCGAGGGCCAGAAGCAGAAGCGCCAGGCCGTAGTCGACGAGCTCAACCAGAAGCAGTCGCAGCTGCAGTCCACCATCCAGCAGACGCGCCGCAAGTACACCAATCTCAACGCCCGTATCGAAAAACTCATTCAGGAAGAGATAGCCGCCGCCGAACGCAGGCGCAAGGAGGCCCTGGCCCGCAAGAAGGCCGAGGAGGAGCGGCGCAAGGCCGAGGCCGCCCGTCGCGCCGCCGCCAACCGCAAGAAGGGCGCCAAGGGGAAGTCGTCGGCCGGCAGCAGCGCCCGCTCCAGCAGCTCCACGCCCAAGTTTGAGGCCGAGAGCAAGGCCGAACGCACCCTCTCGGCCAATTTCGCCGCCAACCGCGGCCGGCTCCCCGTCCCCGTAACCGGTTCCTACGCCGTCACCAGCCGTTACGGCCACTACCGCGTCGAGGGCCTGCGCGACGTCCAGTTGGAGAACAAGGGCATCAACCTCACCGCCAAGCGCGGCGCCAAGGTGCGCTGCGTCTTCGACGGCGAAGTGAGCGCCGTGGCCAGCATCAGCGGCACCTACCTCGTCATCGTCAGCCACGGCAGCTACTACTCCGTCTACAGCAACCTGGCCAGCGTCAGCGTGCGCCGCGGCCAGAAGGTGACGGCCCGCCAGACCCTCGGCACGCCGGCCGGCGACGGCTCCGGCAACACCGTGCTCCACTTCCAGCTGCGCAAGAAGAGTGGCAACTCCGCTACGCCCATCGACCCGCTGCCCTGGTTGGCGCGCTGACCCGCCTGCGCCCGTCGGACGGCACTTAGTCGCTGATTTTCTGATAAAAATGTCCCAAACGCTTGGCCGGCTCCGCAAAAGTGCTTAACTTTGCCCCGCCTTAACGGGCATACCATTCATATCTATTAAACATTACATCCATGTACTTAGATTCTGAGAAGAAGAAAGAGATCTTTGGCAAGTACGGAACGTCCAACACGGATACCGGCTCCCCCGAGAGTCAGGTAGCCTTGTTCTCCTACCGTATTGCCCACTTGACGGAACACATGAGAGCCAACCGTAAAGATCATACGACCGAACGCTCTCTGGTGAAGCTGGTAGGTAAGCGCCGCGCGCTGCTCAACTACCTGAAGCGCAAAGACATCGAGCGCTACCGCGCCATCGTCAAGGCCCTTGGCCTGCGTAAGTAAGGCTTCGGGCTGTCGGGATAGGGGCATCAGCCCGCCCGACCAGTCAACAAAAAACAGTCCGCCGCACTCTTCGGAGCGCGGCGGACTGTTTTTCTGTCCCCATACGCAGCGGGGCGGCCCCGTCGGCACCGCGGGCCCCGCGACCCTGTCGCCAGGAGCGGCCCCGCTATCCCGGCCGCCGGCGGAAAGCCGGCCGCACCCTCCGCCCGCAGCCGGCGGGGCAGCCCGCTGCCGGCCACCGCGACGGGACCGCGCCGCCGCGCCGGCCCGAAAGCCACAGCCGCCACGGCCACACGCGCCGGCGGGCCGCCCCGCGCCACGGGCCTTAGCCCCGTCGCGACGGGGCTAAGGCCCGGAAAAACTGGGCTAAGGCCCGTGGCTGCGCCGCCCGTCGGAGGGGGCGCCGGGCAGGCGGCAACGGCGTGCTCCACTTTTTCCCCTCCGCGCCGCCCCTCCCTCTGAAAAAATCATTACCTTTGCCCTTAATGACTGACCACACCTCCCACCTGCCCCGCGTTTCCGTCGTCATGTGCACGTACAACGGCGCGAAATACATCGAAGCGCAGCTCGACTCCATCCTGGCCCAGGACCTGCCGCCCTGCGAAATCATCATCCAGGACGACGGCTCGCAGGACGACACCGTAGACGTCGCCGAAAGCTACCGCCGCCAGCATCCGCAGATCCGCCTCGTGCGCAACGAGCGACGGTTGGGCTTCAACGGCAACTTTGCCACGGCGCTGCGCCGCGCCACGGGCGATTTCGTCGCCATAGCCGATCAGGACGACATCTGGTTTCCGCAAAAGCTGCGCCGCCAGGTCGAGGCCATCGGCGAGGCGGACCTCTGCTTCTCCGCCTACTACCGCGACGAGACCTTCACCCGCGCGGCCGACTGCCGGGTCCGGGTGTGCCCCGCAGGCACCTTCGAGAGCCTGCTCTTTGCCAACACCATCCCGGGCCACACGATGCTCTTGCGGCGCAGCTTCCTGCAACGCCCCGACGTGGTCAGCTCGCGCTTCTACTACGACTGGTGGCTCCTTGTCCAGGCCCATCTCACGGGCAGCGTGGTGCGCGTGGACGAGGGCCTCAACTGGCACCGCCCGCACGCCGAGTCGGCCATCGCCGTCCTGCACCGCGCGGACCGCGGCGGCGCCCCCGCGCACCGGGCCACGTGGCAGCCCTACGTCTGCGGCTGGGCCGACCTGATGCGCCTGCGGCGCGAGCCGGTGTGGCAGTCCTTCTACGGCTACATCTACGCCCACACGGCGGCCGACGCCCGCTTCCGCCTCGTCCACCAGCTCTGCGCCACACTGCTCGGCCGCCAGGGCGGCGTGCTCCGCCTGTGCTGCCTCTGCCTGTACCACCGCGGGCTGCTCTATCCCTCCAAGGGCGAACCGGGATGGAAGAACCGCGTACGGGCCTTCTGCCTGCCCGCCATCTATGCCTACCGGAACGCCGAGTTCAAATCCGAAAAATTCCAAACGCCATGAGACCCAACATAGCCATTATACTGGCCGGCGGCGTGGGTAGCCGCCTCGGCCTGAGCACACCGAAACAGTTTTTCAAGGTAGCCGGAAAAATGGTCATCGAGCACACCGTCGACGCTTTTGAACGCAACCCGCACATTGCCGAAGTCGCCATCGTTTCCAACCCTTTCTACGTGGCCGACGTCGAAAACATGGTGCTGCGCAACAAGTGGAGAAAGGTGAAGAAGATACTCAAGGGGGGGAAGGAGCGCTACGACTCGAGCCTCTCGGCCATACGGGCCTACTCCGGGCGCGACGTGAACCTCGTCTTCCACGACGCCGTGCGCCCGCTCGTCAGCCAACGCATCATCGACGACGTAGCCGCCGCCCTGCTCCGGTACGAGGCGGTCGACGTGACCCTGCCCGCCGTCGACACCATCGTCGAGGCCGAGGGCGACCACATAGCCGCCATCCCCGACCGCTCCCGCCTGCAACGCGGGCAAACGCCCCAGGCCTTCCGCCTCAACGTCATCGAGCAAGCCTACGAGCGGGCCTTGCGCGACCCCGCCTTGCGCGTCACGGACGACTGCGGCGTCGTCGTGAAGTACATGCCCGAGGTGCCCGTCCACCTCGTCCCCGGCGAAGAGAGCAACATGAAGCTGACGTACAAAGAGGACACCTATCTGCTCGACAAGTTCTTCCAGCTGCGCAAAAGCGAACTGCCGGCCGGCCAGGCGCCCCTGGAGCGCCTGGCCGGCAAGGTGGCCGTCGTCTTCGGCGGTTCGTACGGCATCGGCAAGTGCGTCGTCGACCAGCTGACGCAGGCCGGAGCGCGCGTCCATAGCTTCGCCCGCGGCACCACCGGCACCGACGTGGGCCGCCGCGACGACGTGGCCGACGCCCTAAGCCGCGTGGCCGCCGGGGAAGGCCGCATCGACTACATCATCAATACCGCCGGCGTGCTCAATAAGGAGCCGCTCAACGGCATGGACCCCGCCGTCATCCAGAACGCGGTCCAGACGAACTACATGGGGACCGTCAACGTCGCCCTCGAGGCCTTTCCCTACTTGAGCCAGTCGCGGGGCAAGCTCGTCTTTTTCACCTCGAGCAGCTATACGCGCGGCCGCGCCTTCTACAGCATCTACTCCTCGACCAAGGCGGCCATTGTCAACTTCGTCCAGGCCGTGGCCCAGGAGTGGGAGCCCGAGGGCATCTGCGTGAACTGCATCAACCCCGAGCGTACGAAGACGCCGATGCGCGTGCGCAACTTCGGCGTGGAGCCCGAGGGGACGCTCCTCGAGCCCGAGGCCGTCGCCGCCGTCACCGTACGCTCGCTCCTGACGGACTACACCGGCCAGGTATTCGACGTGAAACGCCAAAACCGCTCCTAAGCCATGGACGAAAACTCCCTGTCCCTCCGCCGCAACGCCGGGTGCCAGCGCCTGGAAGCCTACATGGCGCGCCACCGCCGCGACGTCCAGCTCAAAGAACTCGCCATCCTGCGCGAAGTCGACGCCCTCTGCCGCCGCCACGACATACCCTACTGGCTCGACGGCGGCACCCTGCTCGGCGCCGTCCGCCA
Organism: uncultured Prevotella sp.; assembly: GCA_900556465.1. Classification (GTDB taxonomy): domain Bacteria; phylum Bacteroidota; class Bacteroidia; order Bacteroidales; family Bacteroidaceae; genus Alloprevotella. The sequence continues at coordinate 14,841 of USPK01000034.1, read as the reverse complement.
CAAGGGATTCATTCCCTGGGACGACGACATCGACATCGCTATGCGCCGCGCCGACGCCCTACGCTTCGTCGCCCTGGCCTGCGACGAGCTGCCGCCCCACCTGTTCATGCAGACGCCGCAGACCGACCCCACGGTGAAGTTCCCTATCCTCAAGGTCCGCGACCTCGATTCGCTCATCGTCGAGCACGGGGACGATTTCCGCCTGCCCTATGCCAAGGGGCTCTATGTGGACATCTTCCCCATGGTGGACTACCCCTCCGTGTCGCGGGGCTTCGTGAAGCGCGTCGCCCGCGGCTACTGCCGCGCCAACGCCATACTGCACGAGCGCCACTGCTACTCGTGGCGCTCCGTGGCCGAACTCTTCTACTTCGGCGCCAAGCGCGCCGTCTGCCGCCTGCTCTGGGCGGGGGCCGACGTCCTGGCCCGCCGGGGCGAGTACCTCTCGAACACGCTCGACAACAACGGCTACGGCATCATGCACCGCACGGACAGCGTCTTCCCCCTCTCCACCGTCGAGTTTGAAGGGTTACGCTTCAGCGCGCCCGGCAATCCGGACGCCTACCTCCGCGACCTCTACGGCGACTACATGGCCCTGCCGCCCGCCGAAAAGCGCCACGGCCACGCGGCCTTCTACCGCGCCACGCTCTCCTGAGCCCGGCGTCCCCGCCGCCCGGCGGCGCAGCGCCCCGCCTTGTCCCACAACCTTAACTCCCTTTCCGCCCATGACCGACGTCTCTGTGCTCATTCTCTTCTTTAACCGCCCGGACCACCTGGCCCAAGTCTTCAACGCCGTGCGCCGCGCGCAGCCCACGCAGCTTTTCCTCTACCAGGACGGCCCCCGGGGCGAGCGCGACCTGCCCGGCATCCGGGCCTGCCGCGACGTAGTGGCGCAGATCGACTGGCCCTGCCGCGTGCACCGCCTCTACCAGGAGAAAAACTTCGGCTGCGACCCGTCGGAATACCTTTCGCAGAAGTGGGCCTTCTCCCTGACGGACAAGTGCATCGTCCTGGAGGACGACGACGTGCCCGCCGACTCCTTCTTCCCCTTCTGCAAGGAGATGCTCGACCGCTACGCCGACGACGAACGCATCGGCATGATTTCGGGCTTCAACATAGACGAGCGCACGCCCGACGCAGGCGCCGACTCCTATTTCTTTACGACCAATTTCTCCATCTGGGGCTGGGCGTCGTGGCGCCGTGTCGTGGACCGCTGGGACCCTGACTACACGTTTCTGGACCGTCCGGAAGCCGTCGCGCGGATAGAGGCCCTGACCCGCGAACGGCGGCTGCGGCGCGACTTCCTGCCCATGTGCCGGGCCCACCGTGCTTCGGGCAAGGCGTACTACGAGACCATCTTCCACGCCGCCCTGTTGCTCCAGTCGCAGCTGGCCATCGTGCCCGTCGTGAACCAGATTACGAACCTCGGGGTCACGGCGGACTCGACCCACTTCGCCGGCTCGGTGCGCACCCTCCCGAGGGGCTACCGCCGCATCTTCACCATGGAGCGGCCGGAAATGGCCTTCCCCCTCGTCCATCCGTCCGACGTGGTGGACCACGTGGCCTACCGCCGCCGCGTCTACCGCGTCATGGCCTGGGGCCACTCGTGGGTCAAGGCGTGGCGTTCCGTCGAGGAACTGGCCATCAACCTGCGCCACGGGCAATGGGGCCGCGTGGGCTCGGCCCTGGCCAACCGCCTGCGCATCCTCACCGGCGGGCGGCAGTTCAAGTGACGCGCCCCACGATGTCTCATCCCCTTGCCCTTTTCCCTTAGTCCATGGTCAACAAATCCCTTTGGCTGGCCCGCCTCCTCTATCGCCGCGGCGCACTGACGAAGCGGGAAATCCTCGACGCCTGGCGCGACGAGGACGACCGCGGCCGCCCCATGGCGGAGAGCACCTTCTACGACAACCGGCGCGCCCTGGAGGAGCGCTACGGCCTGCGCCTGGCGTGCAGCGGCGGGCGCTACGCGCTCTGCGGCACCGAGGCCGACGACAACGACGCCCTGCGCCGTCTGCTGGGCGGCGGGGCGGCGGAACGCGACGGCGACCCGGCCGACGCCACCCAGGCCTGGCTCCCCCTGCTCGCCGAGGCCGTCACCTCGCGCCACCAGTTGCGCATGGACTATGCCCCGCTCGACAAGGCGGCCTACACCACGCTCTTCTCCCCCTACGCCCTGACGCTCATCCGCGGCTTCTACTACACCGTGGGGCTGAGCGAACGCCACGGCGAGGTGCGCAACTTCGCCGTGGACCGCATTGCGGGGCTCACGCTCCTGCCCATGCGCTTCCGCCGCCCGGCGGACTTCAGCCCGGCCGCCTACTTCGCCCACAGCTTCGGCGCCTACGGCGGAAGCGACGTGCGCCCCTGCCACGTGGTCCTGGCCCCGACGGACCGCCACACGGCGGCCTACCTGCGCCAAAGGCCGCTCCACGCCTCGCAACACGAAACGTCCGCGCCGGAAGGCGGGCCGCGCTTTGAGCTCGACGTGGCGCTGACGCGCGACTTTGTCGGGCAACTGCTCGCCTTCGGCGCGGACATCCGCGTCGTAGCCCCGGAGGACCTGCGCCGCCTGCTCGGCGACGTGGCCCGGACCCTGGCCCGCGACTATGGCGGGACGGGCGACGGGACCGTTCAGTACAAATAACGGTGCAGGACGCGCACCACGGCGGGCTGCAGCCGCCGCGTGCGCGGACGGTAGCCGCAGGCCAGGAGCGCGGCGCGCAGCGTCGGGTCGCCCTTAATCCAGCGGTTCAGCCGGGCCACGGCCATCCGCCCGTTCTCCATGTCGAAACAGCGCTTGGCCACCTCGCGCCGCGATTCCCAGCGCGCATTCTCGCGGCGGCTGGCCCGCCGCCGGCGCATCATTCTTCCAGTTGTCATCTCTATTCCTTTCTTTTTACGTTCTACAATACGGTCCGCCGCAACAGGGGCGAGGGCCGCTACACGCCGAACTTGCGGCGCAACTCGTCGACCGCTTCGGGCACGATGCGGGCCCCGGTCTCCTGCCTGGCCATGGCGGCCACGAGGCGGCCTATCTGTGGCCCCTCCACCTCAATCGGCGTGTCGGGGTCCAGGCCGCTGCGCCCGCAGACGGCGGCCACGTAGAGCGCCGTGCGGTTCTCCGACGGCGGGGCCCAGCGGCCGATGATTTGCCGCGGCGTGGTGCAGCCCCGGCGCTGGATGTAGGTCTTGATGAGCACGACGGCAGCGCGATAGCCATAGGCCACACTGATGAAGCGGCAGAAACCCTTGACGCAGGGCCGCTTCGGGTCGAGGCCCAGCCAGTGGTTGCGGGTCGAGCAACGGATGTTGAGCGGGTTACGGTTAAGCGTACCCAGATTTTCTTCTCTTTTCATGGTTTTTTCAGGTTAGTTCGTAAGCGCTGCGCAACGCGTCGCGACCGGCCAGCCCTTTGGCGGGGGGCCGCAACAGGTGCAAAGATAGAGCGGCCCACTCCGAAAATGTCGGAGCGGACCGCTCAATTTTTCTGCGACAGGAACCGTCGACACGGGCCTTAGCCCCGTCGCTACGGGAATAGGCCCAGTTTTTACGGGGCTAAGGCCCGTGTCCGGGCGGTCGGGACGCGCCGCCGCGAGGCCGGGGGGCCGGGCCGTCAGTCTACGATGTATTCCTCCCAGCGCGTCAGGCGCATGTCGCCCTTGCGGCGGAAGGTGTCGTGCATGGCGAAGGCGGCCGAGAGGACGTGGTGCGTGTGTCCGCCGAAGCGTTCGGCCAGGCGCAGGTAGTCGCGCAGCAGGGGGCGGTAGTCGGGATGGGCCACGGCCACCAGGGCCTCGGCGCGCTCCATGGCGCACTTGTTGCGCAGGTCGGCCACGCCGTACTCCGTGATAACGGCGTCGACGTAGTGCTCCGTATGGTCCACGTGCGAGCAGAAGGGGACGATGGAACTGATACGGCCGTCTTTCGCCGTGGAACCGCAGGTGAACATGGAGAGCTGGGCGTTGCACGTAAAGTCCGCCGACCCGCCCACACCGTTCATCATGCGCGTGCCGCCAATCTTGGTGGAGTTCACGTGGCCGTAGATGTCCACCTCGATGGCCGTATTGAGCGAGCAGATGCCCAGGCGGGCGATGATTTCGGGACAGTTCGAGATTTCGGACGGACGGATGACGAGGCGGCCGCGATAGTCGTTGATGTTGGCGTAAAGCTGCTGCAGGTGCTCGGGACTGATGGTGAGCGCGCCGGTAGAGGCGGCGACCACACGGCCCTCGCCGATGAGGCGCAGGGGCTCCTCCTGGAGCACCTCGGTATAGATGTTGAAGGCCGGGAGCTCGGCCGAGCGGCCCAGGGCGCCGAGCACGGCGTTGGCGCCACTGCCCACGCCGCTCTGCAGCGTCAGGCGGTCGCGGAAGAGATAGCCCTCGCGCATGTTCCACAGCAGGAAGTCGGCCACGTGCTGCCCGATGCGTTCCGTCACCGGCGTGGCGGGGGCCATGGGCCGGGCCTCGTCGGGCAGATGCGTCTCGACGATGCCCGCAATCCGGGAGGCGTCGACCTCGATATAGGGCAGGCCGATGAGCTCAATGGGCTGCGTGATGCGCACCGGGGCGCGAAACCACGGGTCCTCTATCTCGTAAATGTCGTGCATACCGACAATGCGCGTGGAGTGCCAGGAATTGAGCTCGATGAATACGCCGTTGCGCGCCAGACGGCAGATGGTGGGCGCGATGCCGATGCCCGCAGTCAGGTAGATACGGCACTTGCCGCGGATCTCCTGCACGTCGCAGGCTTCGATAATGCCCCAGTCGGGCCGGCCGGTGATGCCCTGCCGCAGGTGAGCGGCATTGTCCGAGAGGTTAAGGTCGTTGTAGCGCACGCGTCCGTCGTTGTAGGCTTTACGCATCTCCGCATTCACGGAGAAAGGCAGGCGGCGGTCCACCGCATCGGCGGCAGCCAGTTCGCCGTCGCAGCTGGCGCCGATCGAAGCGCCCGTGACGACGTTCACACGGAAAGGGCGGCCGGCGGCGTGTTCGGCACGCGCGCGGGCCGCAATGGCGGGCGGGATGGCCTTGGGCGAACCCGACGGACCGAAGCCGCCGATGCCCAGCAGGTCGCCGTCGTTGATCCGGGCGGCGGCCTCGGCGGCCGAAAGTAAGGGGATATTCATGTTTTATACTGATTCTGCCTGCAAATATACGAATAAAATGCAAGAAAATAGGGCTGCACGCGAATTTTCTATTCATCGGCCGCCGGCGGACTGGCACAAAACGTTCGCCTCCCCTTCCGGCCGCGACGGGACGGGAAGGGGAGGCGAGAGCCAGAGGCCGCAGGGCGGCGCGCCGCAGCCGTGGCGTCAGGCCCCGGCGGCGGGGGCGGCGGTGCCCCGGCCGTCGCGCTCGATGAGCTGGAGCAGACGGTCGACGGCCTCTTCGGCGGGAATGTTTTTCTCCACACAGGTGCGGCCCCGATAGAGGCTCACCTTGCCGCGTGCGGCCCCGACGTAACCGTAATCGGCGTCGGCCATCTCGCCCGGGCCGTTGACGATGCAGCCCATAATGCCGATTTTCAACCCCGTAAGATGGGCCGTGGCGGCCTTGACGCGGGCTATGGTGCCCGGCAGGTCGTAGAGCGTGCGCCCGCAGCCGGGACAGCTGATGTACTCGGTCTTCGTGGTCCGTGCCCGCGTAGCCTGCAGGATGGCAAAGGCCGTCTCGTCCTGCACGGCATGGGGCAGCGGCCGGGCGCCGCGGGGCGCCTCGTCGTACAGGAACACGCCGTCCGCCAGGCCGTCGAAGAGCAAGGGGCCCATGTCGGCCGCCGCGCGGATCTGGAAGTCCTCCTTGCCGGCCGCGCCGCAGCTGTACTGCTGGAAGAAGACGACGGGCGCGGGTATGCCGGCGTTCCACAGGTCGTGGACCAGGGCGCGCTGCTCGCCGAGGCGGTTGGCGTGCCCCGACTGCGCGATGACGACCATCTCGGGGTGGAGGCGCAGACAGGCGCGCACTTCGTCCGTCAGCAGGGGATAGCTGAGGAAGAGGAATTTCAGCGGCGCGGCGCTGGCGCCCACCGTCATCAGCAAATGGGGCGGATAGGCGGGATAGGTATCGGGCTCGCCCGTCCACGAGGCCGCGTCGACAATGTAGCCCACGCCGGGGATGCGGTCGGCAGCGGCGGGGAGCTGGGCCCCGCAGTAGACGAAGTCGGGCTTCAGGCTGCCCGTCTCGCGGCTGCCGTCCGTGCGGGCCGAGATAACGACGGGCACCTGTCCGCCACCGATGGGGCCCACGGGGCACGTGGCGCGGCGCACGGGGTTCAGGTAGTCGAACAGCGGGCAAGGCGTGGCGGGAATGAAGGCATGGCCCGAACGGCTCCGCACTACGTAGGCCGCCAGCTTGTAAGCCACCGGCACTTCGCGCTCAGGCTCCTCGCTCAGCGAGACACGGATGGTGTCCCCGATGCCGTCGGCCAGGAGCGCCCCGATGCCGGCAGCGCTCTTGATGCGCCCGTCCTCGCCCTCGCCGGCCTCGGTCACGCCGAGATGGAGCGGGAAGTCCATGCCCTCGCGCCTCATGGCGTCGCAGAGCAGCCGTACGGAACGGACCATGACGACCGTGTTGCTGGCCTTGATGGATACGACCACGTCGCGGAAGTCTTCGCGGACGCAGACGCGGAGAAACTCCATGCAGCTTTCCACTATGCCCTCGGGCGTGTCGCCGTAGCGGCTCATGATGCGGTCCGAGAGCGAACCGTGGTTCACGCCGATGCGGAGCGCCGTGCCGTGTTCGCGGCAGATGGCCAACAGGCGGCCGAAGCGCTCCTCGAGGCGGCGCAGCTCGGCGGCATACTCCTCGTCGGTGTACTCCAGATGCTTGAACGTGCGGGCCGGGTCCACGTAGTTGCCGGGGTTGATGCGTACCTTCTCGACTATGGTGGCGGCCACGTCGGCCACGTTGGGATTGAAGTGGACGTCGGCCACGAGCGGGCGGTCGTAGCCGCGGCGGTGCAGCTCGTCGCGGATGGCGCGCAGGTTCTCGGCCTCGCGGGTGCCCTGCGTAGTGAGGCGCACATAGTCCGCACCGGCGTCGAAGATGCGGATAGCCTGCTCGACGCAGCCCGCCGTGTCGGTGGTGGGCCGCGTAGTCATGCTCTGCAGGCGAATAGGTTCGCCGCCGCCGAGCGGACGGTTGCCCACGCGTACCCGGTGGGAAGCGCGCGGCTGGTAATTGAACAGATCCATGGCAACAGGATTAAGGGATGCGACGTGCCGGCGCGCCGTCAGTTCGTCTTGTACTGATACTTCACGGCGGCGAGCTCGGCGTTGGCCTTCACGATTTTGTCCTTCAGGCCGGCTTTGTAGGCGGCCAGGCGCTCGGCTAGGGCCGTGTCCGATAGGGCCAGCATCTCGACGGCCAGGATGGCGGCGTTCTGCGCGCCGTTCACGCCGACCGTAGCCACGGGAATGCCGGGAGGCATCTGTACGATGGAGAGCAGGGCGTCGAGGCCGTCGAGCATTCCCTTAATGGGCACGCCGATGACGGGCAGCGTCGTGTTGGCGGCGATAACGCCGGGCAGGGCCGCGGCCATGCCGGCGCCGGCGATGACCACGCGCAGGCCGCGCTGGGCCGCGCCGCGGGCGAAGCTCTCCACTTCGGCCGGCGTGCGGTGTGCCGAGAGGGCGTTCATCTCAAAGGGCACTTCCATCTCTTCCAGGAAGCGCGCCGCCTTTTCCATAACGGGCAAGTCAGACGTACTGCCCATGATGATGCTAACGATAGGAGTCATAACGGTATAAGTATTGAAGGTTCATATCAACAGTATGCAGAAGAAGCCGCAGAGTATGCCGATGAGCACGCCCAGTCCCACCTCGGCCAGCGTGTGCTGCCGCAGGATGAGGCGCGCAGAGCAAACCATCCCGGACAGTAGGATGCTGACGCACAGCCAGCCGGTCGGGTCGAAGTTCAACAGGGCCGAGAAAGCCGCCACCGCACCGATGACGCCCCCCGAAGCGGCCGCGTGGGTGCTCACCTTAACCCAGGAGTTGACGAGTGCGCAGACCACCTGTATGGCCAGTGCGCCCGCCACGATGGCCAGTGTGAAGCGCGGCATTCGCAGACTGCTCATGAGATAGAGCAACGTGGCGTAGCACGAGATGGACAGGACATAGGGCACGTAGCGGCGTCGGCGGTAGCTCAGCTCGTAGCGCGTCCAGCCGTTCAGCTTGCGGTAGGCGTAGATGGCCAGGCGCGGCAGCAGCACCGTGAGGGTGTAGACCATCAGGAGGATGGCCAGGTTGAACGTCCACGGCATGTAGTTCAGGTAGCTGAAGAAGAATAGCATCACGAAAGCAAACACCGGCAAGTAGAACGGTGAGAAAATCAACGAGACCACTTGGGCGGTCAGGATGACGTACCTGTTATTCATAAGGCTTACGTTAAAAAGACAGGCTCCCGGGCCTCACTCGCGGCGGAGGCGTGCGGCGGGGATGCCCAACTGTTCGCGGTACTTCGCCACCGTGCGGCGCGCCACGGGCAATCCGCGGTCCTTGAGCCGCGCCGTGATGGCTTCGTCGGAGAGGGGGTGCTGTTTGTCCTCGGCGTCTACGATTTCGCGCAGGGCGGCGCGCACCTTCCGGGCCGAGAGTTCGTCGCCCGCCTCGGTGGTAAACTGTGAAGAGAAGAAATATTTCAGCGGATAGGTCCCGTAGTCCGTCTGGACATACTTGCTGCCCGTGACGCGCGACACCGTAGAGATGTCCACGCCCGCCCGGGCGGCCACCTCCTTGAGCGTAAGGGGGCGGAGCTGGGCCTCGTCGTCGTCGTTTGTAAAAAAGTCCTGCTGCAAACTGACAATAGCCCGCATGACGGTCAGGAGCGTCTGCCGCCGCCGGTTGATAAGGCCGATGAAGGCCTGGGCGGCGTCCACCTTCTGGCGCGCATAGACGTAGGCCTCGCGCTGCTCGCGCGTCAGCTTGTCGCGCTGGCGGGCGTACTGGCTGATAAAGTCGCTGAAGGCGCGGCTTACGCGCAGCTCGGGCACGTCCCCGTCGTTCAGCTCCACGTCCGGCAGGCCGTCGGCACCAATGTGTACGTAGAAGTCGGGCACCACGGTCGGCGCCGTCACGGTCGTACCGCTGCCCAGCGTGCTGCCTGGCATCGGGTTCAGGTGGGTCAGTTCGTGGCGCACGTGGCCCATGGTCTCCTCGTCCACGCCCAGGCGCTGCCGCAGCGTGTCCCAGTGCTTTCCGATGAACTCCTTATAATAATGGTTCACCACCTCGAGGGCCAGCCCCTTCCAGGGCGAGCGGCGCTCCGGGTCCTCGAGCTGCAGGCGCAGGCACTCCTGGAGCGAGCGGGCGCCGATGCCGCGGGGCTCGAACGTCTGGAGCACGCCCAGCAGGCGCGTCAGTTCGGCCTCGTCGGTGCTGACGCCGTGATAGATGGCCAGTTCGTCGGCCAGGGCGGCCAGGTCCTTGCGCAGCAGGCCGTCGGCGTCGAGCGAGCCGATGAGGTAGGCCATCACCTCGCGTTCATGTTCGTTCAAGTCGTGCTCCCCGATTTGGTTCAGCAAGTCGTCGTAGAACGACGTCCCGCCGGTGAGGGGCATCTCGTGGCGTTCGCGGGCGGCGTCGGCCCGTTCGCGCAGGTAGTCGGGCACTTCGTCGTCGTTGAAGTAGTCGCCCATCGCTTCGCCGAAGTCGCCGTTGGCGTCGCGCCACTCTTCGGGCTCTCCCTCCTCGCCAGCCGTCTCGTCGTCCGCCTCGCCGGCGGCGGCTGCGGGGTCATGGTCCGCCTCCTCGAGGGCAGCGTTGTCCACCATTTCGTCGCGCACGCGGTCGGCCAGCTCGGTGATGGGCAGCTCCACCAGGTTGGCCAGCGCCACCTGGAGGAGGGAGAGCTGCTGCGTCTGTACCGCCGCTTGATTCTGTACGAGTTTCTGGCTCATGATTAGTTTTTGTTTGGCAAAGGCAAAATTACGAAAAATATCCGGATACGAGGCCGGACGCGGCCCTATATGCTGACAGCCGGCCGCAAGGGCCTCAGTCGTCGTCCGCGCCGAGCAGCCGCGCCACGAGCGCCGCCTCGAAGCCGCGCCCCGCGGCGTAGCGCATCAGGCGCTGCCGCCGTTCGCGCGCATCGAGCGGCGGCAGGGTGCGCGTCTTCCGCTCCAGCAGGCGGACCAGGCCCGCCCGGTAGGCCTCCTCGTCCACCTCGGCCAGGGCCTCGTCCACCGCTCCGGCGGCCACGCCCTTGGCCCGCAGCGCGTGGGCCACCTTGATGCGGCCCCAGAGGTCGTAGGCCGTCTTGTCGTGGACAAAGGCGCGGGCATAGCGGCGGTCGTCCACGTAGCCTTCCGCCTCGAGGCGGTCCAGCAGTTCGCGCGCAGCGGCCGCCGGCAGACCGGCCGCTGCAAACTTCCGCGCCCAATCGGCCCGGCAGTATTCGCGGCGCGAACAGCTGGCCGTGGCCCGGGCATAGGCTTTCTCGGGAGAGAGGGGAAACATGGGAGGGTAGGGAATAAGGGTAGGAAAAACGGGAATAGGGCGCGTGGCGACGGGCCTTAGCCCCGTTCGCACGGGAATAGGCCCAGTTTTTACGGGAATAGGCCCCGTCGGCGCGGCGACCGGCGGCGGCCCGCGCCTCAGCGCTTGAAGACGGCGCGCACCACGAACCAGACGTGGCGCGCTACGGCCGTCGGCCAGCCGTAGTGGCGCGCCATGATGTGGAACCGTTCGCGCAGCGAGGCCTTGTGGTGGCGCGTCGTGAGGCCTTCGGCCAGGTAGTCCGTCGCCACGAGGTGGGCGTTGCACAAGGGCAACTGCCGGCGCGCCGCCTCGCGCAGGATGCGGATGCACCAGTCAAAGTCCGCCGAGAAGCGGTAGTCCAGGTCGTAGCGCTCCTGGCGTGCCAGGTCCGTCCGGGCAAAGAACGACTGATGGCAGACCAGCATCCCGTTGCGGAAGGAGCGCCACGTCAGGTGCTCGGGCGGTGCCAGGCGGCGGTGGCGCAGGAAGTGGCCCGCCTCGTCCACCAGGTCCGTGTCGGCATAGATGACGGCCGGGAGTTGGGGCAGCGTGCGCGCCGCATCGGCGATGCGCGTCAGGGTGTCGGGGGCGTGGAAACTGTCGCCGGCATTGAGAAAGACGATATAGTGGCCCGTGGCCATGTCGAGCGCCTTGTTCATCGCGTCGTAAAGGCCCTCGTCCGGCTCGCTGAGGCAGTTCACCTCGTGCGGCACGCGGGCCACGCTGTTGCGCTCCTGGTAGTGATGGACCGCCTCGAGCGTTCCGTCGTACGAGTTGCCGTCGATGATGAGATGCTCGACGTAGGGATAGTCCTGTTCTTCAACGCTACGGATAGTGCGGTCAATCTGACGGGCCGCATTGAAGGTGACCGTAGCTACGGTAATTTTTATAAGCGGAGGTTCTGACATACCAATGATAAGTAGGCTATTGATTGTGGCAAGAGGGGGCGGCCGGCCTTCACTCGTCGCAGTAGACGCGGGCATAGCGGGCGGCCACAGCCTGCTCGGAGTAGCTCTTCACGGCCTTCTCGCGGGCGGCAGCGCCCCAGGCGTTGGCCCCGGGACCGAGCAGGACGCGAAGCCCTTCGGCCAGCGAAGCGGCGTCCTGCGGCCGGGCCAGGTAGCCGTTCACGCCGTGGTCTATCATCTGCGGCAGGCCGCCCACGCCGAAGGCCACGCAGGGCACGCCGCAGGCCATGGCCTCGGCCACGGTGTTGGGCAGGTTGTCGCGCAGGGTCGGCATGGCGAGCACGTCGGCCGCCCGGTAGTAGCGCACCATCGTAGCCGTGTCGGCCACGTACTCCTGCGGATAGACCGGGACGGCGAAGCTGTCTTTCAGGTAACTGGCCTCGCGCCCCACGGCCACGATGCCGACGCGGTCGCGCCAGGTAGCGTCGCGCTCCGCCAGCATGGCCATCGCCCGGCGCAAGTAGTCGATGCCCTTGTGCGGGTCCGTCGCCTTGTAGGCCACGAAGAGGACGAGACGGCGCTCCTGCGGCAAGCCCAGCTGCCTGCGCGCCTCGCCACGGTCGGCGGGCGAGAAGAGCGAAGTGTCGAGCGGGTTGGGAATGCTCTCTACGCGCTGGCCCGCGAGCAAGGGGGCGCGCCGCGCCAGAGCGGCCAGCCAGTCGCTGCACGCCACGAAGGCCATCTTGCCCGTAGCGTAGGCCGCAGCCTTGCGGGCATACGTGCGGTGGGACAGGTCGTCGGGGCCCGGCCGGTGGAGCAGCGGGCAACGGCCACAGCCGCTCAGCCAGCCCTCGCACGTGTCGGCGTGATGGCAGATACCCGTGAGGGGCCACATGTCGTGGAGCGTCCAGACGACGCGTTTCCCCGTGGCCAGGATGCGGCGCAGGCCGCGCAGGGAGAGCATGCCCTGGTTCACCCAGTGCAGGTGGACCACGTCGGCCCTCTGGAACTCGGGCAAGCGCGTGATGTCCGTGCCGCGCGTGGCCGGGTCGATGGCGAAGAGATTGTCGCGGCGCAGCCCGTTGGCCCGCACCACGTCGAGCCGCTCCAGCAGGAAGTTGGCACGGAGCATGGGGCTGGAGGGCAGGGCCACCACGCGCGGATTGTCCGTCTGCTTGTCGCGCACCAGCAGCTCGGCCTCGATGCCGTTGCGGTTAAGGGCGCGCAGCAGCCGGCCTGCGGCGATGGCTGCGCCGCCGGCCAGTTCGGACGTATTCACTAAGAGAACTCGCATAGTGACGGCAAAGTTAGCAACTAATCGTGAATCGCGGGCCGCGCGGCCGGCTTTTCCGTCGCGCGGAAGGGGGAAAACGCGGATTTCTTCCTACTTTTGCACGTCCGGGCCGCCGCAGCGGGACGCGCCGCGGCGGCCCCGGACGTACGCAATGACTGAAAACATGACAGAACCTATGGACAACCTCAGACAAGCCCGCCTGCAGCGCACGGAGCGCCTTGTCGGGCCGGCGGGCCTGGAGCGCCTGGCCGCGGCGCGCGTGGTGCTCTTCGGCGTGGGCGGCGTGGGCGGCTGGTGCGCCGAGAGCCTGGTGCGCTCGGGCATAGGCCACCTCACCGTCGTCGACCCCGACGCGGTCTGCCCCTCCAACCTGAACCGACAGCTCGTAGCCACGACGTCCACTCTCGGGCGCCCGAAGGTGGAGGCCCTGCGCGAGCGCCTGCTCGACATTGCCCCCGACGCCGATGTCCGGGCCCGCTGCGAGCGCTACGGCGCCGCGACGGCCGACGCCTTCGTCCTCGACGACTTCGACTACGTCGTCGACGCCATCGACAGCCTGGAGGACAAGGCCCTCCTTATCCGCCGGGCCACGGCCTCGCGGGCCCGCCTGTTCTCCTCCATGGGCGCCGCGCTCAAGATGGACCCCACGCGCATCGCCGTTACGGAGTTCTGGAAGGTGAAGGGCTGCCCGCTGGCCGCCGCCTTGCGCCGCAAGTTCAAGCGGCAGGGCCTCTTCCCGGCGCGCCGGTTCCAGTGCGTCTACAGCGACGAGCTGCTGCCCAACCTGGGCGAAAACGAGCGAGGCGAACAGGGCCTCGTCAACGGCTCCGTAGCCCACGCCACGGCAGCCTTCGGCCTGGTGCTCGCCTCGCTCGTGGTCCGCGACGCGCTGTCGCGGCCCCGGGAAGGGGAGGAGTAAGTATGTCAGAGGCCCAAGCGGGCTGAGAGCTCGAGCATGCGGTCGATGGGCCGCACGGCGGCTTCGGCCACGGCGGGGTCCACCTCGACGGCGGGCCACTCGTAGCGCAGCGCGTTGTACATCTTCGGCAGCGTCACGAGGCGCATGTACTGGCACTCGTTGCAGGCGCAGCCGGGCTCCTCGGGCGGGACGGGGATGAACGTCTTCCGGGGCGCGCGGCGGCGCATCTCGTGCAGGATGCCGCTCTCCGTAACGACGAGAAACGTGTCCGCGTCGCTCTCGGCGGCGTAGCGAAGCAGGGCGGCCGTCGAACCGACCTTGTCGGCCAGGGCCACGACTTCGCTGCGACACTCCGGGTGGACCAGCACGCGGGCCTCGGGGTAGCGGGCCTTCAGCTCAGCCACCCGCGCGGCGGAGAAACGCTCGTGAACGTGGCAGGCTCCGTCCCAAAGCAGCATGCGGCGCCCCGTCACGGCGTTGATATAGCTGCCCAGGTTGCGGTCGGGGCCGAAGATGAGGGGCTGGTCGGCCGGGAAGCTCTCCACTATCTGGCGGGCATTGCCCGAAGTGACCACCACGTCGGTCACGGCCTTCGTCGCTGCGGACGTATTGACGTACGAGACGACCTTGTGGCCCGGATGCTCGCGGACAAAGGCCGCGAAGGCCTCGGCCGGGCAGCTCTCGGCCAGCGAACAGGTGGCGCCCAGGTCGGGCAGGAGCACCTTCTTCGCGGGACAGAGCAGCTTGCACGTCTCTCCCATGAAGTGGACGCCGCACATGAGAATGATGTCGGCGTCGGTACGCGCCGCCTGCTGGGCCAGTGCGAGGCTGTCGCCCACGATGTCGGCCACGTCCTGCACGGCCGCTTCCGTATAGTAGTGGGCCAGGATGACGGCATTCTTCTCCTGGCAGAGGCGGCGGATTTCCGCCTTCAGGTCCACGCCGGCCGGCACGGGCTCGTCCGCGAACCCTTTCTCCCACCAGCTTTGCTTGACTTCGTTGTTATGTTCCATTGTCGAAAGATTCTTGTTCGTTCTCAGAAAAACGGCGGCCCGGGCCGCGCGGCGGGAAAGCAAAGGCGGGTTTTCACGGCGCCAGTTCCGGGAAACACTCCCCTTAGCCCCGTAAAAACTCGCCCTATTCCCGTAAAAACTGGCCTTAGCCCCGTGGCGACGGGCCCTGGCCCCGTAAGGAGCGGGCCCCGCCCCGTCCGCCGGCAACGGCAGGAAGCGGGGCG
>USPK01000033.1 GCA_900556465.1 uncultured Prevotella sp. | reverse complement strand
GGGTGCAAAGATACGCCGTCCGCGCCGACCGGCCAAGCTAAGCGCCCGAATTTTTTCCCGGCCCCGGTCCGGCGCCCCCTGCCGGGAGGCCGGCGGCCCGCTTCGCGGCGAAAGGGCCGGAGAGCGGACCGGACGGGCCGCCCGAACGCGGCCCCTGTGCCCCGCGCCACATGCCTAAGGCCCGTCGCGACGGGGCTAAGCCCAGTTTTTACGGGCCTTAGCCCCGTGTTTTCCGCCACCGTCGGCGTCCGGACGCGGCGGCTTATTGCAGCAGGGGCAACTGGCTGAGCATCTCCTGGAGGCGGAGGGCGGTGCGCGGCATCGGTTCGGCCACGGTGAGGGCTACGAGGTCCTTGGCCGCCGCCACTTCGCCGATGACGCGCACCACGTCGGCCATGCGCAGGCCGTCGGGGGCCGTCCCGGCGGCGGCGACGATTTCGGCCGGGTCGAGGACGTCGAGGTCGAGGTGTACCGCCACGTGGCGGGCGCCGCAGCCGTCGAGCCAGCGGCGCAGGGCGTCGCTGCCGGCGCGCAGGTCGGCGGGCGCGAGGTGGTGCAGGCCGTACTGCTCCTGGCGGCGGCGTATCTCCTCGCGCTCCCAGTCGCGCAGGCCCGCCAGGAGGATGCGCTCCGGCGCGATGCGGGCCGGCAGGGCGGACACGATTTCGCGGTCGCCCAAGCCCATGCAGGCCGTCACGGCCATGGCGTGGAAGCCCGCGTACGGGTCGCCGGGCAACGTGATGTCGGGGTGCGCGTCCACCCATACGACAGCCAGGTCGCCGCCGTAGCGCGCCGACAGGTAGGTGAAGGGCACCACGCTCACGGAGCATTCGCCGCCCAGCGTCACGATGCGGTCGGGCGCGGCGCGGCGGAGCACGTCGAGGGCGGCCCGGGTCTGCGCGGCGATGGCGTCGCGGTCCAGCACGCCGTCCGTGACCCGTCGCTCGCCCGGCTCGGTCGTCACGGGCACGGTGTAGGTCTCCTGCCCGCGGGCCGGGACGAGGAGGTCGAGCAGCCGGGCGCCGAGGCAGTAGCCCCGGGCCGCGCGGGCAGGGTCGCTAACTTCGGGAATCCAGCGGGCAATGTCGCCGCCCTGCCATTGGGGATAGAGGAGTCGAATCGTTTTCATGCAGACAAGGGATTTTTCAGAAACCCGCGGCCCCCGCGGCCCGCCTCAGCAGCGCGTACCGAACTTCCGCTCGAACAGGTCCATGTGGGCCTCGCCCCAGGCCAGCATGGCGTCGATGATAGGCAGCAGCGACAGGCCGAGCGGCGTGATGGCGTACTCCGAACGGGGCGGCAGTTCGGGATAGATGGTCTTGGCCACCAGGCCGTCGGCCACGAGCTCCTTGAGCTGGAGGTCGAGCACGCGGGGCGCGGCTTCGGGAAAGAGGCGGTGGAGCTCGCTGGGCCGCAACGGGCCGTGGCGCAGCTCATCCAGGATGCACGACTTCCACTTCGAGCCCAGCAGGCTCAGCGTCAGGCGCAACGGACAGTCCAGGTCGACGGGTATCTTTCGTTCATACATAGCGGTACGCTTTTCCTTATGCGCTGCCGCAAAGTTACAAAGAAGGCGCCGTCCGCAGGGCACACCGAAAAAATTTTCAGTACCTGAATAATTTTTCGGTACTTGCGCGGTCCGCCCGTACCGCTTACTTTTGCAACACGCATAAACCCCAAAAAGACAGACCTATGAGAGCCAACATCGAAGCGTACAAGGCCGTGGAGGAAGCGGCCATGAAGTTCGTGCGCAGCGTAGCCGAGGGCAACAGCCGCTACGCCCGCGAGTTGTTCACCGACGAAGCCGTCCTGTTCGGCTACCTGGACGGGGAGCTGGAACACGGCTCCATCGAACAGTTCTACCACAACGTGGACACCGTCGGCGCCGGGCCGGACTTCCGCGCCCGTGTCGACGTCGTGACCCTGGAGGAGACGCTCGCCGTGGTGCGTGTGCTCGAAGAGAAATGGGGCGGGCGCATCGACTTCACGGACTACCTGCTCCTGCTGAAGATGGACGGGCAATGGCGCTGCGTGGCCAAGGCCTACAATCAGAACTCCGACACCGTGAAACGCTGAGCGCGCCGCCGCCCCCAGGCGACGCCACGCGAAAGTCCGGCGACGGACCGCACCGAGCGGCTCCGTCGCCGGCCTTGCCTTGTCGCCCCAGCCCGCGGCCGGGGCCGGCCGGCCGCCGCACAGTTTCCGCCCGCCGCCCGGACGGGCCGCGCCGCGGCCGGCGGGACGGGAAGACGGCCCGCCGACGGGGAAAAACGCCGGCGGACTGGGGGCGGAAAACACACCTATTATATATAGGGCTACGGGGTCACGGAAAGCGGAACGAAAAAAACGCGAAGTCTGTCCGGGGATTTTCACGAATAAAAATAAATATTTCGCTATCTTTACGGCATGAAAACCGGCCGCGCCCGGAACAGGGCGACGAGGGGCGCGCTATTGCCGCGCCGGCAGGCCGCCCGGGCCGCCTCGCCGCTGCGGGAGGCGCCGGCCCGCCGGCCCCAAGCCGCGCCCCCACTGGCCTTAGCCCCGTCGCGACGGGGCTAAGGCCAGTAAAAACCAGGCTAAGGCCCGTTTCTCCAGACTCTCTTCGTGCCATGACAAAATCCGTCCGACAATCCAACTTTGAAATGCTGCGCATCGTGAGCATACTGCTCATCGTCCTGATGCACGCCTGGGGCTACGCCTTCCGTACCGGCCAGCCGCTCAACCAACAGCTGCTGCTGGCGGTCAATGCGGTGGGCAATACGGGGGTAAGCCTCTTCGTCCTCATCTCCGGCTGGTTCGGCGTGCGCTTCGGGTGGGGCAAGCTGCTGCGCCTGTTGCTCGTGGTGTGGACCTACTCCGTAGTGTCCTACGCCGTGGAGCTGGCCTTCCTGGGCCACACGCTCACGACGGCCGAAGTGCGGGCGGCCATTTTCCCCATCCTCTCGCGGAAATACTGGTTCATGACGTGCTACGTCGTGCTGCTCTGCTTCTCGCCGTGGCTCAACCGCATGGCCGAGACGCTCTCGCAGCGCAGCTTCGGACAGTTGCTCGCCCTGTGGGCCTTCTTCTTCGTCGCCGCGCCCACGTTGCTGGGCGTGGAAATCCAGAACGACCTGGGCAAGGGCCTGATGAACTTCACGCTGGTCTACCTGCTGGGGCGCTACCTGCGGCGCTTCGGCATCCCGCGATGGCTGCGGCGCCACTGCGGCGGGGTGGCGGCGGGCTGCTGCCTGGCCGTCTGGGCGCTGGGCACGGCCGTGCTCCTCTCCTCGGGGCGCGTGACGACACTCTTCGCCCGGGACAACAACCTGCTCATCCTCGCGGCAGCCGTGGCCCTGTTCTGCTGCTTCGAGCGCTGGCGGCCGGTGCCGTCGCGCACGGTGAACTACATCGCGGGCTTTGCCTTCCCGCTCTACCTGGTGAACAGCGTGGTGCTGTCGTTCCTGCGGCCGTGGCTGGCAGGGCTCGCGGAGAGCCCGCTCTACGGCCTGGCGGCCCTCGCCGCGACGGCCCTGGCCCTGGCCGTAGCCGTCGGGGCCGAACTGGCGCGGCGCTTACTGCTCGACCGCCCCTTCGGCCGCCTGGCCGACATGCTGGAGCGACGGCTGCGGCAGTCGTGAACGGCGGCCCAATCCGTACAACCAGTTCATTTATTGAATGATAAAAACGTGAATCCGTCGATTTTGTCAAATAATTGCAACATTGATTTTCTTTTTTTGTAATTTTGCACCGGAGAAAGTCTCCACCTCTGAACATTAGCTCTGACAAGAAACGGATATACATGACGACTACGAAGTGGCTTATCGCCGCCGCCTGCCTGGGCTTGTTCTCCTCCTGCATTAAGGAAGAGGCGCTCAACGCGGAGTGCGACATCACGGGGGTAGACTCCGTCTGGCTGAGCCAGCACCGAAACATGCTCATCGGCCGGCCCATCATCACGAACAACCACGTGGCCTTCAGCATCCAGAAGGGAACGGACCGCACGCAGTTGGACCCGCTCTTCCTGCTGACGCCCGGCGCCCGCCTGACCATGCAGACGAGCGAGGGCGAACTGACGGCGAACGGCGCCATGCGCAACTTCTCGACCCCGCAAATCTATACGGCCCACTCGGAAGACGGCCTCTGGCAAAAGGAATACACCGTGGCGTTCAACTTCCCGCAACCCATCTCGCGGTGCAGCTTCGAGCACTACGAACTTGACCCCACGGGGCGCTACCACGTATGGTACGAGACCGACACGGCCGACACGGAAAACCCGCGCCGCGACTACTGGGCCAGCGGAAACCCGGGCTTCGCCCTGACGGGTATGGGCAAGACGGCGACGGACTATCCCACCACCTCGTACGCCCTGGGCGTGAAAGGCAACTGCGTGAAGCTCGTCACGCGCGATACGGGCGGCTTCGGCCAGGCCGTAGGCATGCCCATCGCGGCGGGCAACCTGTTTATCGGCGAATTCCGCACGCAGTACGCCATGCAGTACCCGCGCCGCGCCACGCACTTCGGCCTGCAACTGGTCGGGGGACGGCCGCTGCGCATGGAGGGCTACTATAAATACACTGCAGGCGAGACGTTCACCGACAAGGACCAGAACGTGCGGCCCGAGCTCCACGACACGTGCGACATCTATGCCGTGGTCTACGAAGTGGACCCCGAGGACTTTGTCGCGCTCAACGGCGACGACGTCCTCACCTCGGAGCGCATCGTCTCGATGGCGCGCATCGACGACCCGGGCGAGCCGGCCGACTGGACTTTCTTCAGCGAACCCTTCCGGGCCATGAACGGCAAGACCTTCGACGAGGAGCGCCTCCGCCGCGACGGCTACGCCATAGCCATTGTCATGACTTCCAGCCGACAGGGCGCCTACTTCGAGGGCGCCGTGGGCAGCACGCTCTACGTAGACGAGCTGCACATCGTCTGGGAAGGCGAAGAATAAAGATTACGGACTCCACCCACCAACCCACAGCGCATATCCCCACATGATAAAGAAATTCCTGACCCTCTGCGCCGCGACGCTCGTCGCCCTGGCCGCCGTTGCCGACAACGTGGCCCAGCCGACCGACCGCGACGACAACCTGCTGCGCGCCGCCCTGAAGGGATGGCACGTCCGCCTGAGCGCGGGCTTCAACATAGGCGGCACGTCGCCCCTGCCCCTGCCGCGCGAAATCCGGAAAATCGACAGCTACAGCCCCACTTTCGCCCTCGCCATTGAGGGCGACGCCCACAAACAGTTCACTGACAGCCGCTGGGGCATCATGGTGGGCGTGCGCCTCGAGACCAAGGGCATGGACACCGACGCTACGGTGAAGAACTACCACATGGAGGCCGTCAACGCCGACGGCTCGGGCCGCATCATGGGCGCCTGGACCGGCCACGTCAAGACAAAGGTGGACAACACCTACCTGACGTTCCCCATCGTCGCCACCTATGCCATCAACGACCGTTGGAGCGTCGCGGCGGGCCCCTACTTCTCCTACATGTTCAACGGCTCGTTCACGGGCGAGGCCTACGACGGCTACATCCGCGACCAGAACCCCACGGGCGAGAAGGCCGAGGTGTCGCGCGCCACGTACGACTTCTCCTCCTCCCTGCGCCACTTCAGCTGGGGCCTCCAGGCCGGCGGCGAGTTCCGCGCCTACAAGCACCTCACCGTCTTCGCCAACCTGCAGTGGGGGCTCAACGGCATCTTCCCCGACGACTTCGAGAGCGTCACCTTCGCCCTCTATCCCATTTACGCTACCGTAGGCTTTGCCTACCTCTTCTAAACCACCTGTCCTACCCCATTAATCAACTATTCATTAATTCATCATTCATTCAAAACTAAACAAATGAAGAAGATTCTACTCTCCATCATGGCGCTCTTCGCCGTGTGTACGGCCACCTTCGCCCAGAACGTGGCCGACGTCGTAGGTACGTACAGTGGTGAACTTTACTTGGGTCTTGGAGCACCTATTGACCCGGACGCCGATCCGCTAATGACGACCGACGTGGTCCTGGAAGCCGGCGAGACGGAAGGCACCGTGAACTTCCTGCTCAACGACTTCGAGTTCAGCGGACTGGCCGTAGGCGACATTGCCCTTAACAACATCGGCATCGTAGCCGACGGCGAGAAATATCGCTTTGCCGAAAACGCTCCGGTCGACATGGCCCTCGCCGACGGCCTTATCCAGGCCCGCGTGAACATTAACTCCGAGACGAGCTACATCGAGGGTGACAACCTCGTGGCTGATGTAGACATTGTCTGGGTGCAGGACGGCGGCCACGAGACGCCCATCTACGTGCGCATCAATACGGTGAAGACGGAAAGCGGCGAGACGCCCGAGCCCGAGCCTACGAGCGGCATCTACCAGTTTGCCGATCCGGGCTTCGAGAACTGGACGACGGTCACCACGCCCTACGACGTGTGGAGCAGCTTCGAGAGCGCCGGCGGCTCGTTAGCCAACATGGCCGGCCTGTCCCCCGCTCCCAAGAAGGTGGAAGGCTTCGAGAGCCAGAACGCCGTACAGATAGAGTCCAAGAACCTGTGGATCGCCAAAGCCAACGGCAACCTGACGACAGGCACCATCATGATGGGCAGCGCCGACCCGGCCAACTCTGCCAACTATAACGCCTCCGACAAGAAGCTCCTCTTCGCCGGCCGCCCGGACAAGGTATCGTGCGACGCCATCTTCACCTCCGGCGGCAGCGAAAACGGCCGCGGCCGCTTCATCCTGCACGGCGACGTGAACTACCGCGACCCGGACGTTGACGCCGACGGCAACTACTACGAGGGCCTGGAGGAGAACCTCATCGGCGAGGCCGCCATCCTCATCCCCGAGACGAACGGCGCATGGCAGCACTTCGAGGCTGAATTCACCTACCGCCAGGACCAGCCCGCCCAGCAGTGGATGCTCGCCTCGTTCACCACGAACCCCGTTCCCGGCGGCTCGGCAGGCGACGTCCTGACCGTGGACAACGTGGTCTTCACCTACTACCACGCCCTGAGCGCGCTGTCGTACGAGGGCGCCGAGCTCAACTTCGACGAAGCCGTGACGGAATACGACCTCACGGCCGTGACCTACGACCCCACTGCCCTCAGCTACACGAAGAAAGGCGCCGGCGCTACGGTCGAAACGGCCTACGACGACGAGACGGGCGTCCTGACCCTCACGGTCAAGGGTAACGACTACGCCGTCAATCCGGAAAGCGTCACCACCTATACGCTCCGCTTCAAGGTCGTAGCCGACGGCATCGACCAGATTTCGGCCGACAGCCAGGTGGAAGGCCCCGTCTACAACCTCCAGGGCGTCAAGGTGAGCGACGGTACGCTCAAGAACCTGCCCCAGGGCCTCTACATCGTAGGCGGCAAGAAGGTATTCGTGAAATAATCCCGGTCCACCGACCGCACTCATCCCGTCCCCGCAGCGCCCGGCGCCGCGGGGACGTTTCTTTTTTCCCGGACCGCGGCTCCGCGGTCCGGTTTTTTATCGCTAATTTTGTGGAGCGGCAGCCCCGGCGCCCTTCGCCGTCGCCGCGGCCCCGCCTTTCATCCACCTATAACACTACCCAACGCTATGTATCGAAACCGCCTCTCCGCGCTGGGCCTCGCGCTCAGCCTGGCGGCCGCCTGTGCCGCCCAACCGATGGCCGTGGACCACGGCCCGTATCTGCAGGAAGTGACCGCCGACGGCGCCACGTTCGTCTTCCACACGTCGCGCCCGGCCTATGCCGAGGTCGAAGTGCGCCCGGCGGGGACCGACTCGGTCCGCACCTTCTGGCAGTCGGCCCACGGTCTGAAGGCCGCCGCCACCGACTTCTTCGCCGTCGAGGCCGCCGCGCTGCGCCCCGCCACGGCCTACGAGTACCGCATCCGGGCCCGCGGAATCCGCCGATTCGAGCCCTACCGCGTGACGTTCGGCGACAGCGCCGTGACCGCCTGGACGCCCTTCCGCACCTTCGACCCGGCGCGCCGCGGCGGCTCTTTCTTCGTCGTGAGCGACATGCACAGCCGCCCCCAACTGCTCGACACGCTGCTCCAACTGCTCGACTACCGCACGTGTACCGACTTCGTCTATGCGGGCGACATGATGAACTACATGGAGCAAGGGGGCGAGGAACCCTTCACCGCTTTCATCGACCAGAGCGTCAAGCGCTTTGCCTCCGAGAAGCCGTTCATCTACGTGCGCGGCAACCACGAGACGCGCGGCAACCTGGCCCGCACGCTGCCCCACTACTTCCCCACCCGCAGCGGCAAGCTCTACGGCGCGCAGCGCCTGGGCGACGTGATGCTCGTCTACCTGGACAGCGGCGAGGACAAGGCCGACACGCACCCCGTCTACGCCGGCCTGACGGACTTCGACGCCTACCGCACGGAGCAGGCCGAGTGGCTCAAGGGCATCGTGGCCGGCGACGACTGGCGCAACGCCCGCTACCGCATCGTCATCTCCCACTTCCCCCTCGTTGAGGACCGGCAGATGGAGGAGGAAGGCACGTGGGCCGGCTGGCTGGACGCCGTCGCGAAGTTCCTGCCCGTGCTGCGCGGCGCCGGGACCGACCTGCTCGTCTCCGGCCACACGCACCACTTCGCCTACCACCCGGCCGGAAGCGCCGGCGCCGACTTCCCCGTCGTCGTGCAGGGCTACTCGTCGGCCGCCCGCCTGGACTGCGCCGACGGCAAGGTGCGCGTCCGCGTCGTCGACAAGGCGGGACGCTCCCTGCTCGACCAGACCTTCCCCACACGCTGAGCGCCCCGGCGCCAGTCCGCGTCACAACGGGGCTAAGGCCCGTCGCCACGCGCCTTAGCCCCGTAAAAACTCCCATAGGGCCCGTTGTAAGCACAAAAAATGGAAAAATGTGCAGGAACATTCCGTTTTTTTCGTTCAAATGCTTGTGTAGTTGCAGAATAATCCCTACTTTTGCCGCCGTAGAACGAAGAAAAACCTGATTAATAATCTAAAAACAGAAAGCTATGTCTGATATCGCAGAAAAAGTAAAGCAGATCATCGTAGACAAACTGAGTGTCGACGAAGCAGAAGTAAAGAACGAAGCCAGCTTCGCAAACGATCTGGGCGCTGACTCCCTGGACACCGTTGAACTGATCATGGAATTCGAGAAAGAGTTCAAGATCACCATCCCCGACGATCAAGCAGAAAAGATTTCTACCGTAGGCGACGCCATCGCTTACATCGAGGCCAACGTCAATAAATAAGAAGCAACTTTACTTACGTTCCCTCATCCCCACAAGTGGGGAGGACACAAACCTCGCTGCGAAAGGGCCGGATTTGTATCCTCCCCACTTTGAGATATAACGGGGGGCGCAGATCAACCTAAAATCCGAAAACAACATGGAACTGAAAAGAGTCGTCGTGACGGGCCTCGGCGCGTTGACCCCACTGGGCAAGACGGTGGAGGAAACGTGGGAGAGCATGAAGAACGGCGTCAGCGGTGCTGGCCCCATCACGCATTTCGACGCGTCGAAGTTCAAGACGCAATTCGCCTGCGAGGTGAAAGATTTCAAAGTGACGGACTACATCGACCGCAAGGAAGCCCGCAAGATGGACCTCTACGAGCAGTACGCCCTCGTAGCCGCCATGGAAGCCGTCAAGGACTGCGGCATGGACCTGGAGAAGGTGGACAAGAACCGCATCGGCGTCATCCTCGGCGTCGGTATCGGCGGCATCCACACCTTTGAGGAAGAAGCCGGCAACTATGCTGTCAACGGTGCAGAGATGGGCCCCAAATACAATCCCTTCTTCATCCCGAAAATGATCGCCGACATCGCCGCCGGCGAGATTTCCATCAAATACGGCTTCCACGGCCCCAACTACACCACCACGGCCGCCTGCGCTTCTTCGACCAACGCCCTGGCCGACGCCTTTAACCTGATTCGCCTGGGCAAGGCCAACGCCATCATCACCGGCGGCGCCGAAGCCGCCATCTGGCCGGCCGGCGTCGGCGGATTCAACGCCATGCACGCCCTCTCTACGCGCAACGACGACCCCATGCACGCCTCGCGCCCCTTCAGCGCCAGCCGCGACGGTTTCGTCATGGGCGAAGGCGCCGGCTGCCTCGTCCTCGAGGAGCTGGAACACGCCCTGGCCCGCGGTGCCAAGATCTACTGCGAAGTGGCCGGCGTCGGCATGTCGGCCGATGCACACCACATCACCGCCAGCCATCCCGAAGGACTCGGCGCACGCCTCGTCATGACCAACGCCCTTGAGGACGCCGGCATGAAGCCCGAGGACATCGACTACATCAACGTTCACGGTACGTCGACCCCCGTAGGCGACATCTCCGAAGTGAAGGCCATCCTCCAGCTCTTCGGCGACCACGCCTACAAGCTCAACATCAGTTCCACCAAGTCCATGACCGGACATCTGCTCGGCGCCGCCGGCGCCGTCGAAGCCATAGCCTGCTGTCTGGCCATCCGCGACGCCATCGTTCCGCCCACTATCAACCACGAGGAAGGCGATAACGACGAAAACATCGACTACCGGCTCAACTTCACCTTCAACAAAGCACAGGAACGCCCCATCCGTGCTGCCCTGAGCAACACCTTTGGTTTCGGCGGCCACAATGCCTGCTGCATCATGAAGAAATTTGAACAGTAACCGACCAATACATACATGACGACGGGAGGGTAATCGACCGCAACGTGTGACCGCTACCGGCGGCCACACGTTGCCGGCGGTTGCCCTCCGCACGTTTTCCGGCAACGTCGCCATACTCCCACTCCCTGCAACTCCCTTTCTATGATTCATAACCTCATCGACAAGGTGAAGCTGGCCTTTCAGAAGGAAAAGCAACTGCCCAACACCTTGTATGAAATCCTGGGATTCTACCCGCACCACCTCGAAATCTACCACATCGCCCTGTCCCACAAGTCGCGCGCCTACCGCGGCAAGACGGGACAAGCCCTCAACAACGAACGCCTCGAGTATCTCGGCGACGCCATCCTGGAAGCCGTCGTCAGCGACATCGTCTTCCACCGCTACCCCAACAAGCCCGAAGGATTTCTAACCAGCACGCGCAGCAAGATCGTACAGCGCTCCACGCTCAACCGCCTGGCCGAGGAGCTGGGCCTCGACCGCCTCATACAGCGCAGCGCCAGCACGCGCTCGCACAACAGCTACATCGGCGGCAATGCCTTCGAGGCCCTCATCGGCGCCGTCTACCTGGACCGCGGCTACGCCCTCTGCAAGTGGTTCATCGAGAAGCGCATCCTCGGCCGCCTCGTCGACATCGACGGACTGGCCCACCAGGAAGTCAACTTCAAGAGCAAGCTCCTCGAATGGACGCAGAAAAACCGCATCCAGTCCGACTACCGCATGGAGGAGTTGAAAAACGGCGACGGCAACAGCCCCGTGTTCAGCAGCGTAGTCCTCATCGAAAACATCACCATCAGCGACGGAAAGGGCTACTCCAAGAAGGAGAGCCAGCAGGTCGCCGCCCGCGCCGCCCTGACCCGCCTGCGCCGCGAACCGCAGCTCATCGACCGCATCTTCCGCTCGAAAGAAAAGCGCACCGCGATGGAAGCCGACGAAATATGCGACGTGCCCAAAATCGAGGAAATCGAGGAAGAAATCAGCCGCATGCGCACCAGCCGCCATGCCAAGTCCGCCCCCGGCCGCCGCGAAGCCGCGCAGCCCACAGGCGCCGCGCCCCGTCAGCCTAAATCCGAGCGCAAGGCCGATAATGCCCAGGCGCAGCAGCCTAAATCCGAACGCAAGGCGGAGAATCCCCAGGCGCAGCAGCCGAAATCTGAGCGCAAAGCCGATAATGCCCAGGCGCAGCAGCCTAAATCCGAACGCAAAGCGGAGAATCCCCAGGCACAGCAGCCTAAATCCGAACGAAAGGCGGAGAATGCCCAGGCGCAGCAGCCGAAATCTGAGCGCAAAGCCGATAATGCCCAGGCGCAGCAGCCTAAATCCGAGCGTAAAGCTGATAACGCCCAGGCGCAACAGCCTAAGGCCGAGCGCAAAGCGGACAATCCCCAGGCGCAACAGCCTAAGGCCGAACGCAAAGCGGAGAATGCCCAGGCACAGCAGGCTACGGCCGAGCGCAAAGCCGACAATGCCCAGGCACAACAGCCTAAGGCCGAACGAAAGGCGGACAATCCCCAGGCGCAACAGACGGAATCCAAGGCCAATCCCCAACTGCTCCCCAAGAGCGAACCCCGGTTACAGTTACAACACGAGCCGACGCCACGCCCCGAAGCCCTGCCGCGCCCCGAGCAGCAGTTGGCGCTGCCCCGCGCCGAAGCCACCGCCGCCCAACTGGCCCTCCCCGCGGAAGCCCAGTCCGCAGCCGACGTAACGTCGCGCCACGAGCACGGCCCCGCATCCACGGCCCCCGAAGCGGCCAGCGACGCCCCGCAGCCGGAAGCTGAAAGTCAGCCCAACGCCCCGCGCCGGGAGCGCTCGCGCAAAGCCGCCCCCGATGCCGCCAATGACGCCCCGCAGGCGGAAGCCGACGCTCAGCCCAATGCCCCACGCCGCGAGCGGTCGCGGAAAGCCACCCCCGAAGCCGCCAGCGACACCCCGCAGGCGGAAGCAGAGGCTCAGCCCAATGCCCAACGCCGCGAACGGCCGCGGAAAGCCGCAGACGAAAAGCAAGCCTCGTCCGGTCGCCGACAGGGCAACCGCCGCCGCACCAACGGCGAGGAAGCCGAAACGGACCGCCAGGCAGCCGCCACTCCGGCAGAATCCAAACGCAAATCCGAACGGCGCGGCGCGCGAAACCGCCAGCGCCGCAACGAAGAGGACGAATGGCGCGAAGAAATGGCCCGCCGCGAGGCCATCATCAGTCAGGCCGAGGAAACGGCCTTCGCCGAGCACGCCGACTGACGCGCCGCGCCGTCCGCCGTTATTTTCCCTTCACTC
The DNA here is from genome assembly GCA_900556465.1 of uncultured Prevotella sp. Taxonomy (GTDB): domain Bacteria; phylum Bacteroidota; class Bacteroidia; order Bacteroidales; family Bacteroidaceae; genus Alloprevotella. The sequence continues at coordinate 7,842 of USPK01000033.1, read as the reverse complement.
CGACGGGGTCTGGTCCCTTTTCCCGGGAACCGGACCCCGTTTTTTCGTTCCTCCGTTCCGCCCCTCGTCCGCCGCAATCTCCCCGCCCTTCCCCGTACTGCCGGGCGGCTCAGCCCTCCCGAGCTACGTCCGTTCCAACTGCCCGCCCCTGCACACCGGCGGCAACGGACCGCTATCCATAGCCGCACGGCCGAAACGCCGCCCTCCTTTCGCCCTCCCCGTGCTGTCGGGCGGCTCAGCCCTCCCGAGCTCCAATCGCCCCAACTGCCCGCCCCTGCACGTCGGCGGCAACGGACCGCTATCCATGGCCGACCGACCGAAACGCCGCAATCTCCTCGCCCCTCCTGCGGTCCGGACGCTCCGGCCCTTCGTCGCGGCACGCTCCTCACAGGCAGCCGCTCCGCCGCTCCCTGTTCCTCGCTTTCCGGGAATGTCCAGAAGCCGCAATGGACCAAACCGCGCTATCGTTCCGCCGCGTGCTGTCATTCCCTCGCCTTGCGCAGCCATCCCCCCGCCGCACGCAGCCAGCGCCCCGCCGCGAAACGGCCCTCTTCGCCCAAGCGCGGCACACCCGGGCACAGAAAATCGGACGGCGGCGGATACGGATGCGCGGAAATTGCCTACTTTTACAGCGGCGCAGCACCGGCGGATCATCGCGGCCGCTACGCCGACCGTTTTCCTGCTTACTCCTTCATCCTATGAAAAACTGGAACTTCTGGATTTTCCTCTCTCTCCTCTGCCTCCTGCCCTTGAAAAGCGCGGGCCGGAAGCGCTCCGCGCGCGTGCCGGTACGTGTGGCCTGCGTCGGCAACAGCATCACCTTCGGCGCGGGCATTCCCAACCGCGAGGCCAACGCTTATCCGGCCCAGCTGCAAGCCTACCTGGGCGAGGGCTACGAGGTGCGCAACTTCGGCGTCTCGGCCACAACGGCGTCACCCCGGGGCGACCATCCCTACACGGCGACCGCGGCCTACCGCGCCTCGCTGGACTTCGCGCCGGACATTGTGCTGCTCAAGATGGGTACGAACGACACGAAGCCGCAGAACTGGAAGGGCCGCGAGGCCTTTCTCGCGGACTACGGCCGCCTGGCCGCCGCCTACCGCGACCTGCCGTCTCGCCCCCGCGTCGTGCTGCTCACGCCCGTGCGCTGCTTCCTGGAAGAGGCGGGCACCATCAGCCCGGAACGCATCGAGCGCGACGTCTGCCCGGCGGTGGAGGAGCTGGCCTGGAAGGAGCGATACGACATCGTGCGCCTCACGGACCTCTTCGGCGACCGTTGGGACGCGGCCCTCATGCCGGACCGCCTCCACCCGTCGGCTATCGGTGCGGGACTCATGGCCCATCGCATCGGGCAATACGTCCGTCGCATGGCCGCGGCGGCCCGTCCGCGCCCGTTGCGGACGTTGCGCCAGGCCCGGCCGTTCTGCTTCCACGGTTTCGAGGGCTACGACTTCGAGACGGACGGCGTGGCCTGCAAACTGGTGCGGCCGCGCCACGAGGCACCCGGCCGGCCGTGGGTGTTGCGGGCCCGCTTCTGGGACCACGAGCCGCAGACGGACATCGCCCTGCTGGAGCAGGGGTTCCACGTGGCCTACTGCGACGTGGCGGACGGCTACGGCGCGCCGCGCTACCTGGACCGCTGGGACGCGTTCTACAAGCGGATGCGCCGCGCGGGCCTGTCGCGCCGCGTGGTGCTTGAGGGCATGAGCCGCGGCGGCCTGGCCGTCTACAACTGGGCCGCCCGCCACCCGCGCCGCGTGGCCTGCATCTATGCCGACGCCCCGGTGCTCGACATCGCGAGCTGGCCCCTGGGGCGCGGCGCCTCGGCGGGCTCGGCCCCCGACGTTGCCCGGCTGCTCGCCGCCTACGGCTTTGCGGACGAGGCGGAGGCCCTGGCCTGGCGCGGCAACCCGCTGGACCACGCCGAACGCATCGCGCGGGCCGGCATTGCCTGTCTCCACGTCGTGGGCGACGCGGACAGCGTGGTCCCCGTGGCCGAAAACACCGCGCGCTTCGAGGCGGCCCTGCGCCGCTACGGCGGCGACCTCCGCGTGATACACAAGCCCGGCGTGGGCCACCATCCGCACTCGCTGGCCGACCCTTCGCCCATTGTCCGCTTTATCCTCCGCGCCACGGACCGGCTGCCCGACGACGCGGTGCGTCCCGTTCCGGGCAACGAATACCGCTCCGGGGCGGGCTGGGCCGAGGGGGCGGAGTGGCACGCCGTGGCGGACGATATCACGGCTACCCTGGCGGGGCGGCAGCTCCGGCTCCTGTTGCTCGGCAACTCCATCGCGCAAGGCTGCGGGGGCGGCCGGAAACTCGTCACCTACCGGCCGGGCCAGGCGGCCATGGACAGCGCCTTCGGGGCGGGCACGTGGGAGAGTGCCGGCGTGTCGGGCGACCGCACGCAAAACCTGCTCTGGCGGCTGGAGCAGGGCCACTACGCCGACTGCCGGCCCGAGAACGTCGTCATTGCCATCGGCGTGAACAACCTCCTGTCCGACGGGCAATATCCTGAAGAGGTGGCGGCCGGCATCGTGGCCGTCACAGCAGCGGCCGAGCGCTGCTTTCCCCGGTCGCGCATCGTCGTGCTGGGGCTCCTGCCGGCGGGGACGGAGGGGAGCGACCTGCGCCGCCGCAGCCTGGACGTCCTCGAACGGCTCCGGCGCCACCGCTTCGGGCGCGCTGAGTTCGTCGACCCCGCCCCGTGGTTCCTCGACGCCGCCGGCCGCCTGCGCGAAGGGCTTTACAGCGGCGACGCCATCCACCTGACGCCGGCGGGCTACGCCGTATTGGCCCACCGCCTGTCCGCCGTCCTGGCGCAGCCATAGCCGGGCCAGCGACGTCAGCGGACCGTCCCGCGGCCACCATAGCCGGGCCTGCGATGTCTGCGGACCGTCCCGTGGCAGCCATCGCCGGGCCAGCGGCGTCAGTGGACCACCCCGCGGCAGCCGGCGGCATTCCTCCGCCCCCGCCCTCCGTCGCCGCGGACGGGAGCATCCGGCCCGCTTCGCGGAAATCCGGCGGCCTGCGGGCAGGCCCCGTCCCTGCCACCACGGGAATAGGGCCAGAAATTACGGGGATAGGCCCAGTAAAAACGGGAATAAGGCCCGTCCTTTTCGCCTCAAACGGCGGAAGCATCCCGCCCGGCCGGCGGCGATGAATGACCGGGCGCGCAGATTGTTCCGCACGACGGTGGGACGCGGGATGATTTTCAGACAAACGTACAGCTGGCCGGCGCAGACGAATGACCGGGCGCGCAGATTGTTCCGCACGGCAGCGAGGCGCGGAGTGATTTTCAGAAGAACGTCCAACCGGACGGCGCCGAAGAGCGACAGGCCGGGCAGATTGTTCCGTACGACAGCGGGACACGAGGTGATTTTCAGAAGAACATTCAGCCGGCCGACGGCGACGAATGACCGTCCGCGCAGATTGTTTCGCCCGACAGCGGGGTGCGGGGTGATTTTCAGAAAAACATTCTGCCGTCCGGCGCCGAAGAGCGACAGGGCGGGCAGATTATTCCGCACGGCGGCAGGGCGCGGGATGATTTTCAGACAAACGTACAGCAGGACGGCGAAGAAGAGCGACCGGGCGCGCAGATTGTTCCGCACGGCGGCGGCGCACAGGATGATTTTCAGAAAAACGTACAGCAGGCCGGCGGCGACAAGCGACAAGGCGGGCAGATTGTTCCGCCCGACAGCGAGGCACGGGGTGATTTTCAGAGAAACGCGAAACCGGACGACGGCAAAGGGACGAAGCAAAACAGCGCAGGGCACAACGCGGACAACCGGGCGCCGATAACTTTCTCCCGCCATCGCCCGTGCCCCGCCTTCCTCCACCTCCGCTGCGCGAGGTCAAGCGGCAGCCCGGACGAACGAAAAGAAAAACGGGTCTTTCTTTCGCTCGCCGCCCGCCTTTCTATATCTTTGCTGAACCGAGAGATTTTATTTCTTTATCCACCTCACCAAATCCCTGTTTATGAAAAGAATTTTGACGATTCCGCTGTTACTACTCAGCACTCTCCTCCTCACGTTCCCGCTTTGCGCCTGTGACGACGAAGAACAGTTGACCTTGCCCGACGACAACACCGCCCAGGTCACCTACACCGTCGGCGACCTCAAGGACCTGTTCCAACTGTCCGACGTCACCGTGACCTACCGCGACGCCAGCGGCGCCTTGCAGTCGGAGACGCTCACCGAAAGCGCCTGGACCAAAACCCTGACCGACGTGGCGGTCCCCTTCAGCCCGTTCATGGTGGTCAGCTACCGCACGAAGGAGGGCGTAGTCCTCGACAAAGCGTCGTACAGCTTCTCCCGCAATTTCGCTATCCGCGTGCAGACAGGCGCCAGCGTGTCGAACAACAGCAGTATTTACATAGAAAAGACGCTGGGCCCGACCCTGACGCAGCGAGAGCTGATGCGGCTGGAGCAAAACCCGGACACCCTGTCGTGCCACATCGGACAGCCGCAATAACGGGAAGCTGAACGCAAGTTCGGCCCCGCGCCGCCGGTCGCCGCCGGTCTGTCCCTGCCCACAGGTGGGGAGGGGCCGGCGGCGGCGTTTCGACGCGCGGCGGCCAGACCCGGGAGCCAGGCCCCGGGCACTGGCGGCTGGGCGGTGGCTTCTGGCGGCGGGGCGGCGGCTACGAGCGATGGGGCGGCTACGGGCAGCGCTTTCCGCCCTAACCGGCGGGCGATGCAGGCGGCGGCGAGGGGCGTGCTGCCTGCCGTCCGGGGGAAGCGGGCGTAGGGGATTGCGGAGAACTTTTAGCGGAGGAAATCCGGGAAAGTTTTCCAAAACGGAAAATTTTATAACTCAATGCGATAAAATTATTTTCCAAAAAAGGAGGACGGGGAGAGGTACGCGACGGAATATTTTGCTTACCTTTGCCCTGCGGAACGGTTCCGCCGCGCCTGGGGTGCGGCGGCCAAGAGGGAACGCCGTGCAACTCGGCGACAGTGCCCGCTGCTGTAAGTCCCGTCGTGATTTCCAAATCGTTACGTCCACTGCGCCCCACCGGTGCGGGAAGGGATTTGGGAAGGGACAAGTCAGAAGACCTGCCGTTTGCCGCTACCGTCCGGATACTTCCCGGGAACAGGAAGGTCCGCGGCGACTGAACCGGAATTTTACCCACAGTTTGTGCCACTCGGGCTGTCCGCCCGGACTGCCGCCTGCCCGCTGCGACCCACCGCCGCGGCTGCGCTGCCCCCGGCCGGACGCTCCTTAACTTCCCTACCATGATTCCCGAAACCTACCGCATCCGGAAACGCGACGGTTCGACCGAACCGTTCGCCCTCAGCAAAATCCGTTCGGCCATGGCGCGCGCTTTCGCCTCCGTGGACCGGCCGGCCGACGACGCCACGCTCGACGCCCTCACCGCCCGCCTCGACCTGCACGACGGCATGGGCGTGGAGGAGATACAGGACCAGGTGGAGACGGCCCTCATGGCGGCGGGCCACTTCGCCGCGGCCAAGTCGTTCATGCTCTACCGCTACCGCCACGGCGAGGACCGCGAGACGGCGGCCCGCCTCCGCTTCCTGACGGACTACTGCGCCTCGGCCAACGCCGCCACCGGCTCGAAATACGACGCCAACGCCAACGTGGAGCACAAGAACATCGCGACCCTCATCGGCGAGTTGCCCAAGCCGGGCTTCATCCGCCTGAACCGCCGCCTGCTCTGCGACCGCATCCGGCAGATGTACGGCAAACCGACCGCCGAGCGCTACCTCGACCTCCTGAGGCGCCATTTCCTCTACAAGAACGACGAGACCAGCCTGGCGAACTACTGCGCCTCCATCACGATGTACCCGTGGCTGCTCCACGGGACGCGCTCCATCGGCGGCAACGCGTCGGCACCGACCAACCTGAAGTCGTTCTGCGGCGGCTTCGTCAACATGGTGTTCATGGTCTCGAGCATGCTGTCCGGCGCCTGCGCCACGCCGGAATTCCTCCTCTACATGAACTACTTCCTCGAGCGGGAATACGGCGAGGACTACTACCTGCACCCCGAGGCGCCGGCCGACCTCTCACTGCGCCGCCGCACGGTGGACAAGGTCGTCACGGACTGCTTCGAGCAGATTGTCTACTCCATCAATCAGCCCGCCGGGGCGCGCAACTATCAGTCGGTCTTCTGGAACATTTCCTACTACGACCGCTACTATTTCGAGAGCCTCTTCGGCGAGTTCCGCTTCCCGGACGGCTCGCGGCCCCACTGGGCGGCCTTGAGCTGGCTGCAGAAACGCTTCATGCGGTGGTTCAACGCCGAACGCACGCGCTCCGTGCTGACGTTCCCGGTCGAGACGATGGCCCTCCTGACGCGCGACGGCGACGCCCTCGACGCCGAGTATGCCGACTTCACGGCCGAGATGTACGCCGCCGGCCACTCCTTCTTCACCTACATGAGCGACAATGCCGACTCGCTCTCCTCCTGCTGCCGCCTGCGCAACGAGATCCAGGACAACGGCTTCAGCTACACACTGGGCGCCGGCGGCGTGTCTACGGGGTCGAAGAGCGTGCTGACGATTAACCTGAACCGCTGCGTACAGCAGGCCGAGCGCGAAGGGCGGCCCTATCTGGAGTTCCTGGAGGAAATCGTCGACCTGGCCCACCGCGTGCAGCTGGCCTACGACGCCAACCTGCGCCAGCTCCAGGCCAAGGGCATGCTCCCGCTCTTCGACGCCGGCTACATCAACCTGCGCCGCCAGTACCTGACCATCGGGGTGAACGGACTGGTGGAGGCGGCCGAGAGCCTGGGCCTCACCATCTCGGACAACGAGGCCTACGCCGCCTTTGCCGCCGACGTGCTCGGCCTCATCGAGCGCTACAACCGCCGCTACCGCTCGAAGGACGTACTCTTCAACTGCGAGATGATTCCGGCGGAGAACGTGGGCGTGAAAATGGCCCGCTGGGACCGGGAGGACGGCTACCGCGTGCCGCGCGACTGCTACAACAGCTACTTCTACGTGGTGGAGGACCCGGCGACCGACGTCATCGAAAAGTTCCGACTGCACGGCCGCCGCTACATAGCCCACCTCACCGGCGGATCGGCGCTCCACCTCAACCTGGACGAGCACCTGAGCCGCGCGCAGTACCGCCAGCTGCTGCGCGTAGCGGCCTGCGAAGGCTGCAACTACTTCACGTTCAACATTCCCAACACGCTCTGCAACGCCTGCGGGCACATCGACAAGCGTTACCTCAGGGAGTGTCCCGTCTGTCACTCGAAGGACGTGGACTACCTGACGCGCATCATCGGTTACCTGAAGCGCGTGTCCAACTTCTCCCTGGACCGTCAGAAGGAAGCCGCCCGCCGCCACTACGCCCACGTCCGCACGGGGCAGGACTTCCGGGAAACCGCCGAAAAAGCTACTGCGCCATGCTGAAGTACGTGAACCACGACATCGTGTTCCAGGAGTTCCCCGACGAAGTGACGTTGGCCGTCAACCTCTCGGGCTGCCCCTACCGCTGCCCCGGCTGCCACAGCGCGTGGCTCCAGACGGACGCGGGCGAGGAACTGACGGAGGAACGCCTGCTGGCCCTGGCGGACGGCTACCGCGGCGAGGTGACGTGCGTGGCCCTCATGGGCGGCGACGCCGATCCCATCGCCGTGGCCCGCCTGCTGGCCGCCGTGAAGCGCTACTGCGGCCCGCTCCGCACGGGCTGGTACAGCGGTCGCGAACACCTGCCCGACGGTTTCCCCGCCGCCGCATTCGACTACGTGAAGCTGGGCCCCTATCGCGCCGACCGCGGGCCGCTGCGCTCGCCGGCAACCAACCAGCGCCTCTACCGCGTGGCGCCGGACGGCACTCTCTCCGACATCACCGCCCGCCTGCAACGCCCCGC
>USPK01000032.1 GCA_900556465.1 uncultured Prevotella sp. | reverse complement strand
CCTGGTGTCGGAAACCGGCCCCGCCGGCCCGCGGAACAGGTCCGGCGGACAGAAAAATAGGGATAGACAGCATTTTTTATACTTTTTTTAATCGGGGGGGTAAAATTGTGTAATTTTGCAAAGTCGCCGTGGCCCTGCCGCCTGTGCCGGGCCGTGGCCGCCCTGACGTTCCACTTAAAAACCGTAGCCGATGAAAAAACATTTCCAGCTTCTGACGCTTCTGCTCGTCGCCTGCTTCGCGCTGGCCGCATTGCCCGCGGCCGGCCAACGCTACTTCGTCACCGGCCGCGCGGTCGACGATTCGCTCCGACTGCCCGTCCCCTTCCTCGCCGCGCAGCTGTTCCTGCCGGACAGCACGCTCTACGCCGTGTCGCTCACCGACTCGCTGGGCCGCTTTTCGGTGGAGACGGACCGACCGGCGGACTACGAACTGCTCCTCACCGGCACGGGCTTCGACGCCGTGCGCCGCCCGGTGCGCCTGACGGCCGGTGCGCCGCGCGTAGACCTGGGCGACGTGCCCCTGCACGACCGTACCATCCACCTGGCCGAGGCCGCTGTTACGGGCAAGGCCTCGACGCTCACCGTACGCCGCGACACGTTCGTCTACAGCAGCAAGACCATGAGCCTGGACCCGGGCGCCTCGCTCTCGGCCATGTTGTCGCAGATGCCGGGCGTGACGATGGACGAAGAGGGCAACATCCGCTGGCAAGGCAAGAAGGTGGAGAGCATCCTGGTCAACGGGCAGCGCTTCCTGGGCGGCGACCTGCAGACCCTCCTGCGCAACCTGCCGGCCGAGGTGGTGGAAAACCTGAAACTCTACGACAAGCGCAGCGAAGAGGCCGAGCGCACCGGCGTCGACGACGGCGGCCGCACGACGGTTATGGACGTGGGCATCAAGCCGGAGTATCGCGGCGCGTGGGCCGGCAACGTGTCCGCGGGCGGTGGCTACGACGGGAAGTGGACGGGTCGCGCTTTCGTCTCCAACTTTTCCAAGCGCCTGCAGGTGGGGCTCTCGGGGCTGGCCAATAATCTCAACGGCCTGGAGCGCGTTTCGCCCAACGGCGAATGGTATGACAGCGGGTGGCAGCTGGGGTGGAACACGTACCGCAACGCTTCGGCCAGTCTCGACTGGACGAATCGGGACGACAAGTCGGCGGCGGGCTACCAGCACCTCAGTGCCGGCGCCTACTGGCACCACGACAATACGGACTACCGCTGCGACACGCAGGAGGAGCGCTTTCAGAGCGACGGCGGCCGCGTGTGGTGGAATGAGCGGGAACGGATGCGTTCGCGCCGCGCGGGGTGGACCTGGCGCGCGGCCTACGAGTACAACCTCGACAGCCTCAACTTCCTCACCGCGAGCTACGACGGCGAGCGCTCGACGGGCTTCGCGACGACCGACGACCGCTCCGCCACGTTCCTGGCCGACCCGGCGCAACTCTTTCCCGGCGACGCCCTCGACCAGGCCTTTGCCCAGCCCCTGCCGGACAGCACGCGCCGCCTGCTGGTCAACACGATGGAGAGTCCCGCACAGTCGGACCACGAAAAGACCAGCCACACGGCGACGTTGCGCCTGGACCACCGCTTTGCCCGCACGCGCCACCTGCTTTCGCTCACCGGCTCCGTGACGGCAACGGGTACGGACTACGTCGGCCACAACTTTTACGGCGGCCGCTACTTTACCGACGGCGAGCGCTACGAGCCGGAACGTCTCTACAACCCCACGGACGAGCGCAGCCTGGAGGCATCGGCCACGCTGGCCTACCGGCACAGCCTGACGCCCACCTTGTGGTGGAACACGAGCTACGCTTTCCGCTTCACCCGCACCCGGCGCAACGAGCGCTACTACCGGCTCGAGATGCTGGCGGGCTGGGCCGACCTGGAGCGCCACCCCGTGGGCGACCTGCCCGAAGGCATCGGCGCGGCCGACTCCCTGCTGAACGACGAGACGAACTATGCGACCGAGCTGCAGCGCCGCCACGCCCTGACCACGGGCCTGTCCGGTACGGTGGGGCGCCTGGAGACGGACCTCGGCTTTACCGCCGCGTGGCAGGACGAAGCGTTGCACTACGACCGCCCCGGCGTGTTGCAGACCGTGCTCCCGCGCCACGAATGGACGTTCTACGCCTCGGCCCGGCTGAAGTACGCCTTCTCGGACCGCACCTCGCTCGAGGGCGCGTACCGCGGTGTGCAGAACCTGCCGGAGCTACGCCACCTGCTTCCCGTGGTATGGGGCGACGACCCGACCAGTCCGACTGCGGGCAACCCCGACCTGAAGTCTTCGTGGACGGACCAGACCTCGCTGCGCTTCAACACTTTCTTCGAGCCCAGCCAGTTGTCGCTGAACGCCGGGGTCAGCTACCACCGCCAGCGCAACGCCTTCGGTTACCGCAGCGACTACGACGCGGCAACGGGCTACTACACCCTGCACTACGCCAACATCGACGGCAACCGCGGCGTCGTGGGCAGCGTGAACCTCACCTATACCATCGACCGCCGGAAGCGGTGGACGCTTCACGCCGACTGGAACATTTACAGCGCGTGCGCACACCAGTACATCTCCACCGGGGAAGAGGTGCAGCTGAACCGTAGTCTCAGCCAGGGGAACCAGCTTACGGTTGGCCTCACTTACCGGACGGAGGGCTTCAACGCCACACTGCTGGGCGGCGTCGAGACGGAGCGCGACCGCTACCGGCTCGTGCCGTCCGCCAACATAAGGGGCTTGATCGGGAGCTACGCCCTCAACGTCGCCTATACCTTTCCGTGGGGCACGCGCCTGAGCTCCAATTTCCGGATGACCAGCCGGCGCCACTTCCGCCCGTCGCAGCTCAACACGGACGAACCCGTGTGGAGCGCCTCCCTGTCGCACGACTTCCTGCGCAGCAAGCAGCTGACGCTCCACCTCAAGGCCGTCGACATACTCCAGGGACGGAAGGACTACTGGGCCTCGGCCGAGGCCGACCGCTACACGGCGATGTCGGAGAACGGCTTCGAGCGCTACGTCATCCTGGGCATCGTCTACCGCTTCGGCAAGTCGGAGCGCTGAGCGCAGGTGCGCCGCCGCCCGCCTCCCGGGAGCCCGCTACGGGGCTAAGGCCAGTTTTTACGGGCCTTAGCCCCGTAATTTCTTCCCTTAGCCCCGTGTTTGCGCCGACTGTCCGCGTGCGTCGCCGGTCTGGAAACGGGCGGCCTGGGACAGGTGCGGCGCGCGGGCCGACGGATTCCGTAAACGGGGGCAAACGTTCCGTAGTCCGGGTAGGGCGGCGGGGCGGCCGGGGGCGTAACTTTGCTCCATGGAAACGAAAGCAAACCGGCGGGGCGAGCGTCCCGCCACGCTGCGCCGCTGGCGGCGGATGGCGGCGACGGGGCTGACGGCGGCGTGGATGGCGCTGTCTGTCGTCCCGGCGCTGGCCGCCTGCTCGACGGACGGCGACGGCTCCTGGCTCCCTACGCCGCCCGCGGAGCAGGAGCCCGACACGACGGCGGGCGCTACGACTGAAGAAAACGATACGATGGACAACCGACTGACCCTTACGGTGGGTGACGACGTCTTTACGGTCACCCTGGCGGACAACGCTGCCGCCGCGGCCTTTCGCCGGCTGTTGCCCCTGCGCCTCGAGATGGAGGAGCTGAACGGCAACGAGAAGTATGCCTACCTCGACACGCCGCTGCCGACGGCCGCAGTGCGCCCCGGCACCATAGAGGCCGGCGACGTGATGCTCTTCGGCGCGTCGTGCGTCGTCGTGTTCTACGAGACGTTCCGCACGTCCTACGCCTATACGCCCCTGGGGCGCGTGGACCGGCCCGAGGCGCTGGCCGCCGCTCTGGGCCGCGGCGGGGCGACGGTGACCTTTGCCCTGCCCTGAGGGCGGCGCCCGGCGCCTCGCCCGGGTGGGGGGCTGGCGCCGCGCCACGACGGCCGGCCGGACCGTCCGGCCGCGCGGGTCGCTGATAATAGGCAGGGCCCGCGGGGGATAAATCCGCATTTTATTCGTAACTTTGCACCGGCGCTGCGCGCCCTTTCCCGCGACGCCGGGAGGGGCGGCGCGGCTGCCGCACTACGATTTTATCCCATCAACCTATGCAAGATATTCGCAACATCGCCATCATTGCCCACGTGGACCACGGAAAGACGACACTTGTGGACAAGATGCTTTACGCGGGCCACCTCTTCCGCCAAAACCAACAGACGAACGACCTCATGCTCGACAACAACGACCTCGAGCGTGAACGCGGCATCACCATTCTCTCTAAGAACGTGTCTATCCGCTATAAGGGCGTGAAGATTAACATTATCGACACGCCGGGACACTCGGACTTCGGCGGCGAAGTGGAACGTGTGCTCAACATGGCGGACGGCTGCCTGCTGCTGGTCGATGCCTTTGAAGGCCCGATGCCTCAGACCCGCTTCGTTCTGCAAAAGGCCCTTCAGATTGGCCTGAAGCCCATCGTCGTAGTCAATAAGGTGGACAAGCCGAACTGCCGCCCCGAAGAAGTTTACGAAATGGTCTTCGACCTGATGTGCGACCTCGACGCCACGGAGGAACAGCTCGACTTCCCCGTGGTCTATGGCTCGGCCAAGAACGGCTGGATGGGCGAGGACTGGCGTACGCCGACCGACAACATCGACTATCTGCTCGACAAGATCATCGAGGTCATTCCCGCGCCGCAGCAGCTCGAGGGCACGCCGCAGATGCTCATCACCTCGCTCGACTATTCCAACTACACGGGCCGCATTGCCGTGGGCCGCGTTCACAGGGGCACCATCGCCGAGGGCATGAACTGCACCATCGCCCACCGTGACGGGAGCATGGAGAAAACGAAGATTAAGGAGGTGCATACCTTCGAGGGCATGGGCCACCAGAAGACGGCCTCCGTGGCCAGTGGCGACATCTGCGCCGTCGTGGGTCTGGACAACTTCGAGATAGGCGACACCATCTGCGACTTTGACAACCCCGAGCCCCTGCCGCCCATTGCCATCGACGAGCCGACCATGTCGATGCTCTTTACGATTAACGACTCGCCCTTCTTTGGCCGTGAAGGCAAGTACTGCACTTCGCGCCACATCAATGACCGCCTGGAGAAGGAACTCGAGAAGGACCTCGCCCTGCGCGTAGAGAAGACGCCCGGCGCCGACCGCTGGATTGTCTCCGGCCGCGGCGTGCTCCACCTCTCCATATTGATAGAGACCATGCGCCGCGAGGGCTACGAGCTGCAGGTAGGCCAGCCGCAGGTCATCTATAAGGAAATCGACGGCCAACGCTGCGAGCCCATCGAGGAACTGACCATCAACGTGCCGGAAGAGTTCGCCTCGAAAATGATCGACATGGTGACGCGACGCAAAGGCGAGATGACGTCCATGCAGAATCTGGGCGAGCGCGTCGACATAGAGTTCGACATCCCTTCGCGCGGCATCATCGGCCTGCGCACTAACGTGCTCACCGCCAGCCAGGGCGAAGCCATCATGGCCCACCGTTTCAAGGAATACCAGCCCTATAAGGGCGACATCCAGCGCCGTACCAACGGCTCGATGATAGCTTTGGAGAGCGGCACGGCCTATGCCTATGCCATCGACCACTTGCAGGACCGCGGCCGCTTCTTTATTCATCCGCAGGACGAAGTTTACGCGGGCCAGGTGGTCGGGGAGCACGTCCACGAGAACGACCTCGTCGTCAACGTCACCAAGGCCAAGCAGCTGACGAATATGCGCGCTTCGGGCGCCGACGAGAAGGCGCGCATCGTCCCGCCGGTTATTTTCTCCCTGGAGGAGGCCCTGGAATACATCAAGGAGGACGAGTACGTCGAAGTGACGCCCAAGTCCATGCGCATGCGTAAGATTATCCTCGACCATACGGCCCGGAAGCGCGCCAACCGCGACTGACGCGCCGCCATGCCGGAAAGAATGAGGGGAACGAAGCAGACGGTGCACCGCGAGTGTTGCCGTGGCCCGTTCCCCTCGTTTGTCGTTTCCGGGCACGGGCGGCCGGAAGTTTGCAAACCGGTTGCGCGCCGCAGCGCCTATTTTTGCATGGTCCAAACATAAAGAAAAGGAGAACCGAACTATGGATAACAATTCTTCTGCACATGCCCGTCGGTTCACGGTCACGGGGCTGCACTGCGCCGCCTGTGCCGCGCGGGCCGAGCGAACGCTCAAGCAGCTCGATGGCGTGACCGACGCCGCCGTCAACTTTGCTACGGCCGAAGCCACCATAGCCTTCGACGATGCCGTCGTCAGTCCCGAACAGCTGCGCGACGCCCTGCGCAAGGCGGGTTACGACCTCGTGGTGGAGGACGCCGCGGCCGGCGAAGAGCGCCGCCGCGACCGCTACCAGAGCCTGTGCCGCCGGGTCGTCGTCTCGGCCGTCTGCACACTCGTCGCCATCGCGTTGAGCTTCGGCCCGTTCGCCGAGACCAACGCCGGCCGCGCCGGGCTCTGGGTCCTGGCCACGGTCGTCGTCTTCGGCGCCGGGGCGGAGTTTTTCACAGGCGCCTGGCGACAGGCCCTGCACCGCACGGCCAACATGGATACGCTCGTGGCCCTTTCCACAGGCATCGCCTATCTGTTCAGTCTGTTCAACGCCGTTTACCCTACGTTCTGGACGTCGCGCGGTATGGAAGCCCACGTTTACTATGACTCCGTCTGCGGCGTCATTACGTTCATCCTCATCGGCCGCCTGCTGGAGGAACGGGCCAAGCGGAGTACGGCCTCGGCCCTGCGCGACCTGGCCGGCCTGCGACCGGCCCGCACGCTCGTGGTCCTGCCCGACGGGACCACGGCCGAGCGCTCCATCGCCGCCGTCCAGCCCGGCGACGTCCTCGTGGTACGTCCGGGCGAGCGCGTCGCCGTGGACGGCGTCGTCACCGAGGGCGAGTCGTACGTGGACGAAAGCATGATGAGCGGGGAGCCTATTCCCGTACACAAGGCGGCCGGTGCCAACGTTTATGCCGGTACGACCAACCAGAAGGGGAGTTTCCGCTTCCGGGCCGAGAAAGTGGGCGACGCCACGATGCTGGCCCACATCATCGAGCTGGTACGCGACGCACAGAACAGCAAAGCCCCCGTGCAGCGCCTCGTAGACCGCGTGGCTGCCGTCTTTGTTCCCGTTGTCATCGGGCTGGCGGTGCTGACCTTCTTGCTCTGGACTTTCCTCGACCCGTCCGACGGTCTGACGCGCGGCCTCCAGGCGGCCGTCACGGTGCTCGTCATCGCCTGTCCCTGCGCCCTGGGCCTCGCCACCCCGACGGCACTCATGGTGGGCATGGGCCGGGCCGCGCAGCGCGGCATCCTGGTGCGCGACGCCGAGAGCCTGGAGACCGCCTGCCGTGTCGATACCGTCGTGCTCGACAAGACCGGGACGCTCACCGAGGGGCGCCCGGCCGTGACCGCGATGAAGTGGATTACGGGCGAGGCCGATAAGGCTCCCGTCCTGCGTGCGCTGGAGGAGCGCTCGGCCCACCCGTTGGCGGGCGCCGTGGTACGCTGGCTCGACGGGCGCGGCGTCATCCAGAGCGCCGAGGGCCTGATGGCCTTCGAGGACCAGGCGGGGCTCGGCGTCGCCGCCCGGTGCGAGGGCCACGTCTACCGGGCCGGCAACGTCCGCTTCATGCGGGAGAACGGCGTGTCCGAGGCCGTGCTCACCGACGTGGCGAGCCAGGCGGAAGGCGCGGGCACCCTGGTCTGCTTTGCCGAGGACGACCGCCTGCTGGCCATAGCCCACGTGGCCGACCGCCTCAAGGCCTCCTCGCCGCGCGCCGTGGCGGAACTGCGCCGTGAGGGCATCGAGGTCCACTTGCTGACGGGCGACAACGAGCAGGCCGCCCAGGCCGCCGCCCAAGCGGCCGGCATCGCACACTGCCGCGGCGGCGTGCTGCCCGACGGCAAGGCGGCCTACGTCGACGAGTTGCGCCGTCAGGGCCGCCGCGTGGCCATGGTCGGCGACGGCGTGAACGACAGCGCCGCCCTGGCCCACGCCGACCTGAGCATAGCCATGGGGCAGGGCAGCGACGTGGCGATGGACGTGGCCCAGATGACCATCGTCCGTTCCGACCTTGCGCTCATTGCTGAGGCCATTGCCCTGTCGCGGCGTACGGTCCGCGTAGTCCGCGAGAACCTTTTCTGGGCGTTCATCTATAACGTGCTGGCCATTCCCATTGCCGCCGGCGCGCTCTACCCTGTCTGGGGCTATCAGATAGACCCGATGGTGGCCGGCGCGGCTATGGCCCTGAGCAGCGTGAGCGTGGTGACGAACAGCCTGCGCCTGAAGCGCTGACCGCCGACGGGCCTCGCGGCGGTGCGTCCGGGCGGCCGCGCTACGGGGCTAAGGCGAGTTTTTACGGGGCTAAGGCCCGTAGCGACGGGCCTTAGCCCCGTGTTTTTTCCAACAGGCCGCGGCGGGCGGCCCATACGGCAACGTGGCCGGTCCTCCTTCCGACGGGAAAGGGGGACCGGCCACGCCGGTTGAGGGAGCAGGGTCAGAACCAGTCGATTTCGGCCACGGCGGCGCGGCCCTTACCCGCGGTGGTCTCCGTCACCGTCAGGCGCACGTAGCGGGCGGTGACGGTTTGCGGCAAGTCGTAGCGGCGCGGCAAGGGACTGTTCTGGAGGTTGCCGAAACTGAAGCTGCCGGCCCGCTCCCAGTGGCGGCCGTCGCGGCTCCACTCCACGGTGCCGCCGGACATGAGGGGCGCCCGGCCGTCGGTAGGCGGTGTGTAGACGAAGGCCGTGAGCGGAACGTTGCGGCCCAGGTCGAGCGTCAGCACCTGCGGCGTCCCGTCGTCGGCCGGTAGCCAGGCAGTGGCGGGGTCGGCGTCGATGGCCGCGGCGGCCGCTTGCGCTTCGTCGGGGGCGGCGTTTCCTTCCGCCTTCCAGTCCTTCTTGATGTAGCCGAACTCGGTGCGCAGCAGTTCGCCCCGTTGGCCGTCGAGCAGGGCTATGGCTTTCACCTCGCCGTGCTCCAGGACGAACGGCGCCGTGTAGCGCGGCGCGTCGGCCGTCGGTTTCGAGCCGTCGGTGGTGTAGTGGATGGTGTAGCCGGTGTTGAGGTTGGCCGCCGCCTCCTCGCCGTGGGGCTTCCAGCTGAAGGCGTCGGGGCGCGGGGCCAGGCTCACGCGCCCGTCGAGCGAGCGCGAGGCCACGAGGCGCGGCGGGCGCGGCACGTAGTAGTGGGCCGAGACGTGGCTCAAGGCAGGCGCGCGGCGCGAGCGGAGGATGCGCAGCCGCAGGCGGTCCGTCGTGACGGGCGCGAAGCGTAGGATGCGTTTGTAGCCTATGTTCGTGGCGCGGGCCACCTCTTTCCACGCCCCGTCCGTCCAGACGTCGAGGGCGTGCTCCTCCACCCGTTCGCCGCGCAGGCGGACGGCTTCCTGCACCACGAAGCGGTCCAGGCGGACGGCCTCGGGCAGCCGCAACTCGACGGCGCCGCCCGCTTCGGGGAGCGTCAGGTAGGAGTCGGGGTCGTCGTCGAGCAGCTGCGCCGGCCCTTCGGCGCCCTCGAGCAAGTCGTGCCCGTAGGTCTGGCGTATGCGCCGGCCCACTTCGCAGAGTACGGTCGCGTCGTGCGGGGAGAGGCGTCCCTCGCGGTTGGGGGGCACGTTGAGCAGGAATATGGAGTTGCCGCCGACGGCCCGTTCGTAGATGTCGAACACGTCGTCGGCGCTCCTCACGCCCTGTCGCTCGTCGTCGCGGTAGAACCAGCCTTCGCGGATGGAAGTATTCGTCTCGGCCGGCTGGTAGTGCAGGTAGCGGCCGGGCCGCAGCTGCGCGCGGCTGCCCAGGTCGGCGGCCGTCAGGTCATCGAAGTGCTGGAGCGTGTCCGGGTCGGCGACGTAAGGGATGACGTTCCACTCGGTGGGGCGCGTAGCCCCCGCCTCGTTGCCGCACCAGCGCAGGTCCTCGCGGCCAAAGACAACGGCCTCCGGGGCCAGGGTGTGGATGAGCCGTCGCCAGGCCGCGTAGTTGTAGCGCTGCCCGCCCTTGCGCCTGGGGTGGGCCCCGTCGAGCCACACCTCGTGGATGGGGCCGTACTCCGTGAGCAGCTCGAACAGCTGATTAAGGAAATATTCGTTGTAATCGTCCACGACGAAACGGAACCGCGTGGGGTTGCTGAAGGGCCTGCCCGGCACCTCGCGCGGAATGGTGCGCAGCGCCTGCGGACTAAGGTTGCCGTACAGCCCGTCGGGGCTCTCCATCTGGAAAAGGTCGGCCGGCGAGAGGTAGATACCGAGCTGGAGCCCGAACTTACGGCACGAGGCGGCGAGGTCGCGGAGGACGTCGCCCTTCCCCTCGCGGAAGGGCGACGACATGACGCCGTGGCGCGTGTAGCGGCTTTGCCAGAGCACGAAGCCGTCGTGGTGCTTCACGGTGAGTATGACCTTCTTCATGCCGGCGGCGGCCAGGACGGCGCACCACTGGTCCGTGTCGAGACGGCGCAGGGCGAAGTCGGCCGGCGACTCCTTGCCCGTGCCCCACTCCCTGCGCGTGAACGTGTTGGGACCGAAGTGGATGAAAGCGATGAACTCGTTGTTCATCGCGGCCCACTGCTGCGGCGTCGGGACCACGTGGACGGCTTTGTCGAGAATGCGCCCGGGCGTGTCGTCGGGGGCGGCGTAGAGGGTGTTCGTATAGGCGATGGTGTTGGCCACCTGGGCCGTGGCCGGCGGACACGGGGCGGCCAGGACGGCAACGAGGCCGGCACCCAGAAGGATGCGCCGGCCCCGTCGCGACTCTTGCCCACTAAGGGGAAAACAAAGGGAAAACATCAGCAATCTTCTATTTGAAAACAGACTCCGGCACTTCGCCCGTCCAGCACAAGGGCTGGTCGACGCGGAACAGGTGCAGGATGGTGGAGGCCGTATTGACCGTGTTGTTGGGTTCGGTGATGGTGAATCCGCGCTTTATGCCCGGCCCCACGATGCCCCAGGGCACGAACATCTCGTCCGGGGTGAGGCCCCCGTGGCCGTAGCCGATGCCGCCGTGGTCCGTGAGAAAGAAGAAGTGGGTGTCCTCGTAGAGCCCCGCCGCCTTGAGCCGCTCGAGGAAGTCGCCGATGGCGACGTCCGCCTCCTCGATGGAGCGGATGTACTCCGGGGACATCCACTTGTGGCCGTGGCCCGCGTGGTCCGTGTGTACGGAGTAGAGGAACACGAGCTGCGGCTCGTCGCGATGGGCCGAGATGAAGCGGAACGCCTTATCGTAGTTCTCGCGATAGGAATCGTTCTCGCCGAAGCTGCACTCATCGAAGTATTTCCTGTTGTGCGAGTTGACGAGCTCGGCCCAGTTGTAGTAGAAAGCGGTCCGGATGCCCTTCACGTTCTCCTTGAGCACGCGGAACACGGAAGGGTAGTAGCCGTCGGCGTCCTGCTCCACGGCGGGCAGGACGTGCTTCTGCACGGTCCAGGCGTTATCCGTCACGCCGTGCTGCTCGGGCCCGCTGCCCGTGAGGTGACTGGTCCAGTTCGGCAGGGTTACGGACGGCATGGCGCAGCGTGTGGTGAGCGAGAGCGCGCCCTCTTGCAGGAGCGCGTCGAGGTGGGGGTGGCGGGCTTTCTGGAAGCCTTCGACCGAGATGCCGTCGAGGGCGATGAGCACCACGCGTTTGGCGCGGCGCGCGGCCTGGGCCGGGATGCAGAGCAGGCCGCACAGCAGCAGGGCCGCTACCAGGCGCAGGCCGCGTCCGGCGGGACGGAGATGGGAAAACAGGGAAAAGGACATAGGGGATAAAGGTTTTTATGGTAAGCAGTTTTTGTGTAGGCAGCGAGGCAGACTTCCGGTTTACGGCCGCACGGTGTCTTCGCCGGCGGCAAAGCCGTAGAGATTGCCGGCATAGTCCGCCACGAAGAGCATGTTGCCCGAGACGGCGGCCGACGTCAGAACGGGCGCGCCGGTGTGGTGGCGCCAGAGCAGCGTGCCGTCGTGGCGCGAGAGGGCGTAGCACGCGCCGTCCGAGGCGCTGACAAAGACCGCGTCGCCCGAGACGACGGGGCTGCACTCTACCTGCGCGGCGGGCGCCGCTACGTAGGGCGCGGTGTAGAACAGGGCCTCGCCCGTGCGGAACTGCCACTTGACGTCGAGCGTCTGGCGGTCGAGCGCCACGATGCCCTCGGTGGCCGTGCCGAAGATAATCTCACGGTCCGTCACGGCAGGCGTCGACGTCACGTCGACCGAGAACGGCAGTTCGCGGCGTGCCACCGTCTGGCCCGAGGTGGCGGAGACGATGAAGAGCGACTGTTGGGAGAGGAAGTAGAGCAGGCCGTCGTGTACGGCGGGCGAGGAGGCGCGGTTGCGGATGCCGTCCTCCGAGCGCGCCCACAGCAGCTGGCCGGTTCGGGCATCGTTGGCGTACATGGCGGCCCACTGCACGCCGCCCACGAGCACGGCGTTCGCGCTGTCGAGCGAGAGCGTCACCGTCGTGCCCTCACGCTGCGGCCAGTGGCCTCCCTCCCAGAGGGTGCGCCCCGTAGCCGCGTCGACGGCACAAAGGCCGGGCCCTTCGCCGGCATAGACCGTGTCGCCCTGCGCCGTCAGGCCGCTGTCGAGGCCCGGCGTGAGCGCTACGCGGAGCTTCTTCTCCCAGACCAGGCGCCCGGTGCGGACGTCGAGGGCATAGAGGTAGCCGCCGGCGTCCTGGGCAAAGACGAGGCCCCGCGTAGCGGCGATGCTGTTTTTCACACTGCCGCGGGTGGCGAAGCGCCAGCACGTGCGTCCCGTCCGGGCATCTACGGCCACGACGGCAGCACCGCCGGCCGCGTTCTCGTCGGTTGTGGCGCAGACCACCCGGTCGCCGCAGACCACGGGCGAGGCCATGTAGACCGTCGAACCGAGGTTGCGCACCCAGGCCGGCCGCAACGGCAGGCGGAGCGTGTCGCGCGCCAGGCCGCCATGGGCCGCGCTGCCGCCCAGGGTAGGCCAGTCGCCGCCCGGCCTTGCGGCCGGCACGCTGTCCGGCGCATAGACGAAACGGGCCTGCCGGATGCGGGTCTGTCCGTCGGCGAAGCGGGCCGTCACCCTTAGCGTCGCCACGCGGCCGCGGCAGGCTTCGGGCAGCGCCGTCTCGGCGTGCCAGGCGAAGTCCGTGAGTTGGCGCAAGGGCGTGGCGCGCACCACGGTGCGGCCCTCGAGCAGGTACTCGAAGCTGACGTCGCGCACGGGCGCCACCGTGGCGTAGGCGTTGACGTCGACCGAAACGAGCCCCGGCGCCTGTCCCGGCGCGATGTGGCCGTCGTGGACCGACGCGACCGTGACCTGCGGCTCCATGTGGGCGTAGCGCAGTTCGGAGCGGAGCGTACCCGCCGCGTCGACGTGCAGGGTGCGGAAGGCCGAGACGGCGTGGTCGATGCCGCCGCGCGCCAGGGTCGACGTGCAGAAAGCCGGCACGCCGGCCGTCCGCGTAATGTGGTTGATATGGAGATGGCCGTAGAGCCAGCCCTTCAGGTTGTGCTGTTCCAGGTCGATACGTTCGTCCTTCCCGTCGCTCAGGACGTGGTGTCCCCCTTCGGTCCAGTAGTCGTGATTGAAGAGGACGACGGGCGTGCCCTTGGGCAACTGCGCCAGGTCGTTCTTCAGCCAGCGACAGACGTCGGTCATGGAGTAGCCCGGCCGGTAGTCGCCGCTGCGCATCGGCGTGACGACGTAGTGGACCCTGCCGGCGTTGAAAGAGTAATAGACGGGGCCGTAGCGGCGCTCGTAGAACGCTTCTCCGCGCTCTCCCTTTACCAAATCGTGGTTACCGATGCAGTAATACACGGGCCGGTCCATGTTGTCCGAGTTCATGAGTGGCAGGTGGGCCGCCAGTCCCCGTTCGTAGCAGATGTCGCCCGTGTGGATGATGAAGGCGGCGCGGGTGTTGGCGGCGTAGGCGCGCAGGTCGTCGACCCAGTCGTCCTGCCCCACGGCCGTGGAGATTTCCGTGTCGGAGATTTGGACGAAACGGTGCGCGCCGTCGCGGCCGATGCCCGAATCGTAGGGGCGCACGCCGAAGTCGTAGACGGACGTCCCCGCCTGGATGTGGTGGTAGAAGGGGCTGGCCACGTAGCCGCTCGGCGTGGAGATGAAGACGAAGCGCGCCTTCGCGTGGCCGGGCAGCCGGTAGTGGCCGTCGCGCGCCGTAGTGACGACGTTGAGCCCGTCGGAGACGGCGACGCCGCGCAACGTCCTCTCGCCCCGGTCGTACCGGCCGTTGGCATTGGCGTCGACGTAGACGCGACCTTCGCAGGCCACGGCGCTGTCGGGCGGCACCGCGGAGCCGGACAACAGGGCGGAAAGGAGAATTGCGTACATAGGTGGTGTGGTAAGCGCGGGTCCGAAACTCGTGGCAAAGTTAGGGAATACAGGGCATATCGGGGAATGGACAAAACGACAGGCGCATGGACTATTCTGCTATTCCGGCCTCGGCCGCGGTCTGTGCGTCGCGCCGCCGGGCCAGGATTCGTATTTACGGGGCTAAGGCCCGTTTTTACGGGAATAGGGCGAGTTTTTACGGGGATAGGGCCCGTAGCGAGGGGCCTTAGCCCCGTTCGTTCCGCGCCGGGGCGCGGGGCGGGCCGGATAGAAAAATCCCCGGCGCCGCGGGGCGTCGGGGACAGGGGGACGGGGAGAGCGGTGCGGCCCGCTGCGGGGCTTAGCCCTGGAGCGAGGCGAGCGTCTCCTTGAGTGTGGCTATCTTGGTCTCGGCGTCGTGCTGTTTCTTGCGTTCCAGTTCCACGACGGCGGCCGGGGCATTGGCTACGAAGCGTTCGTTGGACAGCTTCTTGTTGACCCCTTTGAGGAAACCTTCGAGGTGTTCCAGCTCGGCCTGCGCCTTCCGGATTTCCTCCTCCACATTGATGAGGTTGCCGAGGGGTACGGCGAACTCCTGCGTGCCGACGAGGAAGGCTGAGGCTCCCTTGTCCTTCGTCGCGACGACGTCGATGCGTTCCACGCAGGCCATTTTGGCAATCACGTCGGCGTATTCGGCCACGGGGTTGGTGCCTACGGCTTGGAGCGCCAACGGCGTCCGGGGCGCGATGTTCTTGGAGTTGCGCACGGCGCGTACGGCGGCGATGACGCTCTTGACGCGCTCCATGCCGTCGACGAGGGCCTGGTCGCCCTCGGCCGGTTCGGCGATGGCCTGCGGGCTGATGCTGATGCTCTCGCCGTCGCGGCGTTCGCACAGGTGCTGCCAGAGTTCCTCCGTGATGAAGGGCATGAAGGGGTGGAGCAGGTGGAGCAGGGCGTCGAAGTAGCCGATGGTGGCGTCGTAGGTGGCCCGGTCGACGGGGCTGCCGTAGTCGGGCTTCACCATCTCGAGGTACCAGCTGGAGAACTCGTCCCAGAAGAGGCGGTAGACTTCCATCAGCGCGTCGGACAGGCGGTACTTGCGGTACATGTCGGCCACGTCGGCGGCGCTGCGGCGCAGGCGGGCGCCGAACCAGCGGACGGCGAGGCGCGCCGTTTCGGGCTGCGGCGCGTCGGCGGTCTGCCAGCTGTGGACCAGGCGGAAGGCGTTCCAGATTTTGTTGCAGAAGTTGCGGCCCTGTTCGCAGAGCGCCTCGTCGAAGAGGATGTCGTTGCCGGCCGGTGCGCAGAGCATCATGCCCATGCGCACGCCGTCGGCGCCGTAGCGGTCGATGAGCTCGAGCGGGTCCGGCGAATTGCCGAGCGATTTAGACATCTTGCGGCCCAGTTTGTCGCGCACGATGCCCGTGAAGTAGACGTTGCGGAACGGCATCTGTCCCGTGAACTCGTAGCCCGCCATGATCATTCGGGCAACCCAGAAGAAGATGATGTCGGGCCCGGTCACCAGGTCACTGGTCGGGTAGTAGTAGCTGAATTCCGCGTTCCCCGGGTCCGTGATGCCGCGGAAGAGGGATATGGGCCAGAGCCAGGAGGAGAACCACGTGTCGAGCGCGTCCTCGTCCTGCTTCAGGTCGGCCAGGGTCAGGGCCTCGTTGCCCGTCTTCTGCCGGGCCAGGGCTAGGGCCTCTTCCGCCGTCTCGGCGACGACGAAACCGCCGGACGGGAGGTAGTAGGCCGGGATGCGGTGCCCCCACCACAACTGGCGGGAGATGCACCAGTCCTTTATGTTCTCGAGCCAGTGGCGGTAGGTGTTCTTGTACTTGGCCGGGTAGAAGTGTATCTCGTCGTTCATGACGGGCGGCAGGGCCAGGTCGGCGAAGTGCTTCATCTTGAGGAACCACTGCATGGACAGTTTCGGTTCGATGGGCACGCCGGTGCGCTCCGAGCAGCCTATTTTGTTGTCGTAGTCCTCTACTTTCTCCATGAGTCCGGCCTGGGCCAGGTCGGCGGCTATCTGTTTCCGCACGTCGAAGCGGTCTTGCCCGACGTACATGCCCGCGGCCTCGGAAATCGTGGCATCGGGGTTGAAGATGTCGATGATAGGGAGATTGTACTTTTCGCCTAACATGTAGTCGTTCACGTCGTGGGCCGGCGTCACTTTCAGGCAGCCCGTGCCGAACTCAATCTCTACGTATTCGTCCTCGATGACGGGGATGACGCGGCCCACCAGGGGGACGATGACCTTCTTGCCGCGCAGCCAGTGGTTCTTCGGGTCCTGTGGGTTGATGCACATGGCCACGTCGCCCATAATGGTTTCCGGTCGCGTCGTGGCTACTACGGCGTAGCGGCCGCGCTCGTCCTGGTGAACGACCTCGCCTTCCTCGCCCGTGGCGCCGGTGCTGTCGTCCTCGGCCACGTAGTATTTCATGTAGTAGAGCTTGGTGTGCTCCTCCTTATATACGACTTCCTCGTCCGAGAGGGCGGTCTGTGCCTTCGGGTCCCAGTTGACCATGCGCACGCCGCGGTAGATGAGCCCCTTGTTGTAGAGGTCTACGAACACCTTTATGACGCTGCGCGAGCGCTCCTCGTCCATGGTGAAGGCCGTGCGGTCCCAGTCGCACGAGGCGCCTACGCGGCGCAGCTGCTTGAGGATGATGCCGCCGTGCTCCTCGGTCCACTGCCAGGCGTGGCGGAGAAATTCCTCGCGCGTCAGGTCCGACTTCTTGATGCCCTGTTGGGCCAGGCGCGCCACTACTTTGGCTTCCGTGGCAATCGAGGCGTGGTCCGTGCCGGGTACCCAGCAAGCATTTTTTCCCTCCATGCGCGCGTGGCGCACCAGTATGTCCTGGATGGTTTCGTTAAGCATGTGCCCCATGTGGAGTACGCCCGTCACGTTGGGCGGTGGGATGACGACCGTGTAGGCCTCGCGTGCGTCAGGTTTTGAACTGAAAAGGTGGTGGTCCAACCAGTACTGGTACCACTTGGTCTCCACTTCTGCGGGATTGTATTTGCTTGCTAGTTCCATAGTTAGGATGCGTTGTCTGTTTGCTTGTGCGAATTTCCCTGCAAAGATACGACATTCTCACGAAAGGCGGTGCAGGCGTGGCCGGGATAGTTGAGGCCGAACGCTTTACCCGCCCGGCGCGGCGGCCCGCAGTCCCCGTCGGAGCGGGGGCGCGCGCCGTTTTCACGGGGCTAAGGCCCGTCGCTACGGGGCTAGGCCCAGTTTTTACGGGAATAGGGGGAGTTTTTACGGGGCTAAGGCCCGTGGTTGCGGCGACTGTCGGCGTCAGCGGAAGGCCACTTGCAGCGGCTGACGCAGGGCGGCCAGCGTCTCGGCCGCGCGTTGCCGCCACTCGGCGAAGGTGCGCACGTCGGCCTTGCTCCAGGCCGAGCCGAAGTAGTAGGTGAAGCGCTGGCCGGGGCGATAGGTGGCGAGGCCCACGGCATGGCCGGCCACGCTGCCCGCCGGCTTGGCGTAGAGCAGGGGACAGGTGCGCACGCCGGCGTCCGGGAAGAGGAGGCCCGTGTAAATCTGGAAATTGTGGCGCGTCGGGTTGTCCGTCGGGTCGGCATAGGCCACGTAGCCCTCGCCGCAGGCTAGGCTCGTCGTGTCCGCCGTGTGGACCACGACACCCGCGGCCAACGTGCGCGGCGCCGTCAGCCCGTCGTACCAGACGGTAAGGCGGCAGAAGTTGCTCCCCTTGTCGCAACGGATGATGCGGTGCTCCGTGACGCCGCGGTCCGTGCCCGCGTCGAAGGGGCCGTAGTCCAGGCGCACGGCGAAGCGAAGCGGCCCGTTGTCCAGGATTTCGCACGTCCGGTAGCAGTAGGGCAGCAGCAGGCTGTCGCCTTCGAGCAGCGCCGGGGCGCCGCAGCCCAGGGTGGGCCCCACCTGGTAGCAGTCCAGGCCGTTGCCGTGGTCGTAGTGGTAGCTGGTCTGGCGTTGCAGCTCGGTGGCTTCGGCCCGCTTTCCCTCGGCCTGCAGCTGGCGGATGCGGGCCTGGTGGCCGAGTTCCAGGGCGTAGCGGTCCGCCACGACGAGGTCGGGCGTGTTCTTCACCCAGACGTCGATGCCGAACGAGCGCTCGCCGGTGCGTTGCAGGGCCGGGCCGTAGACGCGATAGGCCGTGCGGTCGTTTTCCCAGGCCACGTCGTCCAGGCGTTCGGGGTAGCGGCGCCCATGCACGGCGGGCGTGGCGGCGCGGGGTGTCCCCGGTTGCAGGCGGAAAATGGCCGTGCCGCCCGGGCGTACGCTGACGTCGAGCAGCAGCAGGCTGTCGTGCGTCAGCTGGTAGTCCACTTCCTGGCCCGAGGCGTTGCGGACGGTGAAGGACTGACCCGGGCGAAGGCCGAGGCGGGTGTAGACGTCGCGGGCCGGGATTTCGACGATTTCCTGCCGCTGGGCGTCGCTCGGGTTCGAGACCGCGAGCGTAGCGCGCTGCGCCAGGGCCGCCCCGGGTGCCGCCAGGCAGCCCAGGGCCGTAAGGAGGAGAATAGCGGGCGTTTTCATAACGGGGACAAAGATAGTGAAAGGCGAGAGGCAAGGCAAGGAAAAGCCTCGCTTTTCCATGACTTGTCCGAGCCGCCTCCTGTCTACGTGCAACAGAGATAGTGAAAGGCGAGAGGTGGACAAAGAAAAACTGGTTTTTCTTTGTCACCCGGGCCGCTTCCTGTCTTGCGCAGCGCACCTAGTATATTAAAGGTGTGCGGCGGGCAAAGGGAGAACCCCGCTTTTCCTTTGCCCCACCGGACCGGAACAGGCGCCCGGGCGCGGGGCGTAGCGGCCGCCCGGTTACCCACGAAGAGCGGCGGCCGGAGCGGCCTTCCCGTTTTCCGTCCGTGCGGCTTGGCGCGGCGGGGCGCTTTTCGTAAATTTGCCTACGTAATCGCCCTGCCGCGGGGCCATGGCAAGATCCCCCATCCCCCTATGATGTGAAACGCAAACTCCTTTCCTGGCTCCTGGCCGCCTGGGGCAGCCTGGCGCCGGCCTTTGCCCGGCAACCGTCCGACACGGTCTACCGCTTCACGCACGGGCCCTACCTGCAGGGCCTGACGCCGAACGACGTGCGCGTCTACTTCACGACCTCGGGTCGCGGCGTCTCGGCCGTCGAGGTGAGGCGGCAGGGCGACGCCCGTACGCGCCGCGTGTTCGACTACGTGGACGGGCTGGTCCAGGCCAACAACACGCGCAACGCCATCCGGCTCGACAGCCTCGCGCCCAATACGACTTACGAGTATCGCCTTTTGTCGGTCCCCATCCGCAGGTTCCGTCTGTCGGACAACGTTTACGGCGACACGATTGTTACGCCCTGGTACACTTTCCGTACGCCCGACCCCTCCGCCACGTCGTGCGCCTTCGTCACGCTCAGTGACATGCACGACGACGCGGCGAAGTACGCGAAGCTGCTCTCCTTCCAGCCGCTGCGGGAAGTGAGCGCCGTGTTCCTGCTCGGCGACATGTTGAGCCATTTCAGTAAGCCCGACCAGCCCTACCCCAGCTTCATCGACACGTCGGTAGTCCGCTTCGCCCGCCACATTCCGTTTGTGGCCGTGCGGGGCAACCACGAGACGCGCGGCCCGTATGCCCGCCTTTACGGGCAGTACGTCTACCGGCCGCAGGGCAGGTTCTACGCCACGTACTCCCTGGGCGACACGTTCATCATCGTACTCGACACGGGCGAGGACAAGCCCGACAGCCACTTCGACTACTCCCGCATCACGGCATTCGACGCCTACCGCCGCGAGCAGGCGGCCTGGTTGCGGCAGGTCGTGGCCAGCGAGGCCTTCCGCCAGGCGCGCCACCGCATTGTCCTGCTCCACATCCCGCCCGCCAAGCGCGGCGCGAACCGGCGCGCTTCGGCCCACGGCCCGGCCATGGTGGACAGCCTCTACATGCCTGTCCTGAACCGCGAACGCATAGACCTGATGATTGCGGGCCACCTGCACGAGTTCGCTTACCGTGCGCCCCGGGCCGGGGAGAATAGCTTCCCCATTCTGCTCAACGACAACGCCTGCGCCACGCTGGTGCGCGTCGGGCCGCAGGGTGTGGCCGTGCGCACGGTGAATGAGGCCGGCGAAGTGATGTTTGAGAAAGAATTCAGGGACTGAGGGCGGCGCCCTCCGGCAACGGCCGGACGCGACGGTGGGCAAGTTGCGGTCCGCCGTGCGGCGGGGCCGAGGTAAAAAGAAAAAGATGCAGACAGAAATTATCGGTAGATTCGAGCACCGCGATGCCGCCGCGGCCTTTGCGCGACTAGCCGCCGGCTTGCGGGCCGACGGACGGGCGGCCGCGGCCGGCTGCTGGCTCGTGGGCAACTACGACCTGGACGGACTGCGCGCCGACGCCCTGCTGGCCACGGGCCTCCACCGGGTGTTCATCTCCCTGGGGGGCGACGGCGTGTTCGCCGCCGACCGGTCCGGTGCGCG
>USPK01000031.1 GCA_900556465.1 uncultured Prevotella sp. | reverse complement strand
CTGGCCTTAGCCCCGTCGCGACGGGGCTAAGGCCAGTTTCTGCCGGCATTGTGGCCGGCACAAGGCGGAAAGGCGGCGGACTACTCGAAACGGGCGGCCCAGCCCAGGAACTTCTTCACGCCGGCCTCGCCGTACTTGCGGAGGCTCTCGGCTGCCTGCTCCACGGTGCGCTCCCGCTTGGGGTGGCTTTTGGAGTAAAACTTGTCAGCATAGCAAATCACCTGCTCCTCCAGCGTCTCGGGGCAGTAGTCGCCGGGCGGCAGGGGCAGGCCGCGCTCGGCGATGTTCTCGGCCGTGAGCCCGGTCCCCGTGTGGCGCTCACAGACGCGGGCCAGGCGGGGATAGCCCTCGCGGCGCATCAGCTGGCCGCCCAGGTAACCGTGAAGCAGGTAGGGCGCCGTGCCGTTACAGTGTATGGCCGGGGCGTCTGTCTCAAAAATGCCGATGTCGTGGACCATGGCGCCGGCATACAGGAAGTCGGTGTCGAGGTGGAGTTCGGGGTGGCGCTCCGCTATGTCCAGGGCGCGGCGGGCCACCTGGCGGCTGTGGTGCAAGAGGAGGCGGCGCAATTCGTTGTCCTCCGGGTAATACTTTTCTATGATTTTTATCGGATCCATCTGTGGGGGTCGAAGCGGCTTGTCGCTTTCGCCGTACAAACTTAGGAAAAAAGGCCGAGACGACGAACGCCGCCGCTCCAAAAAGCACACTCCCGGCGTCCCGGACCCGGCGCCGGCGCTCAGCGGTCTACGGTGAGGACCACGTGGCCCGCACCCGTCCATGCGGCGTGGCTCACGCGGAATCCCTTCAACGGCTTCCCGTCCAGCTCCACGCGGCGCAGATAGCGGCCGCCCGGGCGGCGGTCCACCTCGATGACGAGGCGGTCGCGGTCGTACCAGCGGCGGTCGAGCTGAATCTCGATGCGGTCGAACACGGGCGTGGTCAGCGTGTAGGCCGGCTCGCCCGGCGTGTCGGGATAGAAGCCCATCATCGAGAAGACCGCCCAGGCGGACATGGTGCCCGTATCGTCGTTGCCCGGCAGTCCGGCCGGCCCCGTCGTGAAATAGCGCTCCAGGAGGCGCTGCGTCAGCTCCTGCGTGCGCCACGCCTCGCCCTCGAAACGCGAGAAGAGGTAGGGGTAAACCATGTCGGGCTCGTTGGTCGGGTCGTAATTGTCGTGCTCGAAGATGCTCCACAATTTTTCCACATAAGCCGCCTCGCCGCCCATGAGCCGGGCCAGGGCGGCCGCGTCAAAGGGGACGGAGAAGGTGTAACTGTACGAGTTGCCCTCGTGAAAGCCCGGGTTGGGCGCGAAGTCGGCCCCGAGTTTCGGGTCGAACGGCGAGTAGAACGTGCCGTCGGCCCGCAGCGGACGGAGCAAGCCGTACTCGGGACAGTAATACTGGCGATAGCCCTGCGAACGCTTGCGCAAGGTGCGGGCATCGGCCGCGTGGCCCAGCGAATCGGCCAGGAGCGCAAGGGCATGGTCCGCCACGCTGTACTCCAAGGCGTGCGACACACTGTTGTCTGTATCATGGAGCAGCGGGACGTAGCCCCGTTCCATGTACCAGTCATTGTCGGGCCGCAGGGGGTTGTCGGGGCCGGGCGTGAAGGCACCCTTGCGCATGGCCTCGTAGGCCAGACGGACGTCGAAGTCGCGCAGCCCCTTCATCCAGGTGTCCACGATGACGGGCACGGCGGGGTCGCCCTCCATCACGTAGGCCTCGCGGCCGTAGAGTTCCCACCGGGGCAACCAGCCGCTTTCGCGGTAAATGTCGAGCATGGAGCGGACCATCGCGACCTGGCGCTCGGGATAGGCCAACGTGAGAAGGGGATGCAGGTTGCGGTACGTGTCCCACAGGGAAAAGACGGTGTAGCGCGTGCCCGAGGTCCGGCCCGTTCCGGCCCCGTTCATCAGGGGATAGCGGCCGTCCGCGTCGTTCAGCACACTGGGGTGAATCAGCGCGTGATAAAGCGCCGTGTAAAAGACCGTACGCTGGTCGGCCGTCCCGCCGCTGATGCGGATGCGCGACAAGGCCGTCTCCCACTCGCGGTCGGCCGCCGTGCGCAGGGCGTCAAAGCCCGTCGCGCCGGCCTCGGCTTCCAGGTTGCGCCAGGCGCCAGCCTGGTCCACGAACGACACGCCCAGGCGCACCTCCACCACTTCGCCCTCCGCCGTGTCGAAGGAGAAGAAGTAGCCGATGTCGTCGCCGGCCAGGGGGCTGCGGTAGCCGCGATAGAGCTTGAGGCGCCCGGCCGTCGAGTCCCATTGCGCCTCCACGGTCATGGGGCGCTGACGCTTCCAGGCCCCGGCCTCGACAGGCTTCCGACTGACGCGGAGCGCGAAGTAAAGGGGATAGACGGCGTCGGGATTCAGATAGCAGAAACCGCCCAGGAGCTTCATGCCCTCGACCTCGGTGTCGCTCACACGGCGCACCACGGCGCCCGACTCGTTCGTAAGCCCGTCGCCCAGGTTCAGCAGGATGTGTCCCCGGCCCTTGGGGAAGGTGAAACGGGCCGCACCGACGCGGGCCGTAGCCGTCACCTCCGTCCGGATGCCGTACTTCGTCAGGCGGTTGCTGTAATAGCCGGGGCGCGCCACCTCGTCCGTGTAGGTGCTCCCATAGGTGGCCTGGTCCACGTCGAGGGCCCCGGAGGTAGGCATCAGCAGCAAGGCGCTCATGTCCGGGCACCCGACGCCGCTGAGCCCGACGTGGGCGTACCCCACAAAGACGCGGTTACTCTTCTCGTAGGGGGCCGACCACCAGCGGGCGTCCTTGTCGTAACGGTTCCCATCGGCGCCCGTCACGTTAAAGGGAATGACGGCCATCAGCCCGTTCGGGCACAGCGCGCCAGGGTGCGTGGCGCCGTAGTTCGTAGTGCCGATGAAAGGGTCCACCCAGTCGGTGAGCCGGGCCGTATCGCGAACGGCAGCCGAAAGGGAAGCGCCCAGCAGGGAAAAGAGGACGGGGACCAGAAGACGGAGGGAACGGAAAGAGACGTACATAGGGAAGACAGATTCAAGGATAAAGTCAATGTGAACACCATCGCGGCGACGGCCGTCGCGCTGCCCGCCACGGCGGCGCCCCGGCGGGCAGCGCCGGACCGTGCCGGACGCACAAATTTAATAAGAAAAAGCGGGCGGCCTTCTGTTTGTCTGCCGTTTTTCTTAAATTTGCCAACATTCACATTTCTTCTTCTCCAAATTTCCCTTTATCCCGACATCATGCTCATCATTGGAATAGCCGGCGGAACGGGGTCCGGAAAGACGACCGTAGTCCGCAAAATCGTGGAAAGCCTGCCGGAGAACTCCGTGGCCATTATCCCGCAGGACTCTTACTATAACTCGCAGTCCGACCTGCCGCTCGAGGTGCGCAAGCGTACGAACTTCGACCACCCCGACGCTTTCGAGTGGCCGCTCTTGGTGCATCAGATCAGCGAGCTGAGGCAGGGGCACGCCATCGAGCAGCCCACGTACTCCTACATTACTTGCACGCGCCTGCCCGAAACGGTCCACGTGGAACCGAAAGACGTCATCATCATCGAGGGAATCATGGCGCTTTACGACAAAGGCTTGCGCGACCTCATGGACCTGAAGATCTTCGTAGACGCCGGGGCGGACGAGCGACTGCTCCGGGTCATCGAGCGCGACATCGCAGAGCGCGGCCATCCGCTCGAAATGCTCATAACGAAGTACCGTAACATCCTGAAGCCGATGCACGACGAATTCATCGAGCCGACTAAGCAATACGCCGACATCATTATCCCCAACGGCGGGGAGAACGGCCGCGCCGTCACCATGATGCAGCTCTACATCCTCTCGGCCCTGCACGAGCAGCGCCGCCCGTAGCCGGCCGGCACGGAGCCGCAGCCCCCGGCCGCTGGAGGCAGACAAAAAAAGCGTCGCGCGACGCCCCGTCCATAGCGGACCAGGGCGCCGCGCGACGCGGCTAAGGGGAGTTCCTACGGGGCTAGGACCCGTAATTTCTGGGCTAAGGCCCGTAAATCCTGGGCTAGGCCCCGTAAAAACGGAAATTATTCGTTTCGGAACGTGAGGGCATCGCCTGCGGCGTGGACCAGGATGGGTCGCGTGCGGTCCACGGTTCCGGCCAGCAGGGCCTTACTCAAGTCGTTCAGCAGCAACCGCTGCAAGGCACGCTTCACGGGACGGGCGCCAAACTCAGGGTCGAAGCCTGCACGGGCTACCAGCTCGACGGCATCGTCGCCTACCTCCAGTTTCACGTCCTGTTCGGCCAGACGGCGTTCGATAGTGCCGATTTGCAGCCGGACTATCTGGCCAATCTGTTCCTTCGTCAGCGGCTCGAACATGATAATGTCGTCGATTCGGTTCAGAAACTCCGGACGGATGGTCTTCTTCAGCATTTCGAGGACGCCGTTCTTCGTCTCTTCCAGGATAGCCGGACGTTCGCTCTCGGCCTTGCGCTTCATCTCGTCGAACTTGCTCTGGATGTACTGGCTGCCGAGGTTGGACGTCATGATGATGATCGTGTTCTTGAAGTTTACGACCCGTCCCTTGTTGTCCGTGAGCCGGCCGTCGTCGAGTACTTGCAGCAGGATGTTGAACACGTCCGGATGGGCCTTCTCTATTTCGTCGAAGAGCACGACGCTGTACGGCTTGCGGCGCACCGCTTCTGTGAGCTGCCCGCCCTCGTCGTAGCCGACGTATCCGGGAGGCGCGCCGACCAGCCGCGAGACGCTGAATTTCTCCTGATACTCGCTCATGTCGATACGCGTCATCATGTTTTCATCATTAAAGAGGTACTCGGCCAGGGCCTTGGCCAGCTCCGTCTTACCTACACCGGTCGTACCCAGGAAGATAAAGGAGCCGATGGGGCGCTTAGGGTCCTGCAGCCCGGCGCGGCTGCGGCGCACGGCGTCGGCCACGGCGTGTATGGCCTCGTCCTGTCCGATGACGCGCTTGTGGAGTTCCTCTTCGAGGTGGAGCAGTTTCTCTCGCTCGCTCTGCAGCATCCGGCTCACGGGGATGCCGGTCCAACGGGAGACGATGTCCGCGATGTCGTCGGGGGTTACTTCCTCCTTGATCATGGCCTCGCCGCCCTGACGGTGCTTCAGTTCCTCCTGCAAGGCGGCTACGCCGTCCTGCAACGCCTTCAGTTTGCCGTAACGTATCTCGGCAACCTTTCCGTAGTCGCCCTCACGCTCGGCACGCTCGGCCTCAAAGCGCAGCGTCTCCATTTCCTGGCGCTTCTGCTGAATCTGGCCCAGGATTTCGCGCTCGCCTTCCCACTTGGCGCGCAAGTCCTTCTCTTCCTCCTCCAGCTTGGCAATCTCGGCGTTGAGCTGGGAGAGTTTCTGCTCGTCGTGTTCGCGCTTGATGGCCTCGCGTTCTATCTCGAGCTGACGCAGTCGGCGCGTGATTTCGTCCAGTTCCTCCGGCTGCGAGTCGCGTTCCATGCGGAGCTTGGCGGCGGCCTCGTCCATCAGGTCAATGGCCTTGTCGGGCAGGAAACGGTCCGTGATGTAACGGTGAGAGAGCTGCACGGCCGCAATCAGGGCATCGTCCTGAATCCGCACCTTGTGGTGGTTCTCGTAACGCTCCTTCAGGCCACGGAGAATGGAGATGGCGTCCTCGGGCGACGGCTCGTCGACACGGACCATCTGGAAGCGGCGCTCCAGTGCCTTGTCCTTTTCAAAATACTTCTGATACTCTTCCAGTGTCGTAGCGCCGATGCTCCGCAGCTCGCCGCGCGCCAGAGCCGGCTTCAGGATGTTGGCGGCATCCATAGCGCCCTCGCCCTTTCCCGCACCGACGAGGGTATGAATCTCGTCGATGAAGAGGATGATGTTACCCTCGGAGCGCGTCACCTCGTTGATGACGCTCTTCAGCCTTTCCTCGAACTCACCCTTATACTTCGCACCGGCAACGAGCGCACCCATGTCGAGCGAATAGAGTTGCTTGTTTTTCAGGTTCTCAGGCACGTCGCCGCGCACGATACGCTCGGCCAGCCCTTCGACTATCGCCGTCTTGCCCGTACCCGGTTCGCCTATCAGTATCGGGTTATTCTTGGTACGGCGGGACAGGATTTGCAGCACGCGGCGTATTTCCTCGTCGCGGCCGATGACGGGGTCGAGCTTCCCTTCGCGGGCCTCTTCCACCAGGTTGCGGGCATATTTTGCGAGGGCCTGATACGTGTCCTCGCTCGACTGCGAGGTGGCCTTCTGCCCGCCGCGCAGCTCCTTGATGGCGCCGCGCAGGGCGTCGGCCGTCATGCCCGCGTCCTTCAGAATCTGAGCCGCCTGTCCCTTCCCCTCGAGCAGGGCCAGCAGCATGGGTTCCAGGCCCACGTAGGTGTCGCCGTCCTTGCGCGCGATTTCCTGCGCTTTGAGCAGGGCCTCGTTGGCGTCGCGGTCCAGGTAGGGTTCGCCCCCCTGCACGCGGGGCAGGTGCTGCAACTCGCTCTCCACGGCCGACTGCACCTGCGTGTCGCTCACGCCCGTCTTGCCGAAGAGAAACTTCGTTACGTTCTCGCCCACGGCCATGATGCCGTAGAGCAAATGGAGCGCCGTCACGGCCTGCTGACCGCTACCCGTGGCGCGGTCCACTGCCTTCTGGACGGCCTCCTGTGCCTTGATGGTAAAGTTTTCAAAGTTCATATCTTTTCTCCTTCCTTTTTTCTGTTCAACGGATTAGTTCCGGAAGCCATCGGGCGCCGGGGCGTCCGCGCTTCCACCCTTTGAAACAGCGAAAACTTTGCCAACCGGAGCTACGGGGCCACGGCCGCGCGGATTCAGACATTTTGACAGAAAAGCGCAGCGTATTTCCACCGAAACACGCTGCGCTCTGCCTTTTTGTCGCTTTCTGGCACTTCCTATAAGGCCAGTTCCGCGAGCGGCGTCCCGTCGAGCAGCCGCATACGCAGACAGCCGTCGTCGAGCGTGGCAAAGGTGGGCGGGTTGCCGCCCTTGGGGAACGTGGGCGAACCGGTATTGCAGACGACGGGCCGCCCCGCCGCGGCCGGCTCGAGCTTCCAGAGGTGCGTGTGGCCATAAAGAAGGACGTCGCAGCCCAGGGCGGGCAGGCGCTCTTCGTTATAGACATGGCCGTGCGTCAGTAGCAGCCGGCGCCCGCCGTCGCACACCAGCGCGTAGTCCCCCATTGTCGGGAAGCGGAGGAGCATCTGGTCCACTTCGGAGTCGCAGTTGCCGCGCACGGCCACTATCCTGGCCGCCCGTTCGTTCAGGCGTTCGGCCACGCCCATGGCGTCGAGCCCCTCGGGCAAGCCGTTGCGCGGGCCGTAGTTCAGGAGGTCGCCCAGGAGCAAGAGTTGGTCGTAGCCCCCGGCGTCGTAAAAGCGGAGCACCCGCTCGAGGACGGGCAGCGAACCGTGGATGTCGGAAAGAATCAAATACTTCATTTCGGGTCAAGTCTAAGGGTTGCGTCTCAGAGGGCAAAGGTAGGAAATCCGCGCCACATGGCCAACGCCCGCCGCCCCGGGCCGCCCGCCACGCGGACACTTTGCGCCGACACGGGCCTTAGCCCAGTTTTTACGGGGCCTATTCCAGTTTTTACGGGCCTTAGCCCCGTGGCGGCGCGGACCGGCCGCGACCGGACGGGGCAGGGGGCCGCGGGCGCCGGCTGCGACACACACGCCCGGCGGACCGACGGCGACGGCCGGGGGCGCGGCCCAAGTGATGAAGTTAGTGTGAAAAGAAATCAAATGTCACGAAAAAGTTAGTATCTTTGCGGCCGGAATCTCACGCAGAAACACCTACACACCAACAGACTATGGACTATAATTTCAAAGAGATAGAAAAGAAATGGCAGCAGACCTGGGCGGCGGAGAAGACGTACCACGTGACGGAGGACGCCTCGCGGCCCAAGTTCTACGTGCTCAACATGTTTCCCTATCCCTCTGGAGCGGGCCTCCACGTGGGGCACCCGCTCGGCTACATCGCTTCCGACATCTACGCGCGCTACAAGCGTCTGCGCGGCTTCAACGTGCTCAACCCGATGGGTTATGACGCTTACGGCCTGCCAGCCGAGCAGTATGCCATCCAGACGGGACAGCACCCCGCCATTACGACGGCGCGCAACATAGACCGCTACCGCGAACAGCTGGACAAGATAGGCTTCTCGTTCGACTGGGACCGCGAGGTGCGCACCTGCGACCCGGGCTACTACCACTGGACGCAGTGGGCCTTCGAGCGGATGTTCGACTCGTACTACTGCAACCGTTGCGGCAAGGCCCAGCCCGTCAGCCAGCTGGTGGAGGCCTTCGAGGCCCACGGCACGGAGGGCGTCGACGCGGCCTGCTCCGAGGAGCTGCACTTCACGGCCGATGAGTGGCGCGCCATGGACTGGAAGCGCCGGCAGGAGGTGCTGATGAACTACCGCATAGCCTACCTGGGCGAAACGATGGTGAACTGGTGCCCGAAGCTGGGCACCGTGCTGGCGAACGACGAGGTGGTCGACGGCGTCTCTGAGCGCGGCGGCTATCCCGTAGTGCAGAAGAAGATGCGCCAGTGGTGCCTGCGCGTCTCGGCCTATGCCCAGCGCCTGCTCGACGGGCTGGAGCGCATCGACTGGACGGACTCCATCAAGGAGACGCAGCGCAACTGGATTGGCCGCTCGGAAGGCACGGAGATGGAGTTTCGCGTGAAGGACAGCGACCGTCACTTCACCATCTTCACTACGCGCGCCGACACCATCTTCGGCGTCACGTTCATGGTGCTAGCTCCCGAGAGCGAACTCGTAGAGGCCCTGACGCGGCCGGAACAGCGCGCCGAGGTGGAGGCCTACGTCGAGTCGACCAAGAAGCGCACGGAGCGCGAACGCATTGCCGACCGCCGCGTGACGGGCGTATTCACCGGCTCGTATGCCCTTAATCCATTCACGGGCGAGGCTATCCCCATCTGGGTGAGCGACTACGTCCTGGCCGGCTACGGTACGGGGGCCATCATGGCCGTCCCGGCCCACGACTCGCGCGACTACGCCTTTGCCCGCCACTTCGGGCTGCCCGTCGTGCCGCTTATCGAGGGCGCCGACGTGTCGCAGGAGAGCTTCGACGCGAAGGAGGGCACCGTGATGAACAGCCCGCGCCCGGGCGTCGAGGCCCTCGACGGCTTCTCGCTCAACGGGCTCGAGGTGAAAGAGGCCATAGCCGCCACGAAACGCTTCGTCACGGCCCACGGACTGGGCCGCGTGAAGGTGAACTACCGCCTGCGCGACGCCATCTTCAGCCGCCAGCGCTACTGGGGCGAACCGTTCCCCGTCTATTATAAAGAAGGCATGCCGCAGGTGATTCCTGAGGAATGTCTCCCGCTCGAACTGCCCGAGGTGACGAAGTTTCTCCCCACGGAAAGCGGCGAACCGCCCTTGGGCAACGCGCAGTGCTGGGCCTGGGACACGGAGGCACGCTGCGTCACGGACAAGGCACGCATTGACAACGTCACCGTATTCCCGCTCGAACTGAACACGATGCCGGGCTTCGCGGGCTCGTCGGCCTACTACCTGCGCTACATGGACCCGCACAACGACCAGGCCCTCGTGGGCCCCGAAGCGGACCGCTACTGGCAGGCCGTAGACCTCTACATCGGCGGCTCGGAACACGCCACGGGCCACCTCATCTACAGCCGCTTCTGGGACAAGTTCCTCTTCGACCTCGGCGTGTCGTGCGCGGACGAACCGTTCCTGAAGCTCATCAACCAGGGCATGATACAAGGCCGCTCGAACTTCGTCTACCGCATCAAGGACACGAACACCTTCGTCTCGGCCGGGCTGAAAGACCGGTACGACGTGACGCCGCTCCACGTGGACGTGAACCTCGTGCAGAACGACGTGCTCGACGTGGAAGCCTTCAAGGCCTGGCGCCCGGAGTACCACGACGCCGAGTTCGTCCTCGAGGACGGAAAGTACGTATGTGGCTGGGCCGTGGAAAAGATGTCGAAATCCATGTACAACGTGGTGAACCCCGACACGATAGTCGAGAAATACGGCGCCGACACGCTGCGCCTCTACGAAATGTTCCTCGGCCCCATTAACCAGAGCAAGCCCTGGGACTCGAACGGCATCGACGGCTGCTTCCGCTTCCTGCGCCGCGCGTGGAACTTGTTCTTCCGCAAGGACGGCACCCTGGCCGTGACGGACGAGGCGCCCTCGCGCGAAAGCCTGAAGTCGCTCCACAAACTCATTAAGAAAGTGACAGAGGACATAGAGACCTTCTCGTACAACACCAGCGTAGCCGCCTTCATGATAGCCGTCGGCGAACTGGCCCAGCAGAAGTGTGCGAGCCGCGCCGTCCTCGAACCGCTCACCATACTGCTCGCCCCCTTCACCCCGCACATCGCCGAAGAGCTCTGGCACCTGATGGGCCACACCACTACGGTCTGCGACGCCGCCTGGCCGGCCTGGGACGAACAGTACCTCAAGGAGGACACGGCGACCCTCTCCGTCTCCTTCAACGGCAAGACGCGCTTCACGCTCGACCTGCCCGCCGACGCCTCGCGCGAAGAGATAGAGCGCGCCGCCCTTAGCGCCGAACAGGCGCAGAAGTACCTCGACGGCTTCCAGGTAGTGAAAGTCATCGTCGTGCCTGGGAAAATTGTCAACATTGTCTTGAAAAAATAAAACTCGGACTATGACGCCAAAAATCAAGTTTACCTTCTTCCAGGATTTCCGGGACTATCTGGTCATCACGTTTGGCCTGGTGTGCTACGCCATAGGCTTCACCTGTTTCCAGCTACCCTACGAAATCACGACGGGCGGCCTCGCAGGTGCCGGCGCCGTGATCTTCTACGCGACGGGATTCCCCGTGCAGTACACGTTCTTCCTGGTCAACATCATCCTGCTCTCCATCGCCATCAAGGTACTGGGCTGGAAGTTTTGCGTAAAGACCGTCTACGCCGTCTTTATGCTGACGTTCCTCCTCGGACTGTGTCAGGAAATTCTGAAAAACTTCGCCGTGACAAACCCGGACATGTTCTTCGTCAACCCCAACAGCGGGCTGCCGCAGATAGTCCGCGACAACATGTTCATGTCGTGCATACTCGGTGCGGCAGTCGAAGGAATCGGCATCGGACTGGTCTTTCTCAGCAACGGTTCGACCGGCGGCACGGACATTATCGCCTCGATCATCAACAAGTATAAGGACGTCACGCTGGGCCAGATGATGATGCTCTGCGACTTGATTATCATCACGTCGAGCTTGCTCACGCCGTCGGGCGATATCAACCGCCTGCTCTACGGCTATTGCACGCTGATTATCACCAATCTGCTGCTCGACTACGTCGTAGACCGTGGCCGCCAGTCCGTACAGTTTCTCATCTTCTCCCAGCACTATGACGAGATTGCCGCGGCCATTAACGAGATACATAGGGGCGTGACCGTCCTCAACGGTCAGGGCTGGTACACGAAGCACGAACGCAAGGTGCTGGTCGTATTGGCCAAGAAGCGGGAAAGCACCATCATTTTCCGCATCATACAGAACATCGACCCGAACGCCTTCGTCTCGCAGTCGAAAGTAATCGGCGTCTTCGGTGCCGGCTTCGACAAAATCAAGGTCAAGGCCGACAAGAAATAAAGCCGCACCCCCTGCGGCGATGCCCTGTTTCCGCGCCGCCACGGTGCGGGAATGCCGGGTCTGCCCCGCACGTTTCGTCCGCGAAACTGCGGGGCAGACCTTACTGGCAGCCGGGCCCGGGCCCGGCCGTCCGTCATCCCAGAACCTCACACTATCCCACCAGCAACTATGGCAAAGGAAGAACTTACGCCCATGATGAAGCAGTTTCACGACCTAAAGGCCCAACATCCTGACGCGATTCTGCTCTTCCGCTGCGGTGACTTCTACGAAACTTACTGTGCCGACGCCGTGACGGCGTCTCAGGTGCTGGGCATCACCCTGACGCGCCGCAACAACAAGGGGCAGTCGTCTACGGAGATGGCCGGTTTCCCGCACCACGCGCTCGACACCTATCTGCCGCGCCTGATTCGCGCGGGCTACCGCGTGGCCATCTGCGACCAGCTGGAAGACCCGAAGCTCGCCAAGAAACTGGTGAAGCGCGGCATCACCGAGCTCGTGACGCCCGGAGTCGCCATGGGCG
Organism: uncultured Prevotella sp.; assembly: GCA_900556465.1. Classification (GTDB taxonomy): domain Bacteria; phylum Bacteroidota; class Bacteroidia; order Bacteroidales; family Bacteroidaceae; genus Alloprevotella. Next base: position 9,125 of record USPK01000031.1, on the reverse strand, counting down.
ACAGCGTGCTCAACTCGCGCGAGAACAACTTCCTGGCCGCCGTCCACTTCGGAAAGCGCGCCGTGGGCCTCTCCTTCCTCGACATCTCCACGGGCGAGTTTCTCGTGGCCGAGGGCACGCCCGAGTATGCCGACAAACTGCTCTCCAACTTCGCGCCCAAGGAGGTGCTCGTCATGCGCGGCACGAAGCCGCGACTGGAAAGCCTCTTCGGCAGCAAGTACTTCACCTTCGAGCTCGACGACTGGGCCTTCGCCGCCGAGACGGCGCGTGAGAAGCTCCTCAAGCACTTCCAGGTGAAGAACCTCAAGGGATTCGGCGTGGAGCACCTCACGGACGGCAACGTGGCCGCCGGCGCCATCCTCTGCTACCTGGAACAGACGCAACACACGCACACCAGCCACATCACGGCCCTGCGTCGCATCGAAGAGGACCGCTACGTGCGCCTGGACCGCTTCACCGTGCGCAACCTGGAACTGGTCCAGCCGATGAGCGAGGACGGCACGTCGCTCCTCGCCGTGGTGGACCGCACCCTCACCCCGATGGGCGCTCGCGCCCTGCGCCGCTGGCTGCTCTTCCCCCTGCGCTCGGTCGCCGACATCGAGCGGCGGCAGGACGGGGTGGAGTACTTCTTCCGCGAACCGGAGTTCCGCGAACTCTGCGAAGAGCAGCTCGCCAAGGCGGGCGACGTGGAGCGCATCGTGTCGAAGGTGGCCGTCGGCCGCGCCACGCCGCGCGACATGCAGCAACTGCGCTTCGCCCTCGAGGCCGTCGCCACGCTCAAGACGGCCGCCGAACACGCCAGCCAGGCCAGCATCTGCCGGCTCGGCGAACAGATGGACCCCTGCGCCGCCCTGCGCGAGCGCATTGCCCGCGAACTCCGCCCCGACCCGCCCGTACTCCTCAACAAGGGCGGCGTCATTGCCGCAGGCGTCAGCCCCGAGCTCGACGACCTGCGCGCCCTTTCCTCGTCGAGCAAGGACTACCTGCTGCGCATCCAGCAGCGGGAGAGCGAGGCCACGGGTATTCCCAGCCTGAAAATCGGCTTCAACAACGTCTTCGGCTACTACATCGAGGTGCGCAACACGTACAAGGACCGCGTGCCCGCCGAGTGGGTGCGCAAGCAGACCCTGGCCCAGGTCGAACGCTACATCACGCAGGAGCTGAAGGAATACGAGGAGAAAATCCTCGGGGCGGAGGACAAGATTCTGGCCCTCGAGGCGCGCCTCTACGGCGAACTGGTGCAGGCCGCGGGCGAGAGCATCGCCCCCCTGCAACGCGACGCCGCCGCCCTCGCCACACTCGACTGTCTCCACTCCCTGGCCACGGTGGCCCGCGAGCGCCGCTACGTGCGCCCCGTCGTAGACGAAGGCTACACCATCGACATCCGACAGGGCCGCCACCCGGTCATCGAGACGCTCATGCCGCCCGGAGAGGCCTACGTCCCTAACGACGTGGAGCTGGACCCCGAGGGGCAGCAAATCATCATTATCACCGGCCCCAACATGGCGGGCAAGAGCGCCCTGCTGCGCCAGACGGCGCTCATCGCCCTCCTGGCCCAGACGGGCTCGTTCGTACCCGCCGACAGCGCCCGCATAGGCCTCGTGGACAAAATCTTTACCCGCGTCGGGGCCAGCGATAACATCTCGGTGGGCGAAAGTACGTTCATGGTGGAAATGAGCGAGGCCGCCAACATCATGAACAACCTCTCGGCGCGCAGCCTCGTACTCTTCGACGAGCTGGGCCGCGGCACGTCGACCTACGACGGCATCTCCATAGCCTGGGCCATAGTGGAGCACATCCACGAACACCCCACGGCGCGCGCCCGCACGCTCTTCGCCACGCACTACCACGAACTGAACGAAATGGAAAAGCTCTACCCGCGCATCAAGAACTGGAACGTGTCGGTACGCGAGGTGGACGGCCGCGTGGTCTTCCTGCGCAAACTGCAGCGCGGCGGCAGCGCCCACAGCTTCGGCATCCACGTGGCCCGGCTTGCGGGCATGCCGGCCGCCATCGTACGCCGCGCCGAAACCATCCTGGCCGAACTCGAACGCGACAACGCCCGTGCCGGCGCCGCCATCGCCGCGCCCACCGCCGACAGCGCCCCCGCCGCACAGCTCAGCTTCTTCCAGCTCGACGACCCCGTCCTGGCGCAAATCCGCGACGAGATACTCCACCTCGACGTAAACAGCCTCACGCCGCTCGAGGCCCTCAACAAGCTCAACGACATCAAGAAAATACTCCTCGGCAAGTCGTAAACAGGCCGCCCGGCGGGGAGGCTCCATCTTTTCGGTACGCCGGCTTGGCCTTTATGGGGAAAAGGCCTACCTTTGTGGCCGGAACCATTTTTTTAACCACCTATCACATTATTACTATGATCCGTATCCTTATGCTTATCGGCCTGTTCTTCGGCACCCTGTCGGCCAGCATGCAGGCCGCGCGCTGGAAAGCGAAGCACGTAGTGCTCATCGCCATCGACGGTTGGGGCGCCTACTCCGTGCCCAAAGCCGAAAAAATCCCCAACATCCGCTCCTTCATGGAACAGGGCTGCTACACGCTGAAAGAGCGCAGCGTGCTGCCTTCCTCTTCGGCCATCAACTGGGCCTCCATGTTCAACGGCGCGGCGACCGAGGTACACGGCTACACGCAGTGGAACTCGCGCACGCCGGAGATTCCCTCGGCCGCGGTCAACGGGCGCGGCGTCTTTCCCACCATTTTCTCCCTGCTCCACGAACAGGAGCCGGAGGCCCTGACGGCCTGCCTCTTTGAGTGGGAAGGCATCAAGTATCTCATCGACTCGGCCGCCGTGGACTACGTTGCCCAGTCGTTCCACTACGACGAGCAGCCCGACGAACTCTGCCGCATGGCCGAGGAGTACATCGTGCAGGAGCAGCCCGCCTTCCTGGCCGTCTGCTTCGACCAGCTGGACCACACGGGCCACGCCCTGGGGCACGACACGCCGGCCTACTACGAGACGCTGGAACGCCTGGACGGCTACGTAGGCCGCATCGTTGAGGCCACGCGCCGCGCCGGCACGTACGACAACACCATATTCATCCTCACCGCCGACCACGGCGGCCGCGAGAAGACCCACGGCGGCAAGTCGCTGCTCGAGATGCAGATTCCCTTCATCATAGCCGGCAAGAACGTGAAGCAGGGCGGCGCATTCCGGGAAGTAATGATGCAGTACGACACCGCGGCCACCATCGCCTACATCTTTGGTCTGGAGCAGCCGCAAGCCTGGACGGGCCGACCCATGAAGCAGGTGTTCAAATAACCCGCCGAGGAGCGCCCGCGCCTCCTCGCGCCCCCTTGTCCGCCCTGCGCCGCACACCCGCCGCGACGCAGGGCGGACTGTTTCCGTGCCGCCCCCGCGGCCGCCCGTCTGTCGCCCCGCCCACGGGAATAGGCGCAGAAAAAACGGGCCTTAGCCCCGTCGAAACGAGGCTAAGGCCCGTTGTCGCCGCAACTGGCGGCGCGGACAGACGGCCCGTCAGCCGCACCACACCATGACGAACACCTGCGCGATGATGACGCGCAGGAACATGGCGAGCGGGTAGACGGTGGCGTAGGCCACGGAGGCCTTGTCGCCCGGCAACGTGTCGTTCACGTAGTTCAAGGCGATGGGGTTCGCCATAGCGCCGCAGAGCATGCCGGCCGTAGTGGCAAAGGTGCGGTTGTCCCAGCGCACGGCCACGATGCCCATGATGATGACGGGCACCAGGGTCAGCGCAAAGCTGAAGCCTATCCAACCCAGGGCGGCGGGCTGCATGACGGTGGCCAGGAAGTCTTGCCCGGCGTCGAGACCCAGGCAGGCCAGGTACATCGACAGGCCGAGCGAACGGAGCATCAGGTTGGCGCTCGTCGTGGTATAGGCCACCATGTGGAACCGCGGGCCGTAGGCCCCGATGAGTATGCCCATGACGATGGGCCCGCCGGCCAGGCCGAGGCGCACCGGCGTGCTGAGCCCCACGCTCAGGGGCAGGCAGCCCAGCAACAGGCCCAGCACGATGCCGATGAAGATGGTGACCATGTTGGGCTCGTCGAGGAGCTTCACCGTGTTGCCCAGCTCCTGCGCCACGCGCTTCACGCTGTCCGACGTACCGATGACGGTGACGCGGTCGCCGAGGCGGAGCACTAGGTCGTGCGTGGCGACGAGCTGGATGCCCGAGCGCTGCACGCGGCTTACGTTGATGCCGTAGCGGGTGCGCAGATGGAGGTCGCCCAGATGCTTGCCGTTGATTTCGGAACGGGTGATGACGATGCGCTCGGAGACCAGCCGCGAGTCGAGCGCGTTCCAGTCGATGTTCTTCCGGTTCCAGTCGGTCTCGTCGCGCCGGCCGAAGAAGACGGTGAGTTGCCGCAGGTATTTCGGCGTAGTGATGACCAGCACGCGGTCTCCCTCCTCGAAAACGGTCTCGGCATTGGGGAGCATCACCTTGCCCGAACGCCAGAGACGGGAAACGACGAACTTGCTCCCGCCCCCGTCCAGGTCGACCACGTCGCGCAGCTTCTGGTGAAACATGGCGGGGTTGCAGATGACGAACGAGGCGATGAAGGCCTGGTCCTCGGTGCCGTCGCCCTCCTTGGAGTGCTCCGAACGGCTGAGCCAGCCCTTCATCAGCGCAATCGCCAGGATGACGCCCACCAGACCGATGGGGTAGGTCACGGCACAGCCCAGGGCGGCCGTGGAACTGGCCGCGGCGTCGCCCAGCTGCTTGAACGTCTGTTGCGCCGCACCGAGTGCAGGCGTGTTGGTAGTGGCGCCGCAGAGCACGCCCATCATGTCGGGCAGCGGCGCCCAGCCCGCCCACACGATGACCAGCGTCATGAGCGTCCCGATAAGGACCACGCCGATGGAGAGCAGATTGAGGTCCATCCCGCCCTTGCGGAAGGTACTGAAAAACCCCGGCCCGACCTGCAGACCGAGGATATAGACAAAGAGGATGAGGCCGAAGCTCTCCGCGTAGCCCAGCATCTTCGGGTCGACCCTAAGCCCCAGCGCGCCGGCCAGGATGCCGAGGAGAAAGACATAGGTGACGCCCAAGCTGATCCCCTTGATGCGGAATTTTCCCAAGGCCAGACCTGCAGCGCAAATCAGACAAATCACAATGACCGCCTGCACGTCAGACGGAGTCAGGAATGTTTCTTGCAACCAACCAAGCATGGTTTCGTTCGGAATAATGGGAATAGGTGACGGAAATAGGGGAGGGGCCCGAGCCTCAACGGCTTGGCCTGCCGCGGCTACGGGTGGTGTCCCCGCAATTTGGGGGCAAAGGTAACAAAAATGTTGCAACGACGGAAAACAAAGGCCGCCGCGTTTCTGCAAAGCGGCGGCCGGACCGTCCGCAAGGGCCCGCGGCGACGACCCGCCGGCGCCTCAGACGCTCGGCAGGGAGTGGCCGTTGATCTTGCGGTAGAGGTCGAGGGCATATACGTCCGTCATGCCCGAAAGGTAGTCGAGGACGGCCATGATGCGGTCCGCCAGCCGCGGGGCGCGGAGCTCGTACTGCTCCGATACCTGGCGGAGCAGCAGGCGGCTGTAGGTGCGCTCGGGGGCCAGGACCGCGTCGGTCATGAGGTCGAGCAGTGTGTAGATGATATGGTAGCCGGCCAGATCGATGTCGGTCACTTCCTTGCAGGAGTAGATGCGGCTGCGCGCCACGCTTTCGCAGTGGCGGTAGGCCTGGAGGAGCGCCTGGGGCAAGTGGTCGATGAGCGAGCCGGCAAAGCAGCCGGCGAGGATCTCGGCTTCGTGTTCCACGAAAGTGCGGACGCAGGCCTGCTCGAGGGCATTGATGGCGCACGAGCGGTAGTAGGCGATGTGGTCGCTCGTGTCCGTGCTGTCGGGGTACGATTCGCGGAGCTGCGCCAACGTTTCCGCGTCGAAGAAACCGAGGAAGAGGTCCTTCGTCTCGTCGTCCGAGAGCAGGCGCAACTTGAAGGCGTCCTCGATGTCCATGATCTGGTAGCAGATGTCGTCGGCCGCTTCGACGAGATAGACCAACGGGTGGCGCGGGCCGCTGAGCCCGCCCTCCGGGCCCTCGGAAAGGGGGATGCCCAGCTCGGTGGCGATGCGGCGGTAACTCTCGCGCTCGCTCTCGAAAAAGCCGAACTTGCAACGGTCGCCGGCCAGCGTGGCGGAGTAGGGGTACTTGACGATGGCCGCCAGGGCGGAGTAGGTCATGACAAAGCCGCCGCGCCGACGGCCGGCAAACTGGTGGGTCAGGAGCCTGAACGTGTTGGCATTGCCGTCAAAGTGCGTCAGGTCGGCCCACTGCGCCGGCGTCAGGCGCTCACCCTCCGGCGACACGTAGTCGAGCAGCCGGGCCCCGCGGCCTTCGCTGAAGAAGCTGCGGATGGCCCGCTCGCCGCTGTGGCCAAAGGGCGGGTTGCCCATGTCGTGGGCCAGGCAGGCCGCCGACACGATGGCGCCCATCGCGCCCAGATCCGTCGCCGAGAGTTCGGGGTGGCGGGCCAGCAGCTCGCGGGACACGTCGGTGCCCAACGAGCGCCCTACGCTCGACACCTCGAGGCTGTGCGTCAGGCGGTTGTGAACGAAAATGCTGCCCGGGAGGGGGAACACCTGCGTCTTGTTCTGCATGCGGCGGAAGGGGGCGGAGAAAATCAGGCGGTCGAAGTCGCGCTGATACTCCGTACGGCGCTCGGAGCGCCGCCGGTGGGCGTCCTCCTTGCCAAAACGTTTGTAGGAAATGAGTCTGGTCCAGTCCATCATATATATAATTGGTGTGCCGCCGCTCCGCCGCACCGCTGCGACGGAGCGTCACTGCGTGCAAAATTAGCCAAAAAAACGGGCGGCTTCCGCTTTTTTCAAAGAAAGTAGACCGGGGTTCGGGGGAATTGCGTACTTTTGTCTTTCAAAACCAATGCTTGGATTTCTCCTGAACCCTATGGAAATAGAAATCGTGAACCGCTCCCGGCACGCGCTGCCGGGCTACGCGACACCGCTCAGTGCGGGAATGGATTTGCGGGCCTGTCTCGATGCGCCCGTGGTGCTTCGCCCGCTGGAGCGCCGCCTGGTCCCGACGGGGCTCTCCATAGCCCTCCCGCCGGGCTACGAGGCCCAGGTGCGCCCGCGCTCCGGCCTGGCGCTGAAGCACGGCATCGGGCTGCTCAACGCCCCGGGCACCATCGACGCGGACTACCGCGGCGAGATTGGCGTCATACTGGTGAACCTCTCGCAAGAGGACTTCACTGTCCGCGACGGCGACCGCATCGCGCAGCTCGTCGTGGCGCGCCACGAACACGTAACGTGGAAAGTCGCCGAACGCCTCGACGAGACAGAGCGCGGGGCGGGCGGCTTCGGCCATACGGGACTATGAAACGCGACCTTACCATGCCGAACCACTTCTGCCAGTCCCTCCTGCTGCCGCCATTGCTCCTGCTGGCGGTCCTGCTCCCGGCGCCCGCGGCGGCTCTCCCCGCGGCGACAGACAGCGTGCCCCCTGCCGTCAGGGCGGCGGCCGCTGCGCCCGGCGACCGCTCGCAGCGCTTCAACGAATACTTCCTGGAGGCCATCCGGCAGAAGGAGAAGGGCGCCTACGACGCGGAGTACGAACTGCTCCGGGCGGCGCTCCGCCTCCACCCCGACGCGCCCGAAGCGCTCTACGAGATGGGCCTGCTGCGCCTGTCGTTCGCCGGTACGGCCGACACCCTGGCCCGCGCCGAAGGCGACTCGCTGCTGCGCCGCGCGGTGGAGCTCGACCCGGAAAACCTGCAGTGCAAGGAGCTCCTGGCCAACCACCTGGCCCGCGAGGGCAACTACGCCGAGGCCATAGCCCTCTACGAAGAGATGACCGCCAAGGCGCCGACAACCGAGCGCCTCACCGTGCTGGTCGGCTTGCAGGAGGAGTCGGCCGACTTCAAGGGCGCCATCCGAACGCTCGACCGCCTCGAGCAACTCGAGGGCAAGACGGAGGCCTACAGCCTCGAGAAGTTCAAAATCTACACGATGATGAACGACAACGAGAAGGCCTACGCCGCCATAGAGGACCTCTGCGCCGAATACCCCACCGACCTGCGCTACCGCGTCCTGCTCGGCGACCTCTACCAGCAGAACGGCTACCACGAGATGGCGCTGGCCATATATCGTGACGTCCTGACGCTGGAGCCTGACAACAGCTACGCGCAAATATCGCTCCTGGCCTACTACAAGGCGGAAGGGGAGGACTCGCTCTACGACGCGACGGTCGAGGACGTGGTGCTCAACCCCCGCGCCCAGATGGAGGCGAAAGTGGAAGCCATGCGCGGCTACATTGCCGACAACATGGCGAACGGCGGAGACAGCACGCGCGTGCTCAGCCTGTTCCGTCGGGCGCTCAGCCTGCCGCAGGAGGACCGCTCCCTGGCCGAGCTCTGCGCCTACTACATGGTCTCCGTCAAGCTCCCGTCCGACAGCCTCGCCCCCGTCATGCGCCGCATCCTCGAAATAGAGCCCGACTATCTCCGCGCCCGGCTGCAGCTGCTCAACATCCTGCTGCGGAAGGAGGACATAGCCGGCGTCGTACAGCTCTGCCGCGAAAGCGTACTCTACGACCCCAGCCAGCTCGTGTTCTACTATTACGAGGGCATGGCCCAGTTGCAGCTGGAACACTCCGACGAGGCCGTCGACGCCCTCCTACGCGGCACGCAACACATCGACGAGAACACGGACTACGAAATGGCTTCCGACCTCTACGCCGCCTTGGGCGACACCTACCACGAGGCGGGGCGCACCGCCGAGGCCTATGCCGCTTACGACAAGGCCCTGACCTACAACGAGGACAACCTGCTCTGCCTGAACAACTACGCTTACTTCCTCTCGCTCGAAGGGGCGCAGCTCGACAAGGCCGAGGCCATGAGCCGCCGCACCATTGAGGCCGAGCCCGACAACGCGACCTATCTCGACACCTACGCCTGGATTCTCTACCGCCTCAAGCGCTACGAACAGGCCCGTACTTACATCGACGAGACCCTCAAGAACGCGGACGAGACGGCCGAGAACGCCAGCCTCTTCCACCATGCCGGCGACATCTACTACCGTTGCGGACAGCGCGACGAGGCAGTGGCCTTCTGGACCAAGGCAGCCAAGCTCACCGACGACGCGGCCGAACGCGCCGAGCTCA
>USPK01000030.1 GCA_900556465.1 uncultured Prevotella sp. | reverse complement strand
CAAAGGTGGGCAAATCCTGTTTGGCCAAGAGGGTCAAAGTCGCGTGGCTTTTCCATCTCATTAGATAAGCGAGAAAGAAACGTTACACTTCTTTTTCTTCTTCCTGCTTCGGCAGACCGGAAAACAAGCGTCCCCGCCCTTCTCCACTGCGGGGAGAGGGGCGGGGACGGGAAACTTGCGCTGTGCGCGTGCGGCGGATATACCGTTACGACAAGGCCATCAGGTCTTTCACCGAATATACCTTGCTCAGGCGGTCGAAGGTGAAGAACTGGTCGTCCAGTATCATCCATCCTTCGCGTTCTTTCACGGACAGTTGCTTGATGTCCGGAAAGAGCGACAGCGGCACGATAATTTCGCGCCCGTCCGTCAGGTAGGCGGCCATCTTGCCGCGGTGTCCGGTGAAATCCAGCTTCTTGATACCTACGTTTACATCTTTCATCTTGCACATAAGCCTTCTTATTTTTCTATGTCCTTTACTTTTGTCTTTTCGCCGTTGAATGTCCGGGTGATTTGTTCGTTCAGAAAATCCCAGTGCCGGTCTATGGCCGCCACTATCATGGCATTGTCCTTGGCCGACAGCAGGCTTTCGGCTATTTCGATGTCTTTTACGCCGTTCCGCTCAATCCATATTTTCGCCACAGAGTGCAGATGCCTGCCACCCTTGCGGAATATGTGGATATGGCGACGGTTGTCGTTCACATCCGTGGGGATGCTTACCAGCAAAAACATCTTTATGAAAGCCAATTGTCCCATTCATTCGTATTTTCTGCAAAAGTAACCATTTCCCATGAAAACGGTGTGCAAAAGGGCTGTTTTCTTTTGGTTTTCAAAGAAGTTTCCCGTTTGGCACATAACCGGTATCAGCCCGTTCTTCTTCGGCGCATTGCGCTTCAGGTAAAATAAAATCTTGAATGTACTTCTGCTCATGGCTCTACTTTTTTGTTTGCAAAATTACCTTGTGTAGAGCTGTTGGGCTGTATGTAAACCACAGCGGATTACGGCAATCGAACCTGGCGTAAGACTTTTTGCGTTCCAAAGCCATCAAACGCCTGATTAAGCGCTATTTTTACCTCGCTCTGCCGTCCTTTTCCGTACCGTTACCGTTACGCAAATACGGTAACGGGATGGTAACGTATCTATGGTTCAACTTGGCTTTCGGAAGGTTTCCGTTGGCACTCGCCTAAATCGTCAATATTCCGTAAACTGCTAATTTCCAATCATTCTTCTGTGGTTTGCTCAGTATCTCACTTTTTTGTATTATCTTTGGCAAAGATAGTGAAAGGCGAGCGGCGAACGAAGGGAAAGTTCACTTTTCCTTCATTTGTCCGAGCCGCCTCCTATCTACATGAAACAAAGGTAAAAAAAGGCGGGCGGCGGACAAAGAACGAGCCCGATTTTCCGCGAACGGGGCCAAGGCGCGCGGAGGCGGGCGAAACGGAGCGGCGGACCGGGCCGGGGAATGCCCGGACAGACCGCCGGACGACGGGCGGAGACGGCTCGGCGCCTTCCACTTTTGCCCCGCCCGCAAAAAGAATGAAGGGCCGAAGCGGGCCAATCGGGAAACTTTCCTTAATTTTGCTGCACGGAAATAACCTATTCACACTTCTCACCCCATGAGCATCAGTAAATTTGAAAGCGAGATAAAGCATTTGCAGCAACCGGCCGAGGCGGCCTTCGCCCGCATGGCGGACCTGCGCCACCTGGAAAGCCTGAAGCAGCGGCTGGGCGACCCGGCCGTGGCCGCCAAGATGGCGGAACAGATTCCGGCGGAGAAAATCGAGGAAACGCGCCGCTACCTGGAGGAACTGGCCTTCGACGAGGACTGCCTGTCGCTGCGCACACCCGTAGGGCCGCTCACGCTGCGCGTCGTAGAACGCGAGGCGCCGAAACTCATCAAGCTGGCCAGCGAAGGAGCCCCCATCCAGCTGTTCGTATGGATTCAGCTGCTGCCCGAGGGCGAGACGGCTTCGAAAATGCGGGTCACGGTGGGCGCCGAACTGAGCGTGTTCATGAAAAGTATGGCCAAAGGGCCGCTCCAGCAGGCAGCCGACGGACTGGCTAACATCCTGGCCAACATCCCGCCCGAAGCGCCCGACGCGCCCCAGCCCTGACGCCACGGCCTACGGTCGGCCGGACGGCGGACCGGACGGCGCGGCTTTTCCCTTTCACTCACCTCTTACACGCACTGACTTATGAAACTTTGGGAGAAATCCGTCGACGCGACGGAAGAGATTGATCGCTTCACCGTAGGGCGCGACCGCGAACTGGACCTGTACCTGGCGAAGTACGACGTATTGGGCTCGATGGCCCACATCACGATGCTTTGCGAAATCGGCTTGCTCGCGCCGGACGAACTGACCGCGCTCCTGCGCGAACTGCGGGAGATTTACGCCAGCTGCGAGCGGGGCGAGTTTGTCATAGAGAACGACGTGGAGGACGTACACTCGCAGGTGGAACTCCTGTTGACGCGCCGCCTGGGCGACGTGGGGAAAAAAATCCACAGCGGCCGCTCGCGTAACGACCAGGTGCTGGTGGACCTGAAACTCTTCACGCGCGACCGGATACGGGCCGTGGCGACCGCCGTCCGCGAACTGTTCCGCACGCTCCAGGCGCAGAGCGAGCGCTATGCCGGCGTGCTCATGCCGGGCTACACGCACCTGCAAGTGGCCATGCCCTCGAGTTTCGGCCTCTGGTTCGGCGCCTACGCGGAGAGCCTGGCCGACGACATGCTGCTACTGGAAGCGGCCTACCGCATGACGAACCGTAACCCGCTGGGCTCGGCCGCGGGCTACGGCTCCTCGTTCCCCCTGGACCGCGACCTGACGACGCGCCTGCTGGGCTTCGACTCGATGGACTACAACGTAGTCTACGCGCAGATGGGCCGCGGCAAGAACGAACGCAACGTGGCCTTCGCCCTGGCCGGCATAGCGGGCACCGTCTCGAAACTGGCCTTCGACGCCTGTCTCTATAACTCGCAAAACTTCGGCTTTATCCGCCTGCCGGCCGAGTGTACGACCGGCTCGAGCATCATGCCGCACAAGAAGAACCCGGACGTATTCGAGCTCATCCGCGCCCGGTGCAACAAGCTGCAGGCCCTGCCGCAGCAAATCGTACTCATCATGAACAACCTGCCGAGCGGCTACTTCCGCGACCTGCAGGAAATCAAGGAAGCCTTCCTCCCGGCCTTCGACCAACTGCTGGAGTGCCTCGAAATGGCGCGCTACATCGTCGAGCGCATCGAAGTGAACGAGCACATCCTGGACGACCCGCGCTACGACCTGATGTTCTCCGTCGAGGAAGTGAACCGGCTCGCGGCGGCCGGGATGCCGTTCCGCGACGCTTACCGCAAGGTGGGGCTGGACATCGAAGCCGGCCGCTTCCGCCCGGACAAGGCCGTGCACCACACGCACGCAGGGAGCATCGGCAATCTCTGTAACGACCGCATCGCGGCCCTTATGGACGCAACGTGGGAGCGCTTTGGATTTGAGCGCGTGACCGAGGCCGAACGAAAACTCTTAGAGCCATGAGGCGCTGGAGACACGGCACGCTGCTGGCCGCCCTGATGCTCTGCGCCTGCACCAACGAGGTGGAAAGCTACTATGCCCCGATACGGGCCTTCTTCCGTTTCGGCAGCGTCATCACCACACCGCAGCTGCTCACGGCCGTTAGCAACCCGGGGCAGTTTTGTACCATCACCTTCTCGGGCGGTTATTACTACTTCACCGGGCCCGACGGGAGCAGCACGACCTACGCGGCCACGGCCGTGGACAACTATGGGAAGCCGGAGTACGTCAGTGGCTTTATCGTCGGGACACCGGCCGTGCTGGACTTGTCCGGGAACTTTACGCTCTCGGCCTTTGACCTGGTCTGCCCGAACTGTTACACGGACAACGCCATACAGCGGGCACTGAGCTTCAGCAGTACGACGACGATGCACTGTAACCGCTGCAAGCGCACCTACGACTTGGACAACGGCGGCATCGTATCCGGCGGCGAGGGCGGACGCTCGCTCTTCCGCTACCGCGTAAGCTACGCGTCGGGGCAGGGCCTGCTCCTCATTCAGAACTAAGCCGGCGACGGGGCCGCAGGGTTCCCCGCCCGCCACGCCTTAAAAGGCCGCCCGCCGCAACACGGCATTCCCATTTTTTCAGTAACTTTGCCCGTACGAAAACAATTTCAGACATAACAATCATAGATATGGCACAAGCACCAGCATTCAAGTACGCTCCGATGTTTCAGGTCGGAAAAGACGACACTGAGTATTATTTGCTGACCAAAGACTTCGTCTCCGTCAGCGAGTTTGAAGGCCATCCGGTCCTTAAGGTAGAAGCCGAAGGCCTTACGCGGATGATCAACCAGGCCTTTCGCGACGTTTCCTTCCTGTTGCGCCGTTCCCACAACGAACAGGTGGCCAAGATTCTGCACGACCCCGAGGCTTCCGAGAACGACAAGTACGTGGCGCTGACCTTCCTGCGCAACGCCGAAGTCGCCGCCAAAGGGCAGCTGCCCCTATGCCAGGACACCGGCACCGCCATCGTGCACGGCGAGAAAGGGCAACAGGTCTGGACGGGCTACTGCGACGAGGAAGCCATCTCGAAAGGCGTTTACAAAACCTACACCGAGGAGAACCTCCGCTACTCCCAGAACGCACCCCTCAGCATGTACGAGGAAGTGAACACGCGCTGCAATCTCCCCGCACAGATTGACATCGAAGCCACCGAGGGCATGGAGTACCGCTTCCTGTGCGTGACGAAAGGCGGCGGCTCGGCCAACAAAACTTACCTCTACCAGGAGACAAAGGCCATACTCAACCCGCAAACCCTCGTACCCTTCCTCGTAGGGAAAATGAAGACGCTCGGCACAGCTGCCTGCCCGCCTTATCACATTGCCTTCGTCATCGGAGGGACCTCGGCCGAGAAGAACCTGCTCACGGTGAAGCTCGCCTCTACCCACTACTACGACAACCTGCCCACGACGGGCGACGAGACGGGCCGCGCCTTCCGCGACGTGGAACTGGAGAAGCAGCTCCTCGTAGAGGCCCACAACATCGGCCTCGGCGCCCAGTTCGGCGGCAAATACTTCGCCCACGACGTCCGCGTCATCCGCTTGCCGCGCCACGGCGCCAGCTGCCCCGTAGGCTTAGGCGTCAGCTGCTCGGCCGACCGCAACATCAAGTGCAAAGTAAACAAGGACGGCATCTGGATAGAGAAGATGGACGACAATCCGGGCTCGCTCATCCCCGAAGAGTTGCGCGAGGCAGGCGAAGGCAATGCCGTCCGCATTGACCTCAACCAGCCCATGAGCGAAGTATGCAAGGAGCTGAGCAAATACCCCGTCGCCACACGCGTCAGCCTCAACGGGACCATCATCGTAGCCCGCGACATCGCCCATGCCCGCCTCAAGGAACGCCTGGACCGCGGCGAGGACCTGCCTCAGTACATGAAGGACCACCCCGTACTCTACGCCGGACCGGCCAAGACGCCGGAAGGCATGCCCTGCGGCTCGATGGGACCGACCACGGCCAACCGCATGGACCCCTACGTCGACCTCTTCCAGAGCCACGGCGGCTCGCTCGTCATGATAGCCAAGGGCAACCGCACCCAAGTGGTCACCGACGCCTGCAAGAAGCACGGCGGATTCTACCTGGGCTCCATCGGCGGCCCCGCAGCCATCCTTTCGCAGCAAAGCATCAAGAGCATCGAGTGCGTAGAGTTCCCCGAACTCGGCATGGAGGCCGTATGGAAGATTGAAGTGGTAGATTTCCCGGCCTTTATCCTGGTCGACGACAAAGGCAACGACTTCTTCCAGCAGATTAAGCCCCGCTGCCCCGGCAAGTGCTAAGCCGGAAAGCGCGCGCCTTCCCCTTTTGGCAGCGACCGTCCCCGTACGGCCGCTGCCTTTTTGCATTTGTCCCGCCGCCACGCCGCGACGGCCGCCGGTCAGGGCCCGGTCCGCCCCACCCGCTCGCCGCCTGCGTTTCTCGGCCGGCGGACGCATTTTTAAGGAGCGGCGTTTGGCATTCTAAATTTTTTGTTTACCTTTGCAGCACTTTTCAGTCGCCGGCCCTCGCGTGGGCCAGTTCTACGAGGAAGGATGGTAGAGTGGTCGATTACAGCAGTCTTGAAAACTGCCGTGCTGAGAGGCACCGGGGGTTCGAATCCCTCTCCTTCCGCAATTTCCTAACTCAACCGAGGCGCACGCTTACGGCCCGCAGGCCGGACAAGCGTACGCCTTTTTTCATGCCCCGTTCCCGGCAGGCGGCCGAGCGACGCGCGGCGCCGCCTGCCTCATGCCCCGCCCCGGCGGACCGTGCCCGTACGCATCCGCCCGGCCCCGCTCACCGGCCGGCCCGGGAGAAAAAATTCCGGAAATCTGCCGGTTCGTCCGTCCCGTTTCCCGAAAATACCTTACCTTTACCTCCGCGACCGGCGGCCCGTTGCCGCAGCGCCCGGCCCCGGACCGGCAGAGCCCGCGCCCCGGGTCCTGCCGCCCGTCCGCCGGACCGTCGCCCGCCGACCTTATCCGCGCAACGGACCGCCCCGGCGCGTCCCTTGCCCGACAGGCCTTGTTCCTTAACGCCTTATTTCCCTGACGCATGAAACGCTTCTGCTCCCTCCGCTGCCAGGTCCGCACCGTCGGGTGGCGGACGGCCCTCGGCGTGGCCCTCTCCCTAGCGCCGCTGCGACTGGCGGCGCAGGAGGCGGCCAGGGAGACGTACATCGGGTGGGACGAGTTCGTCGAAGCCTACTTTGACGACGACGCAGACGGCAACGGCGCGCAGGCCGCCCTGGAGCGGCTGGAGGAGCTGCACGCCGCCCCGCTCAACCTGAACCGCGCCACGGCGGCCGACCTCCTGCGCCTGCCCTTCCTCAGCCCGGCGCAGGCCGACTCCATCCTGGCCTACCGGGAGCGGAAAAAGGCCTTCCAATCGCTGGGCGAACTCCAGTTCGTGCGGGGACTGGGCCGGACGGAACGCCGCTGGCTCTCGCTGTTCGTCACCGCCGGCCCCCGGGCCGACGCCGTACCCGGCTGGCGCGAACGCCTGTGGCACGGCCGCCACGAAGTGACCACGCGGCTCGACGTCCCCCTTTACCGCCGCGCCGGCCAGCGCGTCTATCCGCCCGAAGAGCTCCGCGAGCACCCCGACCGCGTCTACCTGGGCAACGGCCTGGCCCACACGCTGCGCTACCGCTACCGCTGGCGCGACGACGTAGCCTACGGCGTGACGCTCCAGAAGGACGCGGGCGAGCCCTTCCTGGCGGAGGGAAACTATCCCTACGACTACGTGTCGCTCTACGTCTCCCTCCGTTTCCCCTCGGGGCGCTGGCGCCTGCTCGTCGGCGACTTCAACGTATCGCTCGGCCAGGGCCTGCTGCTCGGCACGGGCTCCTACAACGGCCGGACCGCCGCCGTAGAGAGCGGGGCGCGGCGCCGCTCGGCCCTGCGTCCCCACACCTCGACCGACGAGTACGACTTTCTGCGCGGGGCGGCCGTCAGCGTCCGCCTGGGGCAGCGGTGGCGCGCCGTGGCCTTCGCCTCCGGCCGCCGCATGGACGCCACGCTGGAGGACGACTCGGTGCGCGCCCTCCAGACCGACGGGCTCCACCGTACGCTGACCGAACTGCGCCGGCGGCGGGCCGTGGGCTGCCTCACCGGCGGCGCGGCGCTGGACTATACGGCCGACCACTGGACCCTCGGGGCCGGCGGCTACGCCCTGTACTACCGCCGACCCGTGGCCCCGCCCCTGCGCGACTACAACCGTTACTACCTGCGGGGACATACGGCGGCGGGGGCCTCGGCCCACTATGCCTGGACCGCCGGCCGCTGGAGCGCGCAGGGCGAACTGGCCCTGGACCGCCGGGGCCACGCGGCCACCACCCACCGCCTGCGCTTCGAGCCGGCCGACGGCTGGGCCCTGACGCTCCAGGGGCGCTACTTCTCGCCCCGCTACGTGGCGCCGCTCGCCGCCGCGCTCCAGCAGGGCAGCCGCGTACAGAACGAGGGCGGACTCCTGGCCGGCGTGCGCTGCTCGCAGTGGGCGCAGCAGGAGTGGCTGGCCTACGTCGACCTGTTCCGGTTTCCCCGCACCACGTACCGGGCCGACGGCCGCTCGCAAGGGGCCGAGACGTTTCTCCAGGGCCGTTTCTACACCCGCGGACCGGTGGCCTTCCTCGTGCGCTACAAGCTGCGCACGCGCCAAGAGAACATCGCGGGAACGGACGGACGGCTGCAATACGTCTGGACGCACCGCCTCCGCCTGCAAACGGACTACGACGGCCCGCGCCTTAGTCTGCACGGAACGGTCGACGTGGCAGCGGCCGGCAGCCAGACGGAGCGCACGCAGTGGGGCTGGATGGCCGCCGCGCGGGCCAGCAGCCGCGGCCGCGGGCCGGTGCGCGCTTCGGGCTTTGCCGCCCTCTTCTTCACGGACAGCTACGGCTGCCGCCTCTTTGCCTACGAACCGCAACTGCGCTACGCCGGCGGCTTCCCGTCCTTTGCCTACCACGGTTTCCGCCTCGTGGCCCTGGCGGACTGGGCCCTGTTCCCGTGGCTCAGCCTGGGCGCGCGGGCGGCCTGGACGCACTACTTCAACCGCAGCGCCATAAGCAGCGGGACGCAGCAAATCGACGGGCCCGACCAGGCCGACGTGTCGCTCCAGCTGCGCCTCACGCTGTAGCCCGCTCACCGGGGCCGGAAGGGGCGGGCCGCCGCCCGGAAAACGCCCGCCCCGGACCCGCCGCTACGGGCCCTATTCCAGTTTTTACGGGGATAGGGCCAGTTTTTACTGGCCTTAGCCCCGTAATTTTTTTCCGTAGCCGGGAAAATGGCGGCCCTAAGGGCGGTGCTCCGCCCGCCGTTCCGCTGCCCGCCCGCCGTAGCGGCGGCAGCCCTCCGCTCTGCCCCGTCCCACCTTCTCCCCACCCGCCGGCTACGCGCCGCGGGCCGGCCGCCGCGCCCCGCGGGCACCGATTTTCTCCCCCTATCCGGGACGGAAAATGGCCGTAACGGCCGAAAAACTATCCCAAACCGCCTTTGCCGGAAAATAATGAAGCCAACCACGCGGCCTGTTCCGGCATTTCCTTACCTTTGCCTTAACAAACTTGTTAAACAATTCGGTTAATCCCGGATAATCGCAACCGCTCCGCCTTATGGAAAACTCCGAACACCGCATACTCGAGGCCGCCGAAGCCGAATTCGTGCAGAAAGGCTACGACGGCACCAAGACGACGGCCATAGCCCGGCGGGCCGGCGTCACGCACGCCATGCTGCACTACTACTTCGGCTCGAAAGAGCGACTGTACGAACAGGTGCTTGAAAGCAAGACGCGCGAACTGAGCCGGTCCATCGTGGAGGCATTCTCTCAGCCCGGCCGCACGCTGACCGACCGTCTGCGCGACGGCATAGGGCTCCATTTCGACTACCTGACGGCCCATCCGGACCTGCCCCGTTTCGTCATCAACGAGGCGGCGCGCCGCGACGGCATCCAGTTGCCCCTGGTGCGCGGCGTCATGCGCCGCATCCGCTGCGTCGTGGGCCGCCTGCAGGCCGAAGCCGACGCGCTCTGCCGGAGCGAGGGGCGGCCGCCCGTGTCCCTACGCCGGCTGCTGCTCGACGTCGTTTCGCTCAACGTGTTCACCGTCACGGCCTGCCCCCTCCTGTGCCGCCTTTACGAGATGCCGCGCGAGGAATTTCTGGCCCTGCGCCGCGCCGAAATCATCGAGACGGCCCTGCGCCGCCTCAAGGGCGACGGCGCCGCGCCCGTATCCGCCGACTAACGTTCACCATCCCCCTGCTGTTATGAAAAGACTGTGCTTCTCTCTCGTCCTTGCCGCAACGCTCGGCCTGACGGCCGCGGCGCAGACCACGCTGGAGGCTTGCCACGCCGCCGCGGAACGCAACTACCCGCTGGTGCGGCAGCTGGACCTCATCCGTCGCACGTGCGACTACACCCTGGAGGAAATCCGCCGCGGCCGCTTGCCGCAAGTCCAGTTCACGGCCCAGACGCGGCTGCAAAGCGACGTGACGCAGGTTCCCATAGACCTGGAGGCGCTCGGCCTGGCCGGCTCGAACGTGCCGCGGCTGAAGCGCAACCAGCACTCGGCCGTGGTCGACGTGACCCAGTCGGTCTACGACGGCGGACGGCGCAAGGCGGAGCTGGCCCAAGCCCGGCAACAGGCCGAAGCGGACCTGCGCGAAGTGGAAAGCAGCCGCTACGCCCTGCGGCAACGGGTGGACGCCCTGTTCTTCGGCCTGCTGCTGCTCGACGAAGAGCTCCGGCTCAACGGGCTACTGCAGGACGACCTCGCCGTGCAGGCCAGCCGCCTGGAAAGCTGGATTCGGAACGGCGTGGCCCAGGCCGCGGACCTGGCGGCCGTAGAAGTGGAGCAGCTGCGGGCCCGGCAGCAGGCCGCCGGATATGCGGCCACGCGGCAGGGCTACGTGGAGCAGCTCGCCCTGCTCACGGGCCTGCCCCTCGACAGCACCGCCAACCTGGCCCGCCCGGCCTGGCGTCCCGACAACGGCTTGCCGTCGGCCGAAATCCGCCGCCCGGAACTGCGCCAATACGAGGCGCAGATAGGGCTGTTGCAGACGCAGCGCGAGCGCATAACGGCGGGCCTGCGGCCGCAGTTGAGCCTCTTCGCGCAGGGCGGCTACGGACGGCCGGGCCTCGACCTGTTTGCAGACCGCTTTGAGCTGTACGGCGTGGTCGGGGCGCGCATCACGTGGAACCTGTCGGCCTTCTACACGCGACCGGCCCAGCTGAACCGCCTCCGCACGAACCAGGCCGCCGTCGAGGCCCGCCGCGACGCGTTCCTGACGGACACGCGCCAGGAAGCCGTCCGGCAGCAGGCCGAAATGGCCCGCCTGCGCCGCCTGCTGGCCGCGGACGACCGCATCATAACCCTGCGGACCCAAATCCGCCAGGCGGCGGAGCGGAAAGTAGCCGGCGGGACGCTGAGCGGCGCCGAGCTGATGCGCGACGTCAATGCCGAGCAGGAGGCCCGCCTCGACAAGGCGCTCCACGAAGTGCAGCTCCTCCAGGCCCAGGCCCGCTGGAAATTTACCCTCAACGCCTATACCCCTTAAAGCATGAAGTCCATGAACACCGTAAGAAATCTCCTCGCCGCCATAGCCGCGCTGCTGCTGGCCGCCTGCGCCGCCGACGACGGCTACGACGCCACCGGCGTGTTTGAAGCCACCGAAGTTCTCGTCGCCGCCCAGGGCACTGGCCCCCTGGTGGCCTTCGACGTGGAAGAGGGCCAGCCGGTGGAGGCCGAGGAATGCGTCGGCTGCATCGACACGACGCAGCTCCACCTGAAGCGCCAGCAACTCCTGGCACAGTTGCAGGCCAGCGACAGCCGCCGCCGCGACGTGGAGCGGCAGGTGGCCGCCCTGCGCCAACAGATTGCCACGCAAGAGAAAGAGCGCCGGCGCTTTGAGCGCCTGGTGGGCGACGAAGCGGCCAACCGCAAGCAGCTCGACGACATAGTGGCGCAAATCGCGCTCCTGGAGAAGCAGCTCGCCGCGCAAACGGAAGTGCTCCGCCAGACCAACCGCGGCGCCGCGGCCGAAGGCGAAGCGACGAGGGCCCTTATCGCCCAGACCAGCGACCAAATCCGGAAATGCACGGTCCGTAGCCCGCTGCGGGGCCGCGTACTGGAGAAGTACGCCGAGCCGGGCGAGTTCGTCGCGACCGGTAGCCCGCTGTTCAAGGTCGCCGACCTGACGGCCCTCCACCTCAGGGCCTACGTCACGGCCGACCAGCTCACGCGGCTCAAGCTCGGGCAGCGGGTCCGCGTCTTTGCCGACTGGGGGACGGACGAACGGCGGGAGTACGCCGGGACCGTAACCTGGATGGCCGACCAAGCGGAGTTCACGCCCAAGACCATACAGACCCGCGACGAACGGGCTAACCTGGTCTACGCCATCAAAGTCGCCGTCCGCAACGACGGTTACATCAAAAACGGCATGTATGGAGAAGTATCGTTCGGAACAGACGAAGGCGACTGACGCCCGGGCCGGCCGCATCGAGGTACACGGCCTGACGAAACGCTACGGCACGGTCGAGGCGCTGCGTGGCGTGGACCTGCACGTGCCCGCCGGCACCATCTTCGGGCTCGTAGGCCCCGACGGCGCCGGCAAGACGACGCTGATGCGCATCCTGGCCTCGCTCCTGCTGCCCGACGCCGGGAGCGCCCGCGTGGCGGGCTACGACGTGCGGAAAGACTTCCGCGAGGTGCGCCGCCGGCTGGGCTACGTGCCGGGCCACTTCTCGCTCTACGAGGACCTGACGGTCGAAGAGAACCTCCAGTTCTTCGCCGCCATCTTCCAGACCACGCCCGCCGCCAACCGCCGGGCGTTCGACAGCATCTACCGCCAGCTCGAACCCTTCCGCACGCGGCGGGCCGGCCGCCTGTCGGGCGGCATGAAGCAAAAGCTCGCCTTGTGCTGCGCCCTGGTCCACCGCCCGGAAGTCCTGTTGCTCGACGAGCCCACTACGGGCGTCGACGTCGTCTCCCGGTTCGAGTTCTGGGAAGTCCTGCGCCCGCTGCGCGACGGCGGCATGTCCATCCTCGTCTCAACGCCCTACATGGACGAGGCCGCCCGCTGCGACCGCCTGGCCCTGATGTGGGAGGGCCGCTTCCTGGCCACGGGTACGCCGGAACAGCTCGTCGGGCGCTTTCCCACCGGCGCGCTCTGGGCCGTGCGTAGCGACGCCACGCGCCGCCTGCTGGCCGACGTCAGGGCGTTTAGGGGCGTCGAGATGGCCTTTTCCTTTGGCGAATGGGTCCACGCCACCTGTCCCGCGGGGCTTAATCCGGCGGAGCTCGCCGCCTGGCTTTCCGGCCGGGGGCATACGGGCGTGGAGGTCCGGGAACAGGCGCCGTCGGTCGAGGACTACTTCATGCTGCTCACGGAACGCGGCCAGCACCGCGACAAAGCGGCCCGCGCCACACCTTCTTAAGATATGGAACCAAGTAACGAACTCGTCATCCGCACGGAGCAACTCACCAAACGCTTCGGCACGTTCACCGCCGTCCGCGGCATAACGTTCAGCGTGCGCCGCGGTGAGATCTTCGGATTTCTCGGAGCCAACGGCGCCGGGAAGACTACGGCCATGCGCATGCTCTGCGGCCTGAGCCGCCCCACGGCCGGTCGCGGCTGGGTGGCGGGCTATGACATTGCGCACGAGGCCGAGCAGGTGAAACGCCACATCGGTTACATGAGCCAGCGCTTCTCACTCTATGGCGACCTGACCGTTCGCGAGAACCTGCGCCTCTATGGCGGCATCTACGGCATGAAGCGCCGCGACATCGCGGAGCGGGGCGCGCGGCTGCTGGACGAGCTGGAGCTGGCCGACAAGGCCGACACGCCCGTCGCGGCCTTGCCCCTGGGCTGGCGGCAGCGGCTGGCGTTCTCCGTCGCTACGTTCCACCGCCCCGAGGTCGTTTTCCTCGACGAGCCCACCGGGGGCGTCGACCCCGCCACGCGGCGCCGCTTCTGGGAGCTCATAGGCCAGGCCGCCGACAACGGGACCACCATCTTCGTCACTACGCACTACATGGACGAGGCCGAGTACTGCGACCGCCTCTCCGTCATGGTCGACGGCGAGATACGGGCCCTCGGGTCGCCGGCCCGGTTGCGCCGTGAAATGGGCGCCGCCACGATGGACGAAGTCTTCCGCCGCCTCGTCGGGGGCGAGACGGCCGGGACAACAGACCTATAAAAGAAAATAACGGGAATGAAGCTGTTTCTCAATTTCGTACGCAAGGAGTTCATGCACATATTCCGCGACGGCCGGACGATGCTCATCCTGCTGGCCATGCCTGTGGTGCAAATGCTGCTCTTTGGCTTTGCCATCTCCACGGACGTTTCCGGCATCAAGGTGGCGGCGCTCGATGCCTCGCGCGACGAGCTCACGCGCGCCGTGAAGCAGCGCTTCGCGGACAATCCCCGCTTCCGCTGGCAGGGCGAACTGGGCTCGGCGGCCGAGATGGAGCGGGCCTTCCGCCGCGGCGAGGTGAGCCTCGTCCTCGTCTTCCGCGACCGCTTCGCCGACCGCCTGCAGCGCGAAGGCGAAGTGGGCCTGCAGCTCGTGGCCGACGGGACCGAGCCCAACCAAGCGCAGCTGTCGGCCGCCTATGCCCAGGGCGTGCTGACGCAGGCACTCGGCGCGGCGGCGGGCAGTGACATCCGCGTCACTACGCGTTACCTCTACAATCCGCAGTCGGAGAGCGCCTACAACTTCGTACCGGGCGTGATGGGCATGATACTGCTCATCATCTGCGCCATGATGAGCTCCGTCTCCATCGTACGGGAGCGGGAGACGGGCACTATGGAGCTGCTGCTCGCCTCGCCGGTGCGGCCGGCCGTCATCATTCTGGGCAAGGCCGTGCCCTATTTCGCCCTCTCAGCGGTCAATGTGGCGAGCATCCTGGCGTTGGCGTCGGGCGTCATGCACGTACCCCTGCGCGGCAGTCTCTGGCTGCTGGTGGGCCTCTCGTTGCTCTACGTCTTCCTCGGCCTGTCGCTCGGGCTACTCATCTCGACCCTCGTGCGCACGC
Organism: uncultured Prevotella sp.; assembly: GCA_900556465.1. GTDB lineage: Bacteria > Bacteroidota > Bacteroidia > Bacteroidales > Bacteroidaceae > Alloprevotella. Next base: position 7,534 of record USPK01000030.1, on the reverse strand, counting down.
GCATGGCGGCGATGCTCGTCTCCGGCATGGGGCTCATCCTGCCCACGGTCATCCTCTCCGGCCTCATGTTCCCCATCGAAAGCATGCCGTCCCTGCTCCAAGGGCTCTCGGCCGCCGTGCCCGCGCGCTGGTACATCGCGGCCATGCGCAAGGTGATGATTCAAGGCGCCGACTTCGCGCAGGTGGGGCGCGAGGCCGCCGTCCTGCTGGGCATGACGCTCCTGCTGTTGGCAGTCAGCATGAAAAAGTTCAAACTAAGGCTGGAATAGGCTCCCCGGGACCCGCCGCTACGGGCCTTAGGGAAATTTTTACGGGGCTAAGGCCCGTAAAAACTGGGCTAGGCCCCGTGCGCGCGAACCGTAGCCGGGGAAAAGCGCCCACTGCTCCGGCCGTCACTCAGACTTTGCGATATGTTTCTCTTTTTACTGGAAAAGGAATTCAAACAATTGCGGCGCAACAAGTTCCTGCCCCGCATGATTCTGCTCATGCCCCTGGTCATGATGCTCGTATTGCCCTGGGCCGCCAACCAGGAGGTGCGAGACCTGCGCCTCTGCGTCGTGGACCACGACGGCAGCACGGCGGCGCGCCGGCTGGTGGAGCACGCCCTGGCCACGGACTACTTCCGGGCGGCTGCCCCGGCCGCGAGCTTCGACGAGGCCCTGCGCGAAGTGGAATACGACCGCGCCGACATTGTCCTGGAGATTCCGCCCCGATTTGAACGGATGCTGATGCGGGACGAACGGCCCGAAGTGTTCATCGCTACGCAGGCGGTCAACGGGACGAAGGGGGCGCTGGCGGCCAACTATCTGACGGGCGTCGTCACCTCGGCGGGGGGCCGGCTGCTCGAGTCCGGACCGGCGGCCGGACAGCTCGACGTGTCGCTGCGCTACCGCTTCAATCCCGCCCTCGACTACAAGGTCTTCATGGTCCCGGCCATGATGGTCATGCTCCTGACGCTGCTCACAGGCTTCCTGCCCGCGCTCAGCATTGTCGGCGAGAAGGAGGCCGGGACCATAGAGCAAATCAACGTGTCGCCGGTGGGGCGGCTCTCCTTCGTATTGGCCAAACTGGTGCCCTACTGGCTGGTGGGCCTCTTCGTGCTCACGCTGTGCCTGGGCCTGGCCGCCGTGGTCTACGGACTGACGCCGGCGGGCCGCCTCGGGGCTGTCTATGCCCTGGCCTGTGTCTACATCCTTGTGGTCTCAGGCCTCGGGCTGGTCATCTCTAACCACAGCGACACGATGCAGCAGGCCACGTTCATCATGTATTTCTTCATCATGATTCTCATACTGATGAGCGGCCTGCTCACGCCGGTGGCGAGCATGCCGCAGTGGGCCCGTTGGATTGCGGCCGCCAATCCGCTGAAGTACTTCGTAGACGCGATGCGCGCGGTCTATCTCAAGGGCAGCGGGCTCGGCGACCTGCTGCCGCAGCTGGGGGCGCTGGGCGCCTTCGCCCTGGTCTTTTGCACCTGGGCGGCGGCCAGCTTCCGCAAACAGTCGTGACGGAGCGGAAGTAAGTTCAGAAGTCGATGCTGAGACGGACGTTGATTTGCCGGCCCGTCAGATAGTTGGGCACGGCATACTGCGTGTTCGTGATGTCCGTAATCCAGTAGTAAGAATTGACGTTGTGAATGCCCAGGAGATTAAAGGCATCCAGCCCAATCCAGACATTCTTCACCGCGCGACCGAAGCCGTAAATGTGGCGGTCCTCGTTGTGGACCAGGCGATAGCTCAAGCCGACGTCGACCCGCTTGTAGGCCGGCGCGCGAAAGATCTGGGCCGCACGCCCGCTATGGGGCGGGCCGAAGGGCAAGCCGTCGGCCACAGCGGCCCGCAGCGTGAGGCGCCAGCGGTCGGTGCCGGGAAAATAGTCGGTAAAGTAGAGCGACAGGTTGTAGCGCTGGTCCGTAGGCCGCGGCAGCCACTGGCCGTCGAGCTTCTCCTTGGTGCGCATGAGCGAGAACGTGATCCACGAGTCCGTACCGGGGACAAACTCGCCAAAGAGCTTGAAGTCGATGCCCGCGGCGAAACCGCGGCTTTCGTTACGGCCCGTGTAGACGATGCGTACGTTGTCCACCTCGTAGGGTATGAGCCGGCTCAGCGCCTTATAGTAAACCTCTGTCGTGAAACGGAACGGACGGCCGAGCATACGGAACGTGTAGTCGCCGCCCAGGACAAAGTGGATGGAGCGCTGGGAACGGATGTCGCGGTTAAGGACCACGGTGGACTGCCCGCCGGCCAGGACCGTGTCGCGCAGTTCCTTGTAGAAGGGGGGCTGGTAGTAGAAACCCGTGGCCAGGCGGAAGGTCCACGCGTCGCTGAAGGCCGGGATGAGGCCCAACGAGGCGCGCGGCGAGAGCAACGTCTCGCCGTTCCAGTCCCAGTGGGAAAGGCGCAGGCCATAGGTAAGGTTGAAAAGCCCCACGCCCGTGTTGAAGCGCCACGTATCCTGGGCGTAGGCTTCGATACGGTTGCTCGTCATCTCGTTCTGTGACCGCAGGCTGTAGATAAGCTCCAGGCGGTCGGGGTTATGGGGCAGGGAGTAGCCCATAGAGTCGCGCATCTCCCACTCCCGGGCGTTTTCGCTCACGCGCTCGCGCCGCCAGTCCAGGCCGGCTTGGAGCGTGTGGCCGGCCAGGCGCGTGCGGAAGCGCAACCCGACGTCGAAAACGCGGGCGTTGAGCCGGTTGCGCGCGTGCTCCATGTAGGTGCCCACGCCCAGTTGCTCCTGCGTGGTGGCCTCGTTCAGCCAATACTCCCCCTGGATGTCGTAGGTCTCCCGCTCGCGCGTGGCGAAGGTGGACAGTTGCAGGGCCAGGAACGTGTTGGGCCCGAAGTGGCGCGTCAGGGTGGCGGCGCCGAAGAGCGTGCGGAAGGCGTCGCGCTCCTGTCCGTCGAAATAGACGCGGAAAGAGCGGGCCATCTCCATCGTTCCGAAGCGCGTCTCGCGGTCTTCGGGCTCGAAGTTGTAGTGATTCTCTGAAAAATTGCCGAGGAGGTCGAGGCTCCAGCGCTCGTTCGGGTGCCAGGAGACGTAGGCCTGCGCGTCGAGGAAGTTAGGCCGGTACTCGCCCTCCGTGTCGAGCGACCCGAGGAGGTAGCGCGTCGTCTTGTAGCGTACGGAGCCCATGACGCTCACCTTTTTGTTGCCCCAGCCCAGGTAGGCCCCGCCGCCCAGCATGGAGCCCGAGACGTTCGCCTCGAATTGCTCGGGCCGCTTGTACGTGATGTCGAGGACGGACGACATGCGGTCGCCGTAGCGGGCCTCGAAGCCGCCCGACGAGAAGCCGACGCTCTCCACCATGTCCGGGTTGATGACCGAGAGGCCCTCTTGCTGTCCGGAGCGCACCAGGAGGGGGCGATAGACCTCTATGCCGTTGAGGTAGACGCAATTCTCGTCGAACGAGCCGCCCCGCACGTTGTATTGCGAGGAAAGCTCATTGTGCGTAGAGACCCCGGCCTGCGTGGCGATGAGCTCTTCGATGGCGTTGCCGGTCGTAGAGGGCGCCAGGTGGCTCTCGGTCGGCGTGATGCGCTGCAGGGTTCCCGTCTGCACGCCGTGCCCGGTCACGACGGCCTCGCCCAGGGTGGAGGCGCCGTAGGGCGGCAGCACGGCGTCGACGCGTACGGAGTCGCGCACGCCGGTCAGGGTGCGTTTGCGCGTCTCGTAGCCTATCATGGAGAACACCACGACGAGCGTATCGCTCTCGGCGCACTGGAGCGAGTACTCCCCTTTCAGGTTCGTCACCGTGCGGGCCACTTGCCCCTGCACCCGGACCGTGGCCAGCTCGATGGGGGCGCCGTCGGCGTCCTTTACGATGCCGTAGACGCGGAAGCGCTGGCCGGCCGCCGCGGTCGGGAAGGAGAGCAACAGGACGAGCCCCGCGAGGAGCCCCCACAGGGGGCCGCGCCGCCGGACGGAAGTAGAGGAGAAAAGGGACATAGTTGCGTTCACGTGTAAAGACAGGAAACGGACGCCCGCCCCCGCGGCGGCGGACCGGACCGCGACAAGGCCGCAAGGGGAACAGGCGAAACGTGCGGTCAAAGTTCGGAAAAAAAAACGAACCCCGCAAATGCACCCCCTCAAAAGCATCGGCCGGCCGCTGCGCCACGGCCGCTAGGGCCTCGGCCCTGCCCCGCCGCCACGGGCCTTAGCCCCGTAAAAACTGGGCCTATTCCCGTAAAAACTGGCCCTAGCCCCGTTGTTCCCGTTCTTAGCCGCGTTGTTCCCGCCCCTGTTCCCGCGATTTTCACGCTTTGCCCCGCGGAAGGGCGCCAAGGCCGGGCGACGAGAGGCGGGGACACCGTAATTCGGGTTGAAATAACCGTAATCCGGGGAGTAAATCATTGGCGGACGTTTCCTAACTTTGTACCTTGAAATTCATAACCCCAAAACGACTACAACTATGAACAGTAACTGGATGAAGCACACACTCATGGCCCTGCTGGTCATGTCGACTTCGGGAACTACCGCCTGCGCCGGTGGAAACGACGGCGCGGACAACGAGTTACCCCGCGTTTATATGGTGAAGGACATCACGCCCGAAAACCTGGTGAAGGTCTACGAGGCCCTGGGCCGTCCGGCTACGGGGCGTGTGGCCGTGAAAATCAGCACCGGGGAACCGGGCGGCCACAACTTTCTCCAGCCGTCGCTGATTAAAGACCTGGTGCAGAAGGTCAAGGGCACCATCGTGGAGTGCAACACGGCCTACGGCGGCCGACGCTCCACGACGGCCGACCACCTCAAGGCGGCCGAAGAGCACGGCTTCACGGCCATAGCCAAAGTAGACATCATGGACGCGAACGGCGAGTTCAACCTCCCGATCCAGGACACGACGCACATCAAGTACGACATCGTAGGCTCGCACCTAAAGAACTACGATTTCATGATTAACCTGGCCCACTTCAAGGGACACGCCATGGCGGGCTTCGGTGGCGTACTGAAAAATCAGTCTATCGGCGTGGCTTCGGCCAACGGGAAAGCCTACATCCACACGGCGGGCAAGGTGCAGTCGCCCTCGACCCTGTGGAACAACCTGCCGGACCAGGACGCCTTCCTCGAGTCGATGGCGGCAGCGGCCCAGGGCGTGGCGGACTACTTCGGCGACCGCATCCTCTACATCAACGTGATGAACAATCTGTCCGTAGACTGCGACTGCGACGCTCACCCGGCCGACGCCCGAATGCAGGACATCGGCATCCTGGCCTCGACGGACCCCGTAGCCCTCGACCAGGCGTGTCTCGACCTCGTATATGCGGTGAAACCCGTTGAGGGCAACGACAACCGCCCCCTCATCGAACGCATCGAAAGCCGTAACGGACGCCACACGGTGGACTACGCCGCACAAATCGGGCTGGGCAGCCAGAAGTATGAGCTGGTCCGCCTGGACAAATAACCTATCGGCGCAGGAGGGCCGACCAGGCCGCTCCCGCGCTTCACACTGACAATGGACGCGACATGAAAGTTCTTCTCATCAACGGTAGCCCCCGTGCAAGGGGCAACACGTTTCTGGCCCTCACGGAAGTAGCCCGGACGCTGGAAGCGGAGGGCGTGGAAGCCGAAATCGTACACATCGGGACGCGGCCGGTACAGGGCTGCGTGGCTTGCGGCAAGTGTGCCGAGACGGGGCGTTGCATCTTCCCCGACGAACTCTACAAGACGCTGCGCGAGAAAGTGGAGACGGCCGACGGCCTTATCGTCGGTTCGCCCGTCTACTATGGCGGCCCCGCCGGCTCGCTCTGCGCCATCCTCGACCGCCTGTTCTACTCGAGCGGGCGCTTCCTGGCCTACAAGCCCGCCGCGGCCGTGGCCGTCTGCCGCCGAGGGGGCGCCAGCGCTACGTTTGACCGGCTGAACAAGTACTTTACCATCATGAACATGCCGGTAGTATCGTCGCAATACTGGAACAGCGTACACGGCCGTCTGCCTGGCGAAGCCGCGCAGGACCTGGAGGGAATGCAGACGATGCGTACCCTGGGACACAACATGGCCTGGATGCTGCGATGCCTGCACGGCGAAGCGGCCCAGCGGCCTACGCCCGAGGCGCAGATTTTCACGAACTTCATCCACTAAGCCGCCCGCGACAAGCGGCGGAATACGAAAAAAATCGAGGCCCCTGCACTGCCTTCCGGCAGACAGGGGCCTCGATGGTACGTGGCGTAGTGGCAACGACCGGGCGCTCACTCCACGCGGACCGGCACTATGGGCTGCTGCTTCACCTCGTCGAGCGGGCGGGCCTGGTAAGTAACGCGGGCGAAATCCACCTTACGGAGGTCGATGCAGCGTATGGCGCTGTTGTACATGGTCCTATAATATATGCGTCGGTGCGTAGGGTCGGTGGCCGAGGTCCACTGCGTGGCGCTGGGAATCGGGGCGGCCGAGGCGCCGGGAGCGGTCTCGATGCCAACGGGAATATCGAAGTTGTTCAGAATCTGGAACCCCTGGCGCACGGCCGTCTCGGCGTCGGCAGCGAGCGGGGCCGACGCCTGATAGAGTGCGGCGCGGACGAAACGCGAAGGGGGCGTCACGTCGCCGGGCAAGCCCAGGAAGCCACTGCCCGCACCGAACTGGGCCAGCTTCAAGGCGCCGAGCTGACGGGCCGGCGCGTTGCCGGGAACGAGATTAACGTAGTTGTTCAGATTCGTCAGCTGCCATTCCAGCCCCGGCGAGTTGGTGAGCACGCCCAAGGGATTGTCGTAGAAGTGTAACTCCCCGTCGACAATCTCCAGCACCACCTGGCGGCCGGAAGGGTCGGCGAAACGCCAGTGTACGGTCGAGGCGCGCGGGTCGACAGCCACGACGTGGACCCGCGCTATGGCGGCTTTCACCTCGTCTACCGTGGCACATTCGCCCAGTATCCACGACACGAGCTGCAAGTCGGCAATGCTCGTGGCGCGCAGGGCCGCGTCGTAGGGCTCGTAGCCGCCATAGTTGGGGAAGTAAAACAGTCCCGCCGAAAGCCCGGCCTCGTTCAAGCCCTCGGCTACAAATTCTTTCTGCTCTACGGCCAGCCCCACGTAGCCGTAGCGCGCCGTGAAGACCATGCCGTCCGCGCCGCCGGGCACCAGCGACTGCTGACGGTAGCCCCGGGGAACGACGACATACTGACTGTTCAAGTCGCTGCCGCCCCACTCGATGGTGCGCGCCAGAATAGTGGTGCTGTCGGCCGCCCGCAGCGTGATGCCCGTGCAGGCATCGGCCGGCGGCGCAGCCAGCACGGAGCAGGCGGCGGCACAGGCCAGCCATTTCAGGATTCTCTTTTTCATAGCCTTATGTTTTATGGATTTCGTAGCGGAACTCTTCCCCGCCCTTTTCCGACTGAGGAACGGCCCACTCCACAAAGGTAAGAAAATATATCCACCCGCCGCGCGTTTTCCGGGATTAGTCCGGCCTTTTCCGCCCTAATCCCCCTTCCTCCGCCGCTAGGCCGGGACGAAAAAAGGCCGCGACCGGCGTCTCGGACGTCGGTCGCGGCTCGTACACTCTCAGGGGTTCGAACCCTGGACCCACTGATTAAGAGTCAGTTGCTCTA
>USPK01000029.1 GCA_900556465.1 uncultured Prevotella sp. | reverse complement strand
GCGCCGGCCTTTCACGTAGAAAAAACAGTTTATCTTTGTGCTTGGAAATCATCATAGCCCGCCGCCGAGCCGGCCGGAATGGCTAATCAATTATAGAAATATAGTTGGGGATAAACCTGTCGGCAATACAGACAAGCTCCCGTCTTCCACAACTCGCGGAAGGACTTGCGGGATATGCAAACCCAATATATCTGGCAATGAAAGACTTTGAAGAATATATAAGACAAGGCGAACCCGATAAACAGCAAAAGGCGTATGCTTGGAGAACGGCAATAGGCCTTCAGGCGGTTGATGGTTTGACGCCTTCCGAATATCTGAAAGACACTGCCCGCAAACACATTGAGGGCGAGATAGATATTGATGAAGCGCAGCGGCTGATAAAATCTTACTACGAATCTAAGTCCGTAAGAGCTTCCGTTGATGATGATTTGGAAGAGGCAGATATAGTTTCTTCGCATATAGCTAAAATCCTCGGCGAGTCGTCTTTCGCTTTTTCTGTGGTGGGCATTACTTCTATTCATCGCCGGTTGTTTGAGGGAGTGTTTAAGTTTGCCGGTAAAATTCGTGACTACGACATCACGAAGAAAGAATGGGTGCTTAGAGGGGACACCGTGCTATATGTTCATTTTGAAGATATAAAAAGGGCTTTGGAATATGACCTGGAACAAGAGAGCAACTTCGTATATGCGGGACTGACACACGACCAAATGGTTGAACACATTGCCAAATTCGTATCTGGTATATGGCAAATTCATCCGTTCGGGGAAGGGAATACGCGCACCACCGCCGTATTTACCATAAAGTACCTCCGCTCTATCGGTTTCTATGTAGAGAACGATTTGTTTGCTAACTATTCGTGGTATTTCCGTAATGCGCTGGTCCGGGCCAATTATCGCAATGCGGTGAAAGGAATAGAACCGGATCTAAAATATCTTGTCCGCTTTTTCCGAAATCTGCTTCTGGGAGAAACCAATGAATTGAAAAACAGATACCTGGTAATAGATGCCCCGGAAGAATGGACAGAACCGGAAAAGACAGTTGTTACCCCCGCAAGCACCCCCACAAGTCCGAGAAACCAATTTTATACGGACAATGTCGGTATTCAGAAATTGGTAGTTGCCATAGGAGAAAACCCACGAAGTGTAAAGGAAATTCTGGGGCTGTTGAATCTCAAGGACCGAAAGAATCTGTTCGAATATTATATTACTCCGGCCTGCGATAACGGATATGCGACATTGCTTTACCCCGACAAGCCCCGGCACCCGCGGCAGAAGTACGTATTGACGGTGAAAGGCCTGGCGCTGCTTTCAGCGTTGAATCAGAACGGCCGTATTTGAGCGGCCCGTTTCTCGGCTTCGCCGTCGCTTGGCTTCGTTCCTGTCTGTTTTTCAGCTGTGTCTGTACGTCCCGCCTGCGGCGGTTCGTTTTTTCGTATATGCCCGCGCTGCGGGCAGTGCTCCCGCCTTCCGGTTGTCCGCCTGTGCCCCAGCTTTCACCCTGTCTTTCACCCGCGAAAACCGGAAGAAAATAGCCGCGCCGGCCTTTCACGTAGAAAAAACAGTTTATCTTTGTGCTTGGAAATCATCATCGCCCGGCGACGGGCCGGCAGGGAGCGGCCCGACTGTGGGCGGGAGACTTGATTTCGTCGGAACGTCAGGACTGGATCATGAAACAATACGAGGCTGTCATCGAAACCTTGAAGCGGCTGGGCGGCATCGCCACTTTGGGACAACTCTACCGGGAGGTCTTCAAAATCGGCGAATGCCAGTGGAAAACGCGGACGCCCTTCGCCAGCATCCGGCGAATCGTGCAGGAGCGGCGGGAAATTTACAAGGTGAAGCCGGGCCTGTGGGCGCTGACGGATTGCCGGAAACAGCTCGAGGCGAACGGCATCGTCGTGGAGAACGGGCAGAACGCCGGTTCCCGCGAGGTGGAAGCCTTCAACCACGCTTACTATCAAGGCATCCTCCTGGAAATAGGCAATTGCAGGAATTTCCTGACCTACGTTCCCGAGCAGGACAAGAACAAGCCGTTTGCGGCCACGACCCTGAAAGCCGTCCGCACGCTGGACGCCATTCCGCCCTTTTCCTACCCGGAACTGGTACGCCGAAGCGCTACGATCGACGTCATCTGGTTCAACGGGCGCCGAATGCCGAGTGCCTTTTTCGAGGTGGAGCACTCCACCGATATTCAGAATTCCCTGCTCAAGTATTTCGACTTGCAGGACTTCTATTGCCGGATGTACATCGTGGCCGACGGGAAGCGCAAGGCCGAGTTCGAGAAAAAACTGCACTACGCGGCCTTTCAGGAGCTGGTCCAACACGAGCGCGTGAAGTTCCTGAGCTACGATGCGTTGAACAAGTTGTACACGCTTACCCTGGAAAGTAAGCGTTGCTCCTTTCTGTAAATCCTCATCTGTTTTATCGCCGCCGCTGTCCGGCTTCGTTCCGCGCGGCCGCAACCCGCCCCGTCCGCCCTTTCGTCCGCATCCCCCGGTCGGAAAGGCGGGCGGGGCGGTTTTTTGTTTTTTCCGGGAAATATGGGGGCGCGGCGGGGGCGGAGTGGTCCGGACGGGGTGGGGCGGAGCCGGGGAAAATTGGGGAGGGAAAATTTTTTTCTGAAACGCTCATTTTCTGCGCAACGCTTTGTCTGCGTGGCGGTTGCGCGGCGACGGGAGGGGCCGCGGCGGACCTGTTGAAGCGGGCTAAAGATGAAGCGCCGCGGCGGGGAGACTTACCTTTGCACTGTTCGCCGCTGATGCCCGGGACGGGCGGACAGAGAGAAGTTTCACATCATCACTAACCCTAAAAACAGTAAGACCATGATTACCTACATTCCTACCGTGAAGAAGAACCCCATTACGAAGCAGTCCAAGTGGTACGCCCAGGTGGCACCCGTCAAGCCGTTGCAGCTGGAGGACATTGCCGAGAAGATAGCGGCCAGCTGTACCGTGACGGAGCACGACATCAAGGCCGTCCTCTCGGCCCTGCAGGAGCAGATTCTCTTTGCCCTGCGCGACGGCAACAGCGTGCGGCTGGGCGACGTGGGCTCCTTCCGCCTGACCCTCTCGAGCCGGCCCTGCGAATCGGCCGAAGAGGTGAAGGCCGAGACCATCGAGCACTTGCGCGTGCGCTTCACGATGAGCAGCCGCCTCAGGGCACGGCTCACGCTGGGCCAGCCGGGCGTGCGCTTCGTGCGCCAGGGCGAGGAGGAGGAGGCCGAACCCGTTGAACCCTGACCCCCGGCCGGTCCCCGGTCCGGCAGCGGTGAAAAGTCAGTCCCCGTCCGCAACGCTGGACGGGGACTATCCCCGTATCTGCGCCCCTAAGCCCCGTCGTTCCTGTCCCTATTCCCGTAAAATCCTCCGGAAAACCGGGCGGACCGGCGGCGAACGGCCTCAGACTCCGCCCGCGACGGTCCGCCCGGCGACGGCGGAACTGGGGGTTAAAACAGAATTTCCCGGCGCTGCCTGTTTGTTTCTTGAATTTTTGCACTAATTTTGTTGCATTGGTTGTTAGACTTTACAAACTGGATCAAAACAATTCAATAAAAATAGGGTGGCAGAAATCTAAAAGGAATAATACGATGGCAAACAATAATCTGAAAGAAGCCAAGGCTGCTAAGAATGATGAGTTCTACACTCAGTTTCACGACATAGAGGTAGAGATGAACGCTTATCTTGAGTACGACCCGAACGTATTTCGGGACAAGACCGTTTTGTTGCCCTGCGACGACCCCGAGTGGAGCAATTTTACCCGTTACTTTGCAGCCAAGTTCGACGAACTCGGACTGAAAAAACTGGTTTCTACAAGTTATGCGCCGGAGAGTAAAAAATACAAAACGCCCTATCAACCTTCCCTTTTCGAGCAGGGTGCCCCGCAGTTCGACCAGGACAAAACCGCCGTTAAGGGCAAGATATTTATATTGGAGCAGGACAAAAGCGGGGACGGGCGCATCAATATTGATGACCTGGAATGGAAATATTTGGAGGGAGACGGAGATTTCCGAAGTAAAGAAGTAACCGATTTGCGCGATGAGGCAGACTTTATTATCACCAATCCGCCTTTTTCTTTGTTTCGTGAGTTCCTGGCATGGATTATGGAGGGGAAGAAACGGTTTGCTGTTATAGGGAATATGAACGCTATTACTTATAAAGAAGTTTTTCCTTTGATAAAAAATAATCAAATATGGCTTGGTGCAACAGGCAATGGTAATGATATGGTATTTGGTGTTCCTGAAGGTGCTAAGGTAGATGATAAGGATAGGCAAAAAGCAGCGCGATTGGGCTATGTGGGAAATTATACCCGATTAGGAAATTCTTGTTGGTTTACAAGTATAGAACATGGTCGTCGTCACCAGCCACTTGCTTTAATGACTATGGCGGATAATCTTCGATATTCCAGGCATAAGGAGCTACGAGGTAAACCCGCTTATGACCACTATGATAATTACGATGCCATAGAAGTACCCTTTACGGACGCCATTCCTTCGGATTATGATGGCGTGATGGGGGTTCCTATTTCTTTTTTAATTAAGTATTGCCCGGAGCAATTTGAAATCTTAGGGATAACCGATAGGCAAAATACATCTTCTTTGAGAACAAAAAAATATACTATTGCCGATAGCCCTAAATATAATGATTTGAATGCTCGAAGCGTAATAAAAAATGGTGAACATTACATTCCAATGTATGCCCGGCTACTTATACGTAAATTACTTTGACACATGCCTTATCAAAATTCTTGCATAAAGTATTTGGAGCGGCCCCGACGCATTATCAGCTAAATAATAAATATCGTCTGGTACAGAGGGTAATACAATAGTTGCACGTGTATTTGCTTTGCTGCCATTGGAGGTCGTTCCATTCCGATTTACTTGTATAGGATTGAGGTATCGTTTTATTGGTCTTGCTTCAAATTCATCTCTACCTGATGTTATCCCTAATATTTCAACTTAGAACAAAAATATATGAAGACAACACTACATACCGAATGGACCGTTGCAGATGTTTGCAAAGGTTTTACCTATAACGAACTGGAGGGAAAGGGCTTGTTCGGACTGGACGGGCGGCTTACCATTCAGCCGGAATACCAGCGCCACTACATTTACAATGACGGCAAACGCGACGTGGCTGTGATAGATTCGCTGCTGAAAGGCTATCCGATAGGTTTGATTTATTTCAACCGTACCAGTGACGGCCGCTATGAGGTGCTCGACGGGCAACAGCGCATCACCTCCTTCGGTAGGTTTGTCACGGGCAAATTTGCCATAAAGGATGCCAACGACAATGTGCAGTACTTCTCGGGTTTGCCTACGGAGTTGCAGGACCGCATTATGCAGTCGCGGTTACTTATCTACGAGTGCGAAGGAGAAGAATGGGAAATCAAGGAATGGTTCAGAACTATCAACATCGTCGGCATACCTCTTAATGATCAGGAGTTGCGCAATGCCATCTATTCGGGCGAGTTCGTCACGGCGGCAAAACGCGTGTTCAGCAATTCCCTGAATGCTGAAATCCAGAAGTGGGGCCACTACGTGAAAGGGGACGTCAAACGGCAGGACTACCTGGCCGAAGCCCTCAAATGGATTTGCGACAGCAAGAAGACGAGCATCGATGCCTACATGAGCCAGCACCGCCATGACCAGTCCATAGCAGAACTTGAAAGCTATTTCCGCTCTGTGATAGACTGGGTTTCTGCGGTTTTTGAAATGGTGGAACGTGATATGTGCGGTTTGGAGTGGGGCCGGCTTTATGAAACGTATCACAAGACGCCTTACAGTTCCAGCCTCGTAACGAAGCGGGTGCGCGAACTGCAAGCTGACGAACACATCAAGTGTCCGCGCAATATCTACGAATATGTATTGGGCGGGGAGCAAGACAAGAGCCTGCTCCAAATCCGCCTGTTCGAGGAATCGACCAAACGGGCTGCCTATGCCCGCCAGACCGATGCGGCAAAGGAAAAAGGCGTTTCAAACTGTCCGCTGTGTGCCATAGGCGACAATGCCAATAAAACGCGGATTTACAAGTTTAATGAAATGGATGCCGACCACGTGACTGCGTGGAGCAAGGGCGGAGCTACGTCTATTGAAAATTGCGAGATGCTGTGCAAGACGCATAACCGTTCCAAGGGAAACAGATAGCGTATTTAAGAAAATATACGTATTTTGAGGGGGTTGTATAGTATTAACTTTCTCAGAATCGTATATGCAGAACACATTTCAGGAAATTTCAAGAAGCTGGTGTGCATCCAAGCGCCAAATCGTAAAGCACTCTACGATGTGTGCTTACCTGCTAACGCTTCAAACGCACCTGTTACCCTATTTCGGCGCAAAGACTATCATCACGGAAAAGGACGTCCAGCAATTTGTCTTCAACAAACTGTCCTGCGGGCTTGCCCCGAAGACGGTAAGGGATATGGTTGCGGTATTGAAATCGATCACCAAATACGGACGGAAACATAAGGATTTTCCATTTGAGGATTGGGAAATAGAATATCCTACGTATGCCGAAACAAACAGGCTGCCCACCCTGACGATAGGGCATCAGCGCGTCCTGATGCGGTATCTGATAGAAAAACCTACGGCGCAGAACATAGGCATACTCTTGGCGCTCTGTACGGGTATGAGGATAGGGGAGGTGTGTGCGCTGCAGTGGCAGGACGTGGACTTTCACCAAAGAATCATCACCGTAAGGCATACCGTAGGGAGGGTGTATAATTGCGAATTGAGGTCCACGGAGAAAATACAGTCTTCGCCCAAGACAAAGAACTCGTGCCGGGAGATACCCATCTCGAACCAGTTGCTACGGTGTTTGAAGACGGTCAGAAAGGGTTCCACTTCACCTTATGTGGTCGGTGCATCGGAATTTTCTAAGGAGCCGCGTTCCTATCGTGACTACTTTTCCCGGTTGCTGAAACGCCTTCATATCCCCAGAATCGTGTTTCACGGGCTCAGGCATACCTTTGCCACCCGGTGTATTGAGAGCCAATGCGATTATAAAACCGTGAGTGCGATACTCGGCCATTCCAACGTGGCAACAACGCTCAATCTGTACGTCCATCCCAATCTCAGTCAGAAAAAAAGGTGCGTGGAACGGATGAGCAGGTTTCTTGGAATAACGACCGACGGATTCTGACCAATGGGACGGAGCAAACAGTTCCGGCGGCGGAGGAGCGGGAGGCCGCTGTCAAGGAAGGGCGCTTTACTGGGATGATTTCTTCTTTGGCTGCTTGCTCATCTTATAGGAGACGCGGAGCATGACGTACGAAGGCAGGGAGTTGACCCAGGTCTCGGTGACGCCCTGTGCGTTGAGTTGGCGATACACGGTGCTCAATCCCTGATGACGGCCTTGGCCGTTGGCATGGGCTTGCGTCCCTGCGGCAGTTTTTCGATGAGCACGAAGTTCGTGGACCTTTCTGTCAGGGTGAGGATGGCATGCCCGTAGGGGTCGACGATGGTATCCATCTCCCAATCGCCGAACCGCTTTCCGTCAGCCTGTGGGGGACGCTCGTGTATGCTGGTGCGTCCTGCTATGTTCGTTGCCCGGGTCGGCCGCAGCCGCTTCTGTCGTCGCACATATTTGAGCCTGTGTGGCAGGAATTCCACCAATCTGCCCGCCGGGTCAGCGTGGATATGGTTGTAAATCGTCTGTTTGCAGATATTCACGCCTTCCTTGCGCAACACCCCTGCAATCTGGCCGGGCGACCATTCCTCCTCTTCAATCATCCGCTCTATGCGCCACCAGAGTTCCGCACCCTTGCGGTGGTTTCCACTCAACCCATGTTTGCGGGAGATGGCTTTCGCCTGGGCTTGTTTCCACACGTATTCACCATCCGCCTTCGAATTACGTCGTATTTCACGGCATACGGTCGATTTCGACACGCCAATCTCACGTGCGATGCGACTTTGGCTCCATTTCCTTTTCAGGCCAAGATAGATTTTTTCCTTTTCAGGCCAAGATAGATTTCGTACCTTTGCGGTTCGATTAGTTGATTTGACATAGGCAATACAAAATTAATTAATCGGAGGGAGAACCGCTATCGGTTCTCTCTTTTTTTGTATTGCTGTCGGACTCTCTTGGGGGCTATGCGCCCCCGCCGTTTGGCATCCCCGCAGTGTTTTTCATAGTTTAGAGCTTAGCCCTAACTTGAAAACGTTGCGTTTCTATTTGGACATTTCAGTCCCGGGTAGCGGGTTGCCGTGCGGAGTCTTGTCTGGCACTGCGGCCCGTGGGGCTCGGGTTCGTGCATATTGTGCGGCGAAAAAAGAAATATATGCAGGGATATTTGAAATATTTGCATAACAAAATGTATGGTAGAAATATAAAAAAAGCTATTGCGGAGAAAATAATGGGGGCTATCTCTTGCCAGAGAAATATTTCTCCGTACTTTTGCACTGTGTTTTTCATAGTATTAGATTTAAGGTTAACAAGGTTGGGATACAGCGGTATCCCTTTTTTTATGTCCTGACGCGCCGAGGCGCTGTTCCGTCGCGTCGGTTCCGCTCTTTCTCCGTCCCTGTTCTTATGGCCTGTCGCCCGGCCGCCCGTTGCTGCCCGCCGCACCGGCCGGCGTGAAAAAACTGCCCCGCGCAGGGCGGGGTGGGGAGATTTTCGTAAATTTATCGCGCTATGTGGCGGGGCGGACGGTGGAGCGCCCCTTGTTCAGATGCAGGAAAAATGGAAAAAGACAAGACTTGCCGTTACGACGATGATTTCAAGGCCAGGGCGAGGGCGCACCAGTTTGCCTTCCGCGAGCGCGTGCTTCATGACTTTTACGAAGAAAAGTGGCCCCAGGTCCTGCTGAGCCCGGAATCGGCCCGGCGGGGACTGATTTTCTGCGAGGCTTACCGGGACAGGATTCTGCGGAAGGTGGGGCAGTTCGGCACCTCGGCCGTGTTTTCAAACCTGCTGCGCAGCGAGCACATTCCCTACAATCTGTTTGTCCCCATGGAGGAGGACCTGGAAAATGCCGGACGGCTGTTCAACGAAATCACGGGAGCCGGCATCTCGGCCGTCACGCGCATCGACATAGAGTTTGCCGGATATGCGGACCGGTCCCTGTATCTGAACGACCGGACTTCGTTCGACGCCTATATAGAATATACGGACGGGGCCGGCCGGAAGGGGGCTGTCGGCATTGAGGTGAAATACACGGAAAACAGCTACCCCCTCGGGGCGAAGGAGGCGCGGGACATCAGCGATGCCGCGGGGCCGTACGCCCGGATGACGCGCCAGTCGGGCTATTTCCTTCCGGACCTGGACGTGACCACGTTTCTCCGCGCCCACCACCTGAGGCAGATGTGGCGAAACCATTTGTTGGGTTATGCCATGGTCCGCCGCGGCGACATACGGCAGTTTCATTACCTCCACCTCTATCCCCGCGGGAACGTTCATTTTCACCGCCACGCCCTACCGGAGTACCGGTTGCTGCTGAGCCCGGCGGGGCAGCGCAGTTTTGTCGGCCTGACGTATGAAGACTTCTTTGAAATGCTCCGCCGCTACTTCACTTCCGACCGGCAAAGGACGTGGGTCGATTACTTGTACGCGAGGTATCTCGACCTGTAGGGGCGGAGCGGTCCGGGCGGCTGCCGTTTGCGGCCGGCTCTCAGGCCGTTGCGCCGGCGGGGCGAAAGGGGCCGGGACTGTGTCCTAAGGGCAGGGAAACGGTGAACGAGGTTTCATGGAAAGGTTGGGAGCTGACGGACAGTTCCCCGCCGTGCAGGCGGACGATTTGCTGCGAGAGGCTGAGGCCGATGCCCGTGCCGTTCGGTTTCGTCGTGAAGAAGGGGATGAAGATGTCCTCCAGGGAGTGGGACGGAATGCCGGGACCGTTGTCCGTTATTACGACGAACAGCCTCGTTCCCTGCCGATATGCTTTCAGGCGGATTTTTTTCTCCGGCCGTTCCGCCACGGCCTGCATGGCGTTTTTCAGCAGATTGATGAGCACCTGCGACAACATTTTTTCGTCCGCCCGGATTTGTATTTCGGGCTGGAACAGGTCGGCGCGGAAGTCGATGTGCTGCCGTTGCAGGTCTTCCTGGTAGAGTGTCCGGACGTTTTCTATGAGTCGGGCCAGCGGGAAATCCTTGAATTCCGGCTGCTTCAGTCCGGAGATTTGCCGGTAGGACGTTGTGAAGTAGATGAGGTTCTGCCCCTGGCTCTTGATGGTTTCCAGCCCGCGTATGGTCTTCTCCACCGTGCGGTCGGTGAGGGCGGCGGCGGGCGGCGGGGACTGTGGGGGAAGTGGTCGAAAAAAGGAACGGAGAGAAGGCGTTCCCCGTTCCTTGTGAAAATTTTGTGTCAGAACCCGACCTGTTTCTGCTGCTCCGCGTTGTAGCGGTCGCCGGTTATCGGGATGGCGGCGACTTCGTCCTCCAGCTGTTTCCACTCCTCGGCACTCAGCGTGAAGTCCAGCGTGCGGAGGTTTTCTTCGAGATGGGACAGCTTCGTCGTGCCGGGTATGGGGACTATCCACGGAGCCCGTTGCAGGAGCCAGCCGAGGGCGAGCTGGGCGGCCGTCATGCCGCGCTCGCGGCCGAAGCGTTGCAGCACGTTGACGATGCGGTAGTTGGCCCGCAGCGCCTCCGGCGTGAAGCGGGGCAACGTGGGGCGGTTGTCGTTGTTCGGGTCGAAGCGGGTGTATTCGTTCAGGTCGCCGCCCAGAAATCCGCGGTTCATCGGGCTGTAAGGCACGAAGCCGATGCCCAGTTCGCGGCAGGCGTCGAGCACGCCGTTGGTCTCCACGTCGCGGTGCATCAGGTGATACTCGCTCTGGATGGCGGTCAGCGGGCAGATGGCGTGGGCCTTGCGGATGGTGGCGGCGCTGACCTCGCACATGCCCCAGTGGAGCACCTTGCCTTCCCGGATGAGGTCGCTGAGGGTCCCTGCCACGTCCTCTACCGGCGTGTTCGGGTCGAAGCGGTGCTGGTAGAACAGGGGGATGCAGTCGGTGCGCAGACGCCGGAGCGACTCCTCGCAGTAACGGCGGATGGTGGCCGGGCGGCTGTCCTGCCGGCCGGTGGCCTTGCCGTCGATGACTTCATGCCCGAACTTGGTGGTGACGTTCACCCGGCCGCGAAGTTCGCCGAGGGCTTCGCCGGCCAGTTGTTCGTTGTTCAGCGGGCCGTAGATGATGGCGGTGTCGAGCAGCGTCACGCCCCGGTCCACGGCCTCGTGCAACAGGCGGATGCACTGCGCCTTGTCGGGGTGCCAGCTCCGGTTGTAGGTCATTCCCATGACGCCGAAGCCCAACGCCGAAACCTCGAAGGCGGCCTGTCCCGTACCCAGGGTGCGGCGCGCCGTGACGGTGACGGCCCGGGCCCTGCCGCCGCTTGCCGGATGGGGTGTGGACGCGGCACGGGCTGCCGCCTGCGCCGCGTCGAATGCCGGGGACAGGGCCAGCGCCGCACCGGCGGCGGCTGCCGTCTTCAGGAAACCGCGGCGACTGATATTTTCTTTCCGGTCTGATGCTTTCATGGCAGTTGCTTGATTTCAGGTTAATGAATGGAGAACGCGCCGTCCACCAGCAGGGCGTGGCCGTCTACGAAACTGGCCTGCGGGCTGCACAGCCACAGCACGGCGTCGGCTATCTCAGCCGGCGTCCCGAGCCGGCCGGCCGGGATGTCGCGGATCAGTTCCTTTTCCAAGGCCGGATTGCGCCGTATCAGTTCCTCGGCCATCGGTGTGCGGATGGCGCCGGGGCATACGGCGTTGATGCGGATGCCCTTTGCCGCGTAGTCAATGGCGGCGGTGCGGGTGAGGCCGATGACGGCATGCTTGCAGGCGATGTAGGCCGCCTGTCCGGGGAAACCCGTCACGCCGCCCTGCGAGGAGGTGTTCACGATGGCGCCGCCGCCCTGCTTCAGCATTTGCAGGATTTCGTAGCGCATGCAGTTCCACACGCCTTTCAGGTCTACGGCCACCGTGCGGTCGAACTCTTCGTCGGTGATTTCCGCCATCGGGCGCTGCGGTGTCTGTATGCCGGCATTGTTGTGGGCGGCGTCCAGCCGTCCGTAGGTGGCGACCACCCACTCTATCATTTCCCTTACGGCCTGCGTGTCGGACACGTCGCAGCGGTAGGCTACTGCCCAGAGGCCCTCCGACTGCAGGCGTGCGGCCTGCGCCGCGGGCTCCTGGATGTCGGCCAGCACGGTGGTGTAGCCTGCCCGGGCAAAGGCTTCGGCGCAGGCCAGGCCGATGCCCATCGCGGCGCCGGTGACGAGGGCCACCTTGCCGCTTGCAGATGAAGTCGTTTCCATATTCATGAATGATTAGTGTTCTGCTGCAAAGGTAGGCGGCTCGGCGGAAAACGGCTTTGCCCACCGGCTCAAAGAATTTTGCCCGGCGGCTCAATCCGTATGTCGCGACCCGCCCGGCTTCCCGTCCCTGTGTAGGGCGAAAAACCGGGCGGACCCTTGGCGACGGGGCGGGGCGGCGCGGCCAGTCGCCGGCGTGGCGGCACGCGGCCCCGTCGCCCCTCAGACTGTGCTCCCCGCTGTCGGCGGACAGCCGTAACGCTTCTTGTAAATCCTGGAAAAGTGGGACAGGTTCTTGAATCCGACCTGAAAGCAGACGTCTGTCACCTTGTCGTACCGGCCGGACGCGAGCAACTCGTGGGCGGCCTCCAGGCGGCGGTTGACAATCCACTTCTGCGGCGGGAGGTCGCTGACCTTCCTGAAGTCGCGCTTGAAGGCCGCGAGGCTGCGGCCCGTGTAGGCGGCCAGCTCTTCCAGGGACAGGTCGTACCTGTAGTTCTCGTTCATGTATTCCAGCAGGTCTACTTTCCACGGCGCGGTGAAGTCGAAGAGCGAGGCATACAGACTGAGGTCGGTGTGGAGCAGGATATACATCCCCTCAATCATCTTCAGCCTGAGCAGCTCCTCGGAGGGGCGGACGCCCGAGTCGAAAAACGGCAGGACCGACTCGAACAGGCTCTTGACGTCGGGGCGGTCGGCCGGCAGGCGCAGGAAGCTCCGCCGGTCGCGCTCCGCCCGTTCCGGCAGCTCCCCTTTCCGGGCCAGGTTCTGGTAGAACTCGCGCAGAAACCTGCGCGAGAACTTGAGCACGACGGAGCGGTAGGGCACGCCGTTGCGGATGCGCTTCTGCAACGTCATCCGGTGGTCGCGGCGCATGAAGGCACATTCCCCGGCGCGGAGGACGTGCCGCTCCCCCTCTTCCGTGATTTCCAGCTCGCCCGAGCAAAGGTAAATCAGCGTGTGTTCCCGGTTGGCGTGCGTACATTCCCGGTTGTCCGTGAAATAGCTGGCGATGAACACGTTCGAGTAGTCAAGGACTTTCAGTTCTTCCATACAGATATTGGCTTAGCGGCTATAAAGATAACGAAGAAAGGGCAGGACTATTTTGCCGCGCGGCTCAAAAAGTTTTGCCGTGCGGCTCACTGCGGTCCGCCGTCCGGGCGGCCGGCGCGGCGGGACCGGCAGGGGCGGGCAGGGCGTCAGCGCCCCGTGGCCTGGAGGTACTCCCGTTTCTTCACCTCGTATTGCGCGCAGGCCTCGACATACTTGTCCCGGCTCTGCTGGAAGAGGGTCTGCGCCTCCAGCCAGTCGCTCATGGTGGTGGTGCCGGCGTGGTAGCGGTCGGTCTGTAGCCGCAGGTTTTCCGTGGCCTGGCCGATGGACTCGATGGCGATGCGCACTTGCTGGTAGGCGTCGGTCATGTTGTTCCACGTGTTCTGCATGTTGATGGTCAGCCGTTCGCAGCCGTCGCGCAGGTTGTTTTCGGCCGTCTGCACGGCCAGGCGGCTGCGCTTGACGCTGTGCGAGCCCTCCCACCATCCGCTCAGGGGGATGGTGACCGTAGCGAAGCCCGCCCAGTAGGTGCGGTTGTGGCTGAGCAGGTTGTCGTAGAGGTAGCCCCCGCCTATGGCCACGGTGGGAAGGTTCTTGCCGACGGCGATGCGGTGGTTGGTGCGCTCGGCCTTGAGCTTGGCCTGCAGCAGGCCGTACTCGGGCGTGAGCGGCAGCGCCGTTTCCGGTTGGCGGTAGAGCGTTTCGGGCGACGGGGGGAGGGAGTCGGTGACGCGGAAGGCCACGTCGACTTGCGCCGTGTCGCGGCCGATGTATTGGGCCAGCAGGCGCCGCGACAGCGCGAGGGCATTGTCGACGCTGATGCCCGCGCTGCGGGTGTCGTTCTGCCGGAGCCGCACTTGCAGCAGGTCGTTGCGGTCCGTGACGCCGGCTTCGACGGCGGCTTCCACGTCGGCGGCCATGGTCGCGAGCTGGGCCGCTACGGCCTGGAGCGTTTTCCGCTTTTCCTTCAACAGGACGATTTGCCAGAAGTATTGCTCGGTAGTGAGGCGCACCTCGTTTTCGGCCTGCCGTCCTTGCAGGCGGTATTTCTCGACATTCGTCTCGGCCAGCTTGTTGCCGTTCACGATTTGCCCTCCGGTAAAGAGGGGCATCGAGGCCATTACGCCGCCGGCCAGGCCGTTTTTCATCATTTCCATGCCCACTCCGGGCGCGGCCTCCATTTCGAGCAGGGGGCGGCTGGCCAGGAAGCCCATGCCCGTGGCGCTGACGGACGGGAAGTAGTGGGTGAAGGCTGCCCGGCGCTGGTGCTCGGCGTCGGCGAGCTCGTTGGCGGCGTTTTTCATGCGGACGTTGTTCTGCAGGGCCAGTTCGACACACTCGTCCAGCGTGTAGGCGGGCTGGGCCGTTAAGGCCGCCGGGAGCGCGGCGGGGAGCAGCGTCGCGAGGACGGTTGCTATGCGTTTTGCGATGGATTTCATAAGAAAGAAGTTCGACAGATGGATACCGTCGGCCGGGGAAGGGTCGGCGTATGGTTGTTTTCTACGTTTCACTGTGCCTCCAGGGCTTCGGCGCGGAGGCGGCGTTTCGTCGACCCGCGGAACACGAGCAGATAGGCGCAAGGCAGTATGGTGAGGATGAAGACCATGGTGATGAGCGTCCCGTAGCAGATGACGGTGCCCATGGGCATCCACAGTCCCGAGCGCCCGAGTATCATCGGAACCACGCCCATGGAGGCCGCGGCCGAGGTCAGAAAGATGGGCCGCATGCGGCGGGTGGCGGAGTGGTAGATGGCGTCGGCCGCGGACAGCTGCTGCGTGGCCCGCAGCTCTTCGGCGTAGTCGAACATGATGATGCCGTTGCGCACGATGATGCCCATCTGGGCCACGATGCCCAGCACGCAGGTCATGCTGAAGTCCACGCCCTGAAGGAGCACGCCCACCGCTGTGCCGAAGAGGCAGAGCGCCAGGCTGGCGAACAGCAACAGGGCGAGGCTGACCTTCCGGAAGTGGAAGAGCAGGATGAAGAAGATGACGGCCGCGGCCAGTACGAGGCCGTTCAGAATCATCGGGAGCTGCTCGTTGTTGTTTTCCTGTTCGCCGCCGTAGCTGACGGTGACCCCCTGGCTCAAGGGGATTTCTTTCATGAGCTCCTGGACGCGGGCGTTCATGGCGGTGGCGTTGACGCCGCGTTCCACGTCGGCCTGGACGGTGACGGTGCGCAGTCCGTTGCGGCGTACCAGCTGTCCGTCCGTCCACAGGGGGCGCACGTCGGCCACCTGCCGCAGGGGCACGTGGGCCAGACCCGCCTGTGCCGGCACCTGTTCGTCGGGCAAGGCGTCGGGCAGGGCGCTGTCGGCCACCGTGCTCTTCAGCTTCACGGGCAGGTCGTAGTCGCCCTCCCATATTTGGGCGACCGTCAGGCCGTTGCCGTAGCGCATGGCGAGGGCGGACTCCAGGCCGAGGTTGCTGACCCCGAGACGGGTGGCCTCGTCCTCCCGGAGACGGACGCCGACGGCGGGCAACGGTTCGTTCAGGTCGGTCTGCACCAAGGTGAGGCCTTCCACCTGCCGCAGCCGTTCTTCCACCTTCAGCGCGTCCTCTTTCAGGACGTCCGGGTCTGCGCCCGACAGCCGTACCTCGATGGGGTAGACGGACTGGCTGTAGCTCAGCTGCTTGAAGCGCACGCGGGCGTTGGGGAAGTAGTCGGTGTAGCGTCCGGCGTACTCGTCGAGCAGGGCTACGGTGGCTTTCGTCCCGGTGGTGTTCACGATGAACTGGGCAAAGTTGCTGCCCGGCAGCTGCGGGGCGTAGCTGGTCTGGAAGCGGGGCGAGGCGCAGCCCTTGAAGGAGGCGATGCTCACCACGCGGGGGTCGCGGCGCAACAGGTGTTCCAGGCTGTCGGCCACGAGGGCGGTCTCCTTCACGTCGGTGCCGGTGGGGAGGAAGATCTCTACGGCAAACTGGTT
Organism: uncultured Prevotella sp.; assembly: GCA_900556465.1. Classification (GTDB taxonomy): domain Bacteria; phylum Bacteroidota; class Bacteroidia; order Bacteroidales; family Bacteroidaceae; genus Alloprevotella. The sequence continues at coordinate 5,996 of USPK01000029.1, read as the reverse complement.
GCGGTCGGCCACGGGCAGGAGGCGCTGGGGCAGCAGCTGCATGAGCCCTGTCCCGACGCCGATGGCCGCAATGCCGACGGCCACGGTCAGTTTCGGGTGGCGGAAGCAGCAACCGAAGAGGCGCTCGTAGTATTTCTGCAGGAGGTCGAGGAAGGAGAAGGCCTTCCTTCCCCCGGGCCTCATCTTACCCTTCATGGGCCGGCGGATGAAGTAGAACTGCATGAAGGGCACGAGCATTGTGGCCACCAGCAGGGAGACAGCCAGCACAATGGTGATGCTCCAGGGAAAACTCTGCAGCATGTCGTTCATCATGCCGGTTGTAGTGAAGAGGAAGGGGAAGAAAGTGATGCTGATGGCCAGCGTAGCGGAAAAGATGGACTTCAGGAAGTGCGTGGTGCTCTCGATAGAGGCGTGCCAGCGCGAAAGGCCTTCGCCGAGTTTCTCCAGGTAACTGTCGATGATGACGATGCTGTTGTCCACAATCATGCCGAGGGTGACAATCAGCGCGGCCAGGGTCACGGTGTTCAGCTCAATGCCGAAGGTGTGGAACAAGCCGAGCGATACGAAGATGGTAATCGGGATGGTGGAGGCCGCTACGAGGGCCACGCGCAGGGGCAGGAGCAGCAGGACCACAATGACGACGGCGACGATGGCGATGACCAGTTCGCGCAGGAAGTTGACGACGCTGTCGTTCACCACCTGGGGCTGGTCGGTGATGCGGAAGAGCGACACGTCGTCGGGTAGTTCCGCGCGGAACCGGTCGAGCACCTCGTTCACCTCCTCGCCCATCTGTACGATGTTCTGCCCTTTCTTCATCTCGACGGAGAGGAGCAGGCACTTGTGGCCGTTGTTGGTGATGTAGCTCTCGGGTTCGGGATATTCGCGCACCACGCGGGCCACGTCCTTGAGGCGGACGACGGTGCCCTGCGGGTCGGCGTAGACGATGTGCTCCTGCACGTCGCGCACCGTGTTGAGCGAGCGGTCCACGTAGACGGGGCGCACGAGCTGCCCGTCCTTGGTCCGCCCGCCGCTGGTGACGAAGCCTTTCTGCAGGAGCGAGGCGGCCAGGGTCTGTTCGTTCAGCCCGTATTTCGCCAGCCGGTCGTGGTCCAGATAGATGGAGATCTGCTCGTTCTGCATCCCGCTGACCGACAGGCGGCCCACGGAGGCAATGCCGCGCAGCCGGTCCTGCAGGCGGTCCATGTAGGTGTCCAGCTCGCGGTAAGTCTTGTCCTCGCTCTCCATCGTTATCAGCAGGGCCGACGTGTCGCCGAAGTCGTCCATGACCATTAGGGCCGCCACGTTCGACGGCAGGCTGCTCTTGAACTGGGCGATGCCGTGCTTGAACTTGCTCCAGAACTCGTCCTTGTCGGTCAGGTCGTCGTTCAGCTCCACCTGGATGTAGGCGATGCCGTCCCGGCTTTTCGAGAACGTCTTGCTTTTCTTCACCTCCTTGTAGGTGAAGATGTATTCCTCCAACGGGCGGGTCACCTGCTCCAGCATTTCCTCGGGCGTGTTGCCGGGAGCTACGGCCACGACGATGCCCTGGCGGATGGTGAAGTCCGGGAACTCGTTCTTGCGCATCTGGGGGAGCGAGTAGATGCCGTAGGCCACGAGGCAGGCCGTCACCAGAATGATGATCTGGCGGTAGTGCATGGCCCACTCCACAAAGTTTCGTTTCCTGGTGTTCATAGGGCCGGGCTGTTTGGTTCCGTTGCTGTGATTTCCGTCCCGGCCGAGACTTTCTGCTGTCCCGCTGTCAGGACGCGGTCGCCCTCGTTCAGGCCCTGGCGGACCACGACGTCGGCGCCCGCGAAGCCTTCGCAGTCCACGTATCGCTTTTCGGCCTTCCCGTTGCGGTCGAGCCATACAAATTCGCGGTTATGCTCGTCGAGCAGCACGGCGCCGGCGGGGATGGCGCAGACAGTCTCCCCGTCCGGCAAAGCGAGCGTCACCGTGGCCACCATGCCCGGCAGGAGCCCGCCGGCGGCGCCCTCAACGCGCAGCTTGACGTCGTACGACCGCGACAGGGCTTGGGCCACGACGCCCTTTTCCACGACGCGCGCCCTGAAGGTCCGGTTGCCCAAGGCCGGCACTTCCACACGGCCCTCCTGTCCGACGGCAATCCGGCTGATTTCCGCCTCGGGCACGGCTATCTTCACTTTGAGCGAGGAGGTGGTGACGAGCCGCGCCACCGGGGTGCCCGGCACCACGTTCTGTCCCGCTTCCACGTTCTTCTCCGCCACGACGCCCGCAAACGGGGCGAGCAGCCGGGCGTCCTGGAGGGCCTTGCGCGCTATCTGTTCCACGGAGCGGGCCTGCTCCAACCGGCTTTGCGCCTCCACCCACTTCATCTCCGGCAGGCTTCCCTTTTCGTGCAGCAGCTGCAGGCGCCGGTAGGCGTCCTCCGCCTGCCGGAGCGTGGCCAGGCTGGCCTGGTGCGAGCTCTGGAGCGAGGCCGCGTCCAGCTCGGCCAGCAGTTGCCCGGCGGCCACCCGCTGCCCCGTGTGTACATATACCTTTTTCACTGTCCCCGCCGTGGCGAAGCTGAGCAGTGTTCCGTTTTCCTCTTCCACGGTTCCCGAATAGCGGTCCTGCGACACAGCGCGCTCCGCCTTTACGGTCATCGTCTCTACCCTTACGGGAGAGGTTGCAGTCTGTGGGGCCGTCTCCTTTTCCCCGCACCCCGCCAGCAGGGCGGTCAGTGCCAGGAGCAGTCCCGCTGCCGTAATCTTCAGATTCATACTTTTCATTGTTAGATGGACAAATGTTCCTTGCAAAAGAATAGTTTGTCGCCTGGTTCCGACTTGCCGGCCTATCCGGAAAAGTGTTCCGTTTTCGCCTCCCGTTGAAAATGTGAAGTCTGGAACACTTTTTCCCGCTTTCGGAAAAGTGCCTTGTCGGCGGGAGATTGTTCCTTTGCAATCAGACATAGTGGAATCCTGAGCCCCGACCGAAAGATGAAAAATATAAAGAAAGCCAATCTGACCGACCCCGACACGCGGGAATGTGTGATATACAATGACGGAGAACTGGCCCTGTGCCGGGACATACACGAACTGTTGACGCACATGCAGCCCGTACAATTGGAGATGTACGTGGCGGCGCTCGTAGAGGAGGGCGTGGCTTCGGTCTGCGTCAACGGTATCACCTACGAGGCCCGGCGCGGCGACCTCGTCATTTTCCAGCCCGACAACATCGTGGAGCAAGGGCTAATCAGTCTCAACTTTAAGGGCAGCTTCATTTTTATTTCGATGGATTATGCCCAGCGCATTCTCCCTTTGTCCGAGAGTATGTGGAACCTCAAGGCCCTGTTTGAAAGGTCGCCGTTGTGCCGTCTGAATGCCGAGGAGGCCAGTGTGTTCAGCCAGTACTACAGTCTGCTCTGCGCCAAGGCCAGTCGGCCTTGCCCCGTCAAGCGGGTGATCGATTCGCTCGTGCTGGCCTTTCTCTACGACATGAACCACCTCCTGAACCAGTACGTCAAGGCTGGCCCTTCTCCCTTTTCGGCGGGCGAGACCCTTTTCCGGCGTTTCATCGGCCTGCTGTCCGCGTCCTATCCCAAGCCGCGGCGGGTGTCCTACTATGCCGGGCGGCTGAACGTCACCCCGAAATATCTCTCGGCCGTGTGCAAGCAGGTGGGCGGGATGCGGCCCTCCAAAATCATCGACAGTTACGTGTTGCGAGACATTGACTACCTGATGCGCCACACCCAGATGAGCATCAAGGAGATTGCCTACGAATTGAGATTCTCGAACCTGTCCGTTTTCGGGAAATACGTGAGAAAGCACAGAAGCGTGTCCCCGCGCTCATACCGCATGCGCTGCCTGGGCAACGAAGCGTGCGGCGCCGCACCGCAGGGCGGGCCCGACGACGAAGGCCCGTCCGCAGACTGAAACGACCGCGGGCGACACACACGGCCGACCGGGAAACAAAAACCGCGAAAGATGGACAATATTTCGGGACGGTTTTCTTACCTTTGCCGGTAAGATATGAACAACATAAAAATAAAAGACGGATTCCAAGGCGAGCGGTCCGTGGTGCTACCCCAGTCCGTCATCCAGGAAATGGAGAATCATCCGCTCTCGGCCATACTCCACCCGACGGACATCGGCTACTACCCCCAGGCGCGCTACCACTTCCGCGAACGCCCGGAGCCCATCGCGCAGCATGTCCTCATCTACTGCGTGGGCGGAGCGGGCTGGTACAGCCTGGACGGCAAGCGCTGCCCCGTGGCCGAAAACGAGTACTTCGTCCTGCCGGCCGGGCGGCCCCATGCCTACGGCGCCGACGAGGACGCCCCCTGGACCATCTACTGGATTCATTTCAAGGGAAAACTGTCCCACTGCTTCCTGCCCCCCGCCGGCGGCCCCCTCTGCGTCCCTCCCGGCCACCGCTCACGCATCAACGACCGCTGCGGCCTCTTCGACGAGATGCTCAGCACGCTCGAGATGGGCTACAGCCTTGAAAACCTGTTCTACGTCTGCTCCCTCCTTTTCCACTACCTCTCCACGTTGCGCTGCCTTCATGCCTACCGCGCCGCCGTGCCCGGCACCGAGTCCGACCTCGTCACCGCCACGGTCCACCTCATGCGCGAGAACATCGAGCAACGCCTCACGCTCGACCAGATGGCCCGCCACGCAGGCTATTCCACGTCCCACTTCTCCAAACTCTTCAGCGAGCGCACCGGCTACGCCCCCCTGGCCTACTTCAACCAGCTCAAGGTGCAGCAGGCCTGCCGCCTGCTCGACTTCACCCACCTGCGCGTCAATCAGATTTGCTTCAAGTTGGGCTTCGACGACCCCTACTATTTCTCCCGCCTGTTCCGCAAGGTGATGGGCCTCTCGCCCCAGGCCTACAAGCGGACCAAAAAGGGCTGAACGCCCCGGCGCCGCGCCGCGGCGGGAGGGGAAAATCCCGGGTGCGTCCGGCTATGAGGAGACGACCCACCGGTTCCCGATATATTCCGGGTGACCGTGGTCCGAGATGACGCGGGCCGGCACGCCGGCTACGGTCGTATCGGCCGGTACGTCTTTCACAACGACGGCGCCGGCGCCGATAGTGGCTCCCGCTCCGATGGTAACGTCCTCGACAAGACAGACCGTGGGGCCGATGTAGACGTTGTCGCCGATGACGGCCGCCTTGCCTTTGTTGCTCCCGATGGTAGTGAACTGGCTGAGGTTGACGTTGTTGCCGATGACGGCAGTAGGGTTGATGATGGTGCCGAAGGCATGTCCGATGTAGAGCCCGTAGCCGATGCGCGTCTGCGGGCTGATTTGTAGGCCGCGGCGGCGGGAGTAGTGGCGGTGAAACCAACGCGTCAGGGGAAAGAACATGCCGCGATGGGCCGAAAGCCGCAGCCAGAAGGTGAAGCCGAAAGCGGGGTTGCGCAGTCCGTAAACCCACATGGCAAGGAATGAGGCCCGCCGGCCCGTGTAGCGGAAGTAGTCGCTACGGATGTAAGTGAGGCACTCCGCGTAGTTATGCGGCAATGCCGGCATGGCGTTTCCGTCATGCGTTTTGTTGGATGTGTCCATGCGTTTTCTGTTTTTGTGCGAACGCCACGTGTTCGAGTAGTTGCAGAGGGCAAAGCAGAGTACAAAAAAGCATGGACAGGAAAAACTTACCATGCTCTGGGCTCTTGGCCTTGCCCTCTCGATACGATAAGTCCCGCCCATGCCATGCACGGGCGTTCGCGAACTTATCCGGGTATCGGGAACTGTTTACGGCCAAGTATTCAGAGCATACCGAACAAATAGCAAACGCTGGTTATGGAGTAATGAATATGTTGCAGAGATTAATTTGTCATGCGTCCGATTTTAATTGTGAGTGTATAAGTTTATTTCCTGCAAATATAGTGAAAGGCGAGTGGCGAGGCAAGGGAAAGCCTCGTTTTTCCGTGACTTGTCCGAGCCGCATCCTATATTCGTGAAACAAATATAGGTGGGTTCTATCAATTCCATTTTTTATTTCTTGCATAAGGCAGCAGAACCCTT
>USPK01000028.1 GCA_900556465.1 uncultured Prevotella sp. | reverse complement strand
GCCTTAGCCCCGTAAAAACTGGGCTAAGGCCCGTCGGCACGGGGCTAAGGCCCGTGATTGCGGAAACAGGCCGCGCCGCCGCGGACGGGCGGGGCCGGGGCGCGGGGCCGGACCCCGGGACGAAAAAGCCCCGCCGGCTGCGGGCCGGGCGGGGCTGTGGGGGTGGCGGAGTGGGACGCCGGGGCCGGGGCGCTTAGCCCACGCTGCCCTCGAGCGAGACGCTCAGCAGTTTCTGCGCTTCGACGGCGAACTCCATCGGGAGCTTGTTGATGACGTCCTTGGCGTAGCCGTTGACGATGAGGTCCACGGCCGTCTCGGTGGGGATGCCGCGCTGGTTGCAGTAGAAGAGCTGGTCCTCGGATATTTTCGAGGTGGTGGCTTCGTGCTCCACGATGGCGTCCGGGTTGTTCACGTCGAGGTAGGGGAAGGTGTGTGCGCCGCAGGTGCTGCCCAGCAGTAGGGAGTCGCACGAGGAGTAGTTGCGCGCCCCGTCGGCCTTGGGCCCCACCTTGACCAGACCGCGGTAGGAATTCTGGCTCTGTCCCGCGGAAATGCCTTTCGAGATAATGGTGGAGCGCGTGTTGCGACCGACGTGGATCATCTTCGTCCCGGTATCGGCCTCCTGGTGGTGGTTCGTAACGGCGACGCTGTAGAACTCGGCCTGCGAGTTGTCGCCCATAAGGACGCACGAGGGATATTTCCAGGTGATGGCGCTGCCCGTCTCCACCTGCGTCCAGGAGAGCTTGGAGTTCTTGCCGCGCAGCTGTCCGCGCTTCGTCACGAGGTTGTAGACGCCGCCGCGCCCCTCGGCGTCGCCCGGATACCAGTTCTGGACGGTAGAGTATTTCACCTCGGCGTCCTCCTTCACGACAATCTCGACAATGGCCGCGTGGAGCTGGTTCTCGTCGCGCATGGGCGCGGTGCAGCCCTCGAGGTAGGAGACGTAGCCGCCATCGTCGCAGACGATGAGCGTACGCTCGAACTGGCCGGTGTTGCGCGCGTTGATGCGGAAATAGGTGGACAGCTCCATGGGGCAGCGCACGCCCCTGGGGATGTAGACGAACGAGCCGTCGGAAAAGACGGCGCTGTTGAGCGCGGCGAAGTAGTTGTCGCGATAAGGCACGACGGTGCCCAGGTACTTACGCACCAGCTCCGGATTCTCACGGACAGCCTCGCTGATGGAACTGAAGATGATACCTTTCTCCTGGAGCTTCTCCTTGAACGTAGTCTTGACGGAGACGGAGTCCATGACGGCGTCGACGGCGACACCGGCCAGGGCCATGCGCTCCTCGAGCGGGATGCCGAGCTTGTCGAACGTCTTCATGAGCTCAGGGTCTATCTCCTTCTTCCCCTCTCCGCTGGCTTTGCGCGTCGGGTCGGCGTAGTAGGAGATGGCTTGGTAGTCTATCTGGGGCAGATGGACGTGACCCCACGTGGGTTGCTCGAGTGTGAGCCAGTAGCGGTAGGCTTTCAGGCGGAAGTCGAGCAGCCAGTCGGGTTCTTCCTTCTTCCGGGAGATGAGGCGTATGACGTCCTCGTTGAGGCCGCGGTCGATGATCTCGGTTTGCACGTCGGTCGTGAAGCCGTACTCGTATTTCTTCGCGGCGACTTCGCGGACCAGTTGGTTTTTTGTTTCGTCGGGCATGTTGTTTCGTGTTGGTCGGGGACGGTCGGCGGGGCGGCCGTCCGTAGCGTGGCGGCCGTCAGCGGGCAGTGGAGTCCTGGGCCGCGCGGTCGCGGTTAAAGTGGATGTAGACGGTGTCGCCCTCGGTGGCTCCGTCCTTTTGCTGTTCCTCGTAGTGCTCCTTGGCCTCGGTTTGGAGGAAAGGCAGGACGCGGCAGATGGGGCGGTAGAGTACGGACTCGGCCGTGCGCTCCGGGTTCATGATGTGCAGGGCCTCCATCGTGTTGAAAGCGCAACTGAGGAGAATCGTAAACTTGGCAACGCCGAAGAGGCAGCCCAGCAGGCTGTTGGGCAGACCGATAGCCATGCCCTTGACGGCGCGTGTCAGCTGGTTGACGATGAAACCGCCCAGAATGGGGATGACTATGCAGAGCAGCAGGAAGGCGATGATGCTGAGTACCTGGTTGCTTTGCGTCCCGTCGACCGTAAGGTACTTGGCGAGCGTGCCATAGACCACAAGGGCGATGAGCAGGCCGCCGATGACGCCGAGCGTGTTGAACGCTTCCTTGATAAAGCCGTTGCGCCAGCCGTTAAAGATGGCCCAGAGCAGGATAAGGATGAGAAAAATGTCGAGATACATGGTTGAAACTGTTACGGGGCAGGACCGGCCGGCGCCGCGGGCCGCGCCGGGAGCGCCGTAGCCCGCAAAAACGGACGGCCACGGCAAGGCGGCGGGAGCCGTCCGTCGTGGCCGCGTGTCTATGACTGGACCTTTCCCATGAGATGGTGTTAAAGTTTTTGCTTGACGGCCACTTCCTGGAAGGTTTCGATGATGTCGCCCTCCTTGATGTCGTTGCAGTTGGTCAGGCTGATGCCGCACTCGAAGTTGGTGTTGACCTCCTTCACGTCGTCCTTGAACCGCTTCAAGTCATTGATTTCGCCGGTGAAGATGACGATGCCGTCGCGGATGAGGCGGGCTTTGTCGGAACGCTTCACTTTGCCGTCGACCACGTAGGCGCCGGCCACGTAGCCCACCTTCGAGATGTGGTAGACCTGGCGCACTTCGAGCGTGGCGGTGATCTCTTCCTTGATGACCGGTTCGAGCATGCCCTCCATGGCTTCCTTGACCTCCTCGATGGCGTCGTAGATGATGGAGTACAGGCGGATTTCCACGCCGTCGCGTTCGGCGAGCTTGCGGGCCGCTTGGCTGGGCCGCACCTGGAAACCTACGATGACGGCCTGGGAGGCGGCGGCGAGCGTCACGTCGTTCTCGGAAATCTGGCCTACGCCCTTGTGGATGACGTTTACGGCAATGGTCTCCGTGGACAACTTGATGAAGGAGTCGCTCAAGGCCTCGACGGAACCGTCCACGTCGCCCTTGACGATGATGTTTAGCTCCTTGAACGAGCCGAGTTTGATGCGGCGGCCTACCTCGTCGAGCGTCAGCATCTTGTGCGTACGCAGGTTCTGCTCGCGCTGGAGCTGTTCGCGCTTGTTGGCAATCTCGCGCGCCTCCTGCTCGGTCTCCATCACGTGGAACTGGTCGCCGGCCTGCGGGGCGCCGTTGAGGCCGAGGATGGTGGCGGCCATGGACGGGCCCACCTCTTGCACGCGCTGGTTGCGCTCGTTGAAGAGGGCCTTGACACGACCGAAGTTGGTCCCGGCCAGTACGATGTCGCCCTGCTTCAAGGTGCCGTTGGAGACGAGCACCGTGGCGACGTAGCCGCGACCCTTGTCGAGCGTGGACTCGATAATGGTGCCCGTAGCCTTACGGTGGGGGTTGGCCTTGAGCTCGAGCATGTCGGCCTCGAGCAAGACTTTCTCGAGCAGCTCCGGCACGCCGATGCCCTTCTTGGCGGAGATGTCCTGGCTCTGATACTTGCCGCCCCACTCCTCGACGAGGAAGTTCATGTTGGCCAAGCCTTCCTTAATCTTGTCCGGGTTGGCGCCAGGCTTGTCTATCTTGTTGATGGCAAAGACGATAGGCACGTTGGCTGCGACGGCATGGTTGATGGCCTCTTTGGTTTGGGGCATGATGTCGTCGTCGGCGGCAATGATGATGATGGCTATGTCCGTCACCTGCGCACCGCGGGCTCGCATGGCCGTGAAGGCTTCGTGTCCCGGCGTGTCCAGGAAGGTGATGTGGCGGCCGTTTTCGAGTGTCACGTTGTAGGCGCCGATGTGCTGCGTGATGCCGCCCGCTTCGCCCGCGATGACGTTCGATTTGCGGATGTAGTCGAGGAGCGACGTCTTGCCGTGGTCCACGTGGCCCATGACCGTAACAATCGGGGCGCGGGGCTCCAGGTCCTCTTCGTTGTCCGGCTCTTCGGCAATGGCTTCCTGTACGTCCGCGCTGATGTATTCTGTCTTGAAGCCGAATTCGTCTGCGACAAGGTCGATGGTCTCTGCGTCGAGGCGCTGGTTGATAGACACCATGATGCCGATGCTCATGCAGGTGGAGATGACCTTTGTCACAGGGATGTCCATCATAGTGGCCAGCTCGTTGGCCGTTACGAACTCTGTGAGCTTCAACGTTTTGCTTTCGGCCTTGGCCTCGAGCATCTCCTCTTCCTGATGGGCGCGGATCATCTCGCGCTTCTCCTTGCGGTACTTGGCCCCCTTCGAGCCTTTCTGCTTGTTAGTGAGTCGGGCCAGGGTCTCTTTTACCTGCTTGGCTACCTCTTCGTCCGAAATTTCGGGCTTTATGGCCGCCTGTACCTTGCGGTTGCGGTCTTTCGAGCGTTTGCTTCCGCCTTGCTGGTTGGCGTTGGGCTGGTTGCCGCCGCCCTGGCGGTTGCGCTGGTTGTTGCTTTGCTGGTTGACGGCGGCGTTGACGTCGACGCGCTCCTTGCCGATGCGGTTGCGCTTCTTCTTCTCGCCGTTCTGAGCGACCGGGTGCTGCTGGCGATTCTTCTCCTCGCGCTCTTTGCGGCGCTCCTCCTTCGTTTTCTTCTTAGGGCGCGTCGTCTGATTGAGACTGGAGAGGTCGATTGTGCCCAGCACCTTGGGGGCCGTGATCTCTGTCTGCGGGTGGAGCTTGAATATGCCGTTGCTCTCTTCGCCTATGGCTTTGGTGCGTTCCTCGAGGGGCAGCTTCTGCTTGGGCTTTTTGGGCTCGTTGGGTGCGGCCTTCTCTTCGGCGGGCGCTGCGGGTGCGGGCTCCTTGGCCGGTTCGGCGGGCTCGGCGACCGGTTGGGGTGCCGGCTGCTCGCTGGCGGCGGCGGGCTGGGCGGCGGGCTGCGCTTCCTTGGCCGGTTCGGCGGGCGTCTCCGCCTGGGGTTTGGGGTTGAGGTCGATAACGCCCTTGATCTTTACCTGCGGCCGCATGTCGGCGGGAATATCGGTGGTAAAGATTTCCTGCGGCGCGCTTTTTTCCTTGTGCGCTTTCTCTTTTACCTTCTCCTTTTGCCGGCTCTGAATCATCTTTTCAGCTTCGGTGCGGAGGTTTTTGTCTGCGCCGAATTCCTTGCGCAGCAGGTCGTACTGCTCGTCCGTGATTTTCTCGCTCGGGGAGGCGTTGAGCTGGTAACCCTTCTTGGCGAGAAAGTCTACGACCGTCTGCAGTCCGACATTAAATTCTTTGATAACTTTATTTAATCTGATACTCATGCTCTTAGGATTGAAAGTTGGAAGGATGAAAGTTAGCGAAGCGGCCGTAGTCGCGGCCGGCGGCGGGGCCGCCCCCGTCGCTTAGCTTTCACCGTTGTTTCCCTCGTCCTCAAACTCGGAACGGAGAATGCGTAGCACGTCGTCGACGGTGTTTTCTTCCAGGTCGGCTTTCTCAATGAGCATGTCGCGGGGAGCATTGAGCACTTCTTTGGCCGTATTGAGTCCGAGGCCTTTGATAGCGTCGATGACCCACTGGTCTATTTCGTCGGCAAATTCGTCCAGGTAGATGTCTTCGGTCTCTTCGCCGTTCTCCACTTCCCTAAACACGTCGATGGTGTACTCGGTGAGCATGGAGGCCAGCTTAATGTTCATGCCGCCCTTGCCTATGGCCAGCGACACTTGGTCCGGTTGCAGGTAAACCTCCGCCTTGCGTTCTTCCTCGTTGAGCGTAATGCTGGAAATCTCGGCTGGGCTCAGGGCGCGTTGGATGAAGAGCTTCGTGTTGGCGGTATAGTTGATGACGTCGATGTTCTCATTGTTCAGCTCGCGGACGATACCGTGGATGCGGCTGCCCTTAACGCCGACGCAGGCGCCCACAGGGTCGATGCGGTCGTCGTAGCTTTCCACGGCGATTTTGGCCCGTTCGCCCGGGATGCGGGCTACGCGGCGCAGGATGATCAAGCCGTCGTTGATCTCCGGAATCTCCATCTCGAGCAAGCAGCGCAGGAACTGCGGCGACGTGCGGCTCAGGTATATCTTCGGATTGCCGTTCGTGTTGTCCACGCGGTCAATCACGGCGCGCACCGTGTCGCCCTTGTGGAAGAAGTCGCGGGGGATTTGCTGCGACTTCGGGAGGAGCAGCTCGTTGTGCTCGTCGTCCATGAGCAGCGTCTCGTTCTTCCACGTCTGATATACTTCCGCTGAGATGAGTTCGCCCACACGGTCCTTATATTTATTGTATAGTGAGTCGTGCTCGAGTTCCAGGATTTTGCTGGCCAGGGTCTGCCGCAGGGTCAGGATAGCCCGGCGGCCGAACTTGGCGAAGTCTATCGTCTCGCTCACTTCTTCTCCCACCTCATAGTCCGGGTCGATTTCCCGGGCCGCAGAGAGCGGCATCTGCTTGTTGGGGTCCGTCACCTCGCCGTCGGCCACGACTTCGCGGTTGCGGTAAATCTCGAAGTCGCCCTTATCCGGGTTGACAATGACGTCAAAGTTCTCGTCCGAGCCAAAGATTTTGGCAATGACGCTGCGAAAACTTTCTTCCAGCACGCCTACCATCGTAGTGCGGTCAATGTTCTTCGTCTCCTTGAACTCTGTGAAAGTGTCGATAAGACTTGTCGTTTCAGTTTTTTTCTTTGCCATGTGTGGGGAAAACTTATGTGGGCAGCGGGCCGCCGGAAGTGCTCTACGCCCGGCGGCCCGCCTTTCTGTTATTTGAAATCAATGAGATATTTGGTAGACTTCACCTCGTCGAAGCGGAGCGTGAGGTCGCGGTCCATGAGCTTAGGCCGTTTGGCCCCTTCCTCTTTCACCTTTTCCGTTACGGTCAGGACAAACGTCTCCGGCGCTACGTCTTTGAGCACGCCCACGAGTTTGCGGCCCTCCTTGGTGAGCACCTCAACCTGGTCGCCCTTATGGATTTCGTATTGCCGGTGTACCTTGAACGGTTGTCCGATACCGGCGCTGCCCACTTCCAGTTCAAAGTCCTCCTCCTCGCGGTTGAGGTGGTCCTCGATGTAGCGGCTCAGTTCTACGCAGTCCTCAATCCATACGCCCTCCTGGTGGTCTATCTCCACCACGATGCGGTCGTCCGGCGAGATGGTCAGGTCCGTCAGAAAGTAGTCCTTGTCGGCCAGCCACTCGTCTACTAATGTCTTCACTACGTTCTTGTCTATCATGTCGCGTCGTTGTGTCCTAAAAATAAGTGAGGAACTTTTTGAAGCCCCTCACTCTAACCGGTTGCAAAGATACGAATTTTCTGTGCCGAATCCAAAATTTTCTCAAGATTTTTTGCCGGAAATCCCGGACCGGTCCCTGCGCGCCGTGCGCAGCCCTGCAGTGGACCCTCAGTCAGCGGCCGGCAGAATGTCGAGATTCCACTTGAAGTCCGAGACGAAGCGGTGCCGCTTGGCTTTCCAGTACACCTTCGTCAGCAGCAGGTGGCGCCCGGTGCTGACGCTGCCCAGCCGGTAGTTCAGCTGAAACGGCGCCTCCGTGATCTTGCCAACCCTGACGCCGTCCACGTAGTACTCCACGTACATCACCTCCGCTTCCTTGGAGGAAGTAGCCTCTTTCTTGGCCGCCGTGACGCTCATCACATCGCCCTGGCGCCAGGTAAAGGGCTGCTGCGCGTTGCGGCCGTTGGTCTTGAAGCCCATGTCCAGGTTGTAGTCCGCTTCGGCTTCGGGTTGCATGCTTCCTGCCCATGACATGAGCGGGAAGAAAACGAGCAGGAACAATAGGATTTTCTTTGTCATAAGGGAAACCTTTTGTAATGAATGTATGGGATGGAAATAATGCTTTGCTAGCATTTATTCACTGCAAATTTACGAAATAGGAAAATATCCCTTCTTGATTTTTTGTTAATGATGGTTTATTTGGCGATTTTGCGAGAGGTGGCCGGCAGGATACCGCGGCGCAGGGCGAGTCTGCGTGTTGTCCCGCCAGGAGAGAGGGGCGGGGCGCGCCCGCATCGCCCTGCGGCGGCATGCAGTCAAGGGCCCGTCGCGAGGAGGGCAGGCCCCTCTCCGTTTGGGTGGCTGCCGGCCGGCGGGCAAGCGGCCGGTCTTATGGCCGTTGTGCCGGCGCGGTGGAGGGAAAAGCGAAGTCGTAGCGGCTGGTCCAGTCGTTGAACGGCGACTCGCCGCGACACAGGGGCGAGGCCAGCAGTTCGGCGCAGCCGCGTGGGCCGAACACGGGGACGGTCCGTGCGCCCGTTCCGGCCAGGCGCGGGATGTCCGCCACGTGCTCAGCGGCGACGGCCTCCTGCGTGTCGCTCAGGTAGGGGAAGAGTTGCAGCAGCGTGTTGCGCTCGTCGGCATTGGGGCCGTAGAGCAGCACGCGCGGCGCCGCTTCGGGCCAGGGGCAGTCCGCTAAGCGGTACACGTGGCGCACGTCGCGGCCGTGGAGGGCCGGAAAGAGGAACGCGGCCGCCACGGCCGCCGTGGCCAGGACGCCGCGCCGGAAAAGCGCCTCGCAGAGCACGGCGGCCAGGGGCAGCAGAAGCAGCGGGACGGCCGGGGCCACGTAGCGCGGCTCCTTCCAGGGTGCCAGCAGCAGTACGACGGCCGCCCATGCCCACGCGCTGCCCAGCAGCCACGCCGTGGCCGCTCCGCCGGAGGGACGGAGCGAGCGCCAGCGGCTGCGGACGCGCCGGCTGGCGGCCCATGCCGCCACCCACGCCACGGCGGCCGCGGCGCCTACGGGCGTGAAGAGCATGCGCACGGCTATGACCGCGCCGCTTTGCAGCGAGGTCAGCAGGTTGGCCGCGGCGCCCGCCCCGCCGGCCTTCTGCGCCACCTCGGCCGTGCGTATGTCCGTCAGGAAGTGGAAGAAGCCACTGTACAGCCCCACGCTGAGCAGCAGGCTGGCCGCGCCCACGCCGGCGCATACGCCCAGGGCCGCGGCCCGCCGCCCGCGCTGCGCCAGCAGCGGGAGGCCGGCCAGCGTGAAGGCCATGAAGAGCGCGTTGAAGTAGCCGCTCGAGAGGAGCAGCGCTCCCAGAACCGCGCCCCACGCCATGCCGCCGGGGCGGGCGGCGCCGTGGCCGCCTCGCCAGCGGAGCGCGCTCTCCAGCCACCAGCAGGCCCACCAGGCGAAGACACACTCGGCCAGCTGGTATTCGCGCACGAGGAGCGTCGTCGACACGGCGGCCGGCGACAGGCTGGCCAGCAGGCCGAGCGCCACGGCGCCGTTGCGGCCCGGATAGAGGTGGCGGAGCAGACGCCACAGGCCGGCGAACGAGAGGAGGAAGAGGCACAGGTTGAGCCCAAGGCCGCGCGTCACGAGTGCGTGCACCTCCGGCACGTCGGTCCCCGTCAGCGCGCAGCGCAGCAGCATGTAGTAAAGGCTGGCGTGCGAGCCGTCGCGGTTGTCCGCATGGAGGGCGCGCAGGTCGTGCGCCAGGCCGTCCAGACCGCCGGCGTCGTCCGTGCAGAAGGCCTCGCGCCACTCCCTGCCCGTGCGCACGCTGTCCGGCGGGAAGGTCTCCGCGCCCCAGCCGGGCTGCTCGTAGGCCAGGCATACGGACGTCAGCTCGTCGCCGTAGAGTGTTTCCTTCTGTCCGCCCACCACAGGCGCACGCTCACGGCCAGCAGCAGGACGATCCAAGGCAGCACGCCGGCGGAGCGGGAGCGGGTGTCGGCGGAGAGGCGGCGGAGGGGGCGCGCCGTGGCGGCGCCGGTCTGTCGTCTCACAGTTTCAGTTTTTTCAGCCCTTTCGTTTCGGCCTTGTCCTTCACCTCAAAGAGGCTGATGGCATACCCGCCGCCGGGCGCGGCCTTCAGCCGCAGCGTGGTCTTGGACGTGACGGTCCCTTTGCTGATGACGTAGGCCTGCGGGTTGTCCCGGTAGTGCGCGTCGGGGGCGTCGGCGTAGACGGTGGCGATGTACGTCTTGCCGGGGTCGAGGAAGTCCAGCTTCAGCACGGAGAGGTGGCCCGCCTCGCCGCTCGTGCAGCCCACGAACCAGTTGCCCGTCCCCTTGGCCTTGCGCGCGGCGGTGACGTACTGCCCCGGCTCGGCCTCGAGGTAGCGGCTGTCGTCCCAGTCCACTGCCACGTCCTTGATAAACTGGAAGGCGTCCATGTAGCGCTCATAGTGTTCGGGCAGGTCGGCGGCCATTTGCAGCGGGCTGTACATCGTGACGTAGAGGGCCAGCTGGCGTGCCAGGGTGGAGTTGACGTGCGAGTGATTGCCCGGTGCCCAGGAGTTCAGGTCCATGACAAAGATGCCCGGCGTGTAGTCCATCGGGCCGCCTTGCAGTCGCGTGAAGGGCAATACCGTGGTGTGTGAGGGCTTGCTACCGCCGAAGGCCTCGTACTCTGTGCCGCGGGCGGATTCGTTGCCGATGAGGTTCGGGTACGTGCGGCACAGGCCGGTGGGGCGTACGGCCTCGTGGGCGTTGACCATGATGTGGCGCTTGGCGGCCTCTTTGACGGCGTAGAGGTAGTGGTTCACCATCCACTGGCCGTAGTGGTGTTCGCCGCGGGGCAGGATGTTACCCACGTATCCGCTTTTCACGGCGTTGTAGCCGTAGCGGTTCATCAGTTCGTAGGCATCCTTCATGTGCCGCTCGTAGTTGCGTACGGACGAGGACGTCTCGTGGTGCATCATCAGGCGTACGCCTTTTTCGTGAGCGTAGGCGTTCAGCCCCGGCAGGTCGAAGTCCGGGTAGGGGGTTACGAAGTCGAACACGTAGTCCTTCATCTTGCCGGACCAGTCCTCCCAACCGATGTCCCAGCCCTCGACGAGCACCTGGTCGAAGCCGTGGGCGGCGGCAAAATCAATGTATTTCTTCACGTTGGCTGTATTGGCGGGGTGTACGCCGTTAGGCTTCACCTTTGTATAGTCCGTTTCTCCCAGCTTCACGGACGCCACGTCCCACGTGTAGGCCCAGGGCCGGTTGCCGGCAATCATTTCCCACCAGACGCCGACGTATTTCGTCGGGCGGATCCACGACGTGTCCTCCAGCTTGCACGGTTCGTTCAGGTTCAGGATGAGTTTCGAGGCCAGGATGTCGCGGGCGTCGTCGCTCACGATGACCGTGCGCCAGGGGCTGTGGCAGGGCGTCTGCATGTAGCCCTTGGCGCCCTCGGCGTCGGGGTTGAGCCACGATTCGAAGACGAAGTTCTTGTCGTCCAGCACCAGGTGCATGCACGCGTAGTCCACGAGCGCGGCTTCGTGCAGGTTGATGTAGAGCCCGTCGTCCGTCTTCATCTGGATGGACGTCTGCACCCCGGTGGGCGAGAATGTGGCCGGCGCGCCGTAGCTCCTGAGCGCCTCGGCGTAGCGCCCGCGCACATCGGACAGGCGCGACTCCGTGTACTCGTACTCCTGCGTGTCCAGGTCGCCGGGAATCCACCAGGCCGTGTGGTCCCCGGTCATGGCAAACTGCGTGTGCTCCTCCTGGATGGTGAAGTAGTTCAGCCCCTTCTGCTGCGGGAACTCGTAGCGCAGGCCCATGCCGTCGTCATAGACGCGGAAGCGGATGTTCATGAGCCGGCCCGTCTCCGTCTGTCGCAGCTCTACGAGCAGCTCGTTGTAGTGGTTGCGGATGTGGCTCACCTCGCCCCATACGGGCTGCCACGTCTCGTCGAACGTGGAGGACGACGTGCGGACCAGTTCGAACCCGTCCATCAGGTCGGGCTGCCCCTTCAGCTCCAGCCCCAGGCGGCTGGGCTTCACTACGGGCCGCTCTTTGTACGTCACGGAGTAAGTGGGCACGCCGCCGGCGGCCAGTTTGAAGTCGGCGCTTACCGTGCCCGCGGGCGAGGCGACCTTTTCGGCGCGCCCGGCTGCCGCCAGCAGCAGGCACAGGGCGCAGAGCAGTGTTCGTTTCAAGTGTGGCATGTTTTTGAGGGTAATTAGATGTAAAAGTTAGTCACGTTGCAAAATTAATTTTTTCCCGTTTTGTGCGGCTGTCGTCTCCATATAAATTTATAGTCCCCCGGCCGGCCGTTCGCCTCCTTCTCCTCCGTCAGCAGTCCTTAGGACTGCGGGAAGCGGGCCTTAGGCGAGTTTTCACGGGGCTAAGGCGCATGGCTACGGGGCTAAGGCGCGTAAGAACCGGGCTTAGGCGCGTGGCGTGGAGCGGAGGGCAGGCCTATAACGAAAAAGTCCGCCCGGACATGCCGGGCGGACTGCATGAGATTTCTCATGGACAAGAGTCCAGCTGGCGCGCTGCCGCTCAGTCCACGCTGATGGTGGTGTTCCCGGCCACGATGGGGCTGCATGTCAGGCCGGCCGTCAGTTCGCCTTGTCCGCCTTTCAGCAGAAAGCAGAGCAGCCAGGAGACAACGAGCTTGTTCCGCCCCTCGTCGGCCAGCGTTCCGCCGGTCAGCACGACCTGCGTCCCGTCTACGGCCGTAACGCTGTTGACAGAGAGCTGAATCTCGCCCTCCCGGCCCAGCAGTCCGTTCTTGCGCGCGCGTACTACCTGGGCCTTGGCCACGGAGTTTGCGGGGATGACGGTCTTTCCGTCGACCGTGATGTCCTGCGTGACTTTGAAGTCGACCAGCTGGCCTACGGTGGCATCCTTGCCTGTCACGGTGGTCATCAGTTGCATGGGGACGGGTGTGCCGGCCTTCAGGACAACGTCCTCAGCATGAAGTTCGGCGGACAGACTGGCGGACAAGACCAGCGCGGCCATCAGCCCGCGGCAGCGGCGTAGAAGTAGATTTTTGAGCATAAGGATAAAGTTTTAAGAGTGAAACAAAAGGCTGGAGAGGGCCCGCGCCGGACCCCTCCGGTTTTAGGGATAGATAGCGTTGAGGCGCTCGAAGCGGCCGGCACAGTTCTGGATCCGCTCTTTGTTGTAGCGGTGCGCGCCCTGCACGGCGCCGACAAAGTTGCCGGCATAGAAAGTGACGGCAAAGACACCCATCAGTCCGGCCACGCCATAGTTGCGCCGATCCAGACTGGTATAGACGGCGTAGCCTAACAAGGCGTTGACGGCAAAGGCTGCTATGGCACTGGCCGGTTGGCGGTTGTAGAGATAGCCGCCGCCTGGGACGACAGAGAGCAGCCCCGCCAAGAGCGGACTGCGGGGGCGGCGTCGGCGCAGGTCATCCAGCAACGCCGTGTTGGCTTCCTGGCGGTCTACCGGCAGGAGGTCTGCCGTGCTGCCCAGGTATTGTCGCGCCAGTGTCTCGCGTCCGGCGCGCAGGGCTGCCGCAGTGGCGCGGAGAGCCACGCTTCGTCGCAATTCGGGCACTCCGGCGCGGATCTGTAATAGTGTGCGTAGTGCCTCGTCGTAGTTGCCTACCTCGTGGTACATTTTCGCAAGTTGCAGAAGGATAGCGTCGCTGTGGCCCGCCGTGCGGCCGCTATCGGCGCGATAGGCGAGGAAACCGTCCTCCTCGCGGTCCAGTCCGTCGTAGCACAGCAGGCGGAGCAGGAAGAGGGCCGAGTCGTTTTGCTCCGGATGGAAGTAGGCCACGCGCTCCACTTCGAGCAGTGCCGATGCATAGTTCTGGCGGTTGATGAGGTAGCGGATGAAATCCGTGACGCTGTCGCGCGCCGTGCGCGGCGCCCGGCGTTCGGCCCATGGGGTGGCGCCGGACGTAGCCACGAGGCCGCGCGGCACGGTGTCGCCCGGCAGCAGGTCGACAAGCGAGGGATAACCGTAGGCATAGGTCAGGTCGTAGTAGCGCCCGTCGTGTCCGCACCGCAACATGCGGTCGGCCGTAAGGACCATGGCCGTGGCGAACGGTTTGCGGCGGAAGGCCTCCATCCCATAGGCCGAGCAGGAGGGATACATGGCGCAGCGGCTGCCGCGGGCGGGACTGAGGAAGCGCTGGTAAAGGCGGATGTAGGTAGTCGGCGCAGTGGTCGTTTCGGGATCCGGCTTACCAGTCTGCCGGTCCGGCCGGACGGACGGCCGTCCGTCTGCCTGTGCGTTTCCGATGCCCGGACATAGGAGGAACATAAGGAACAGCAATATTCTCATAGTTCTGAAATCGTTGAATCAAAACGAGTTGATGGCAATCGGCCTTCACGGCGCGCCGTGAAGAGACCGCGCCCGTAGTAGCTGCGTGGTTGTCATGTATGATAACTATCCCGCAAAGTTAAACCTTTTTCTTTGTTGCCACAAATGATAACAAAGAAAAAAGCATGAATGAGCAGCAGCTGTTTATCCGTATCGGAAGCAACATCCGGGAAATGAGGGAGGAACGCGGCATGACGCAGCAGGACCTAGCCGCCCGCTGCAACATGGAGAAGTCGAACATCTCGCGCATTGAGGCGGGACGCACAAACCTGACCGCCCGGAGCGCATGGAAGATCAGCCAGGCGCTGGGCGTGAAGCTGGGCACCCTGTTCGAGGTGGATTTTTGAACGGTTGCCTGCGATGAAGGCGCTTAGCGACGCGCCTTAGCCCCGTTTTTCTTCGCCTTAGCCCCGTGGCGACGGGGCTAAGGCGTGTAAGAACTGGCCTTAGGCGCGTGGCGCGGAGTGGGGGGCAGGGGTGGCGCCGCGCGGGCGGCATGCGCCTTGTCGGCGGCGGGGCGGCGGATTTGCCCCTCCGCCCGGACGTGAAAAAGGCGCTGCGGGTCTCCGTCGGGGGGATCCGCAGCGCCTGGAAGGGGGCCGCGCCGCTCCGGCCGTGGGGCGAGAGAGGGCGGCGGGGCGCCGGCATCAGGAAGCGGGCTCGACTACGAAGATTGCTAACGTGTGGACTCCTTCCAGCTCCTGGCCGTTGTAGTCGCGGTAGTAACGGATGGTGAGCTGGTGCTGGCCCGTGGAGGTGGCGGCCAAGGGATAGCGCAGGCGGAAGGGAGCCTCGAGGGCCGTACCGGCGAGCTGGCCGTCGAAATAGAACTCCACGCGCTTGAGGGGCATGGGCGGTGTGGATTCGTCCAATACGGTGATTTCCATGGTCTGGTCCTGCGGCCATACGTTGGGCTGGCCCGGATCCGGCGCGTTGGTCTGGATGTTTGTTCTCATGGTGGCGTCGTCCGGTCCGGGGGTGCCGGGGGCGTTCACTTGGACCGCATAGGTGCGCTCTATGGGCTGGCGGGCGGTGCCGTTGTCCTGCCAGAAGACGCGCAGGCGCAGGGTGTGGCGGCCGGTTGCCACGTCGGACAGGGCGTAGCCTAGGGCGAAGGGGGACGTTTCGCTTGATCCGATGCTGACATCGTCGAAATAGTATTCTACGCGCGTGATGGACGTGTTCGGACCGGAGGCCTCGGGGTCGCGTTCGACGTTGACGACCATCAGCTGGTCCTGGTTCCAGTAGTAGAGCTGGCCGTCGTAGCCTTTGGCGTTGAATTTGATGTTCAGGGTGATGGCCGACGTGGAAGTGGTGGAGGCACTTTCCTCGTCGTCGCTACAGCCGGCCAGCGCGACGGGGAGCAGCGCAAGCAGGGCGAGGAGGCAGAGTGAATAGAGCTTTTTCATAGGTTTGAGATGAATAGGGGTGAATAATAGGGTTGTGTTCGGCGAAAATAGGGAAAAACTGTGGGAAAGAAAAGGCTTTTTCCCGCCGGAGGGTTTTTATTTTAGTTTCCGGAAAGGAGGAGCGGCCTTTGCGGCGGCGGGCGGCGCGGTCTTGCCGGTTCGCGGAATTTTTGCTTCCTTTGCCGCAGACTTTTTTCGGAGAAAGATGAATGGAAATACAGTTTTGCACGTGCGCGCGGCGCGGCCCGCGGACGTGGACGACCTGATGCGCGTCTTTGCCGCGGCGCGGGAGTTCATGGTGCGTTCGGGCAATCCGAATCAGTGGACGGACGGTTACCCGGGCCGGGAACTGGTGGAGGCCGACGTGGCGGCGGGCCGGCAGTGGGTCATTGCGGACGCGTCGGGGCATGTGGCGGGCACGTTTTGCTTCCTGCCCGGTCCGGAGGAGGCTTATGCCGTGATCGAGGATGGGCAGTGGCCGGGCGACGCGCCCTATTGGGTGATTCACCGGGTGGCTTCGGACGGCTCGCACCACGGGGTGTTCCGCTGCATGATGGACTGGTGTGGGGAGCGGGCGGCGGTGATGCGCGCCGACACGCATGCGGACAACCGCGTGATGCAGCACCTGCTGGAGCGGAACGGCTTCGTGCGCTGCGGAACGATATATCAGCGCGGCGGCCTGCCGCGGTGGGCCTATCAGCGCGGTTGAGCGCGGCGGCGCCAAGGGGTACGAAAAAGCGCGGCGGATTCCTTTCGGGGGAATCCGCCGCGCTGTTGTTTCGGAGCGGGTGCGCCGTGCGTGTACGGCTTAACGGTGTGCCTCGGCCCAGCGGCGGGCGTTGACGAAGGCCTCCATCCAGGGCGTCACGTCGTCGGCGCGGCGGTCGGCGGGATAGTAGGCGTTCTGCCAGGGGTAGAAGGCGCGCTCCAGGTGCGGCATCATGGCGAGGTGGCGACCGTCGGCCGAGCAGATGCCGGCTACGGCGTAGTCAGAGCCGTTAGGATTGCCGGGATAAGTCTCGTAGGTGTATTTCAGCACCACGTTGTAGTCGTCCTCGGGCTGGGGCAGGGAGAATTTTCCCTCACCGTGGGCCACCCAGATGCCGAGGCGGTCGCCGCTGAGGCTACCGAACATGACGCTGCGGTTAGTGGGCACGGTGACGCCGAGATAGGCGCTTTCAAACTTGTGACTGTCGTTGTGCAGCATGTGCGCACGGCGGGGATGCTCGGGGTTGACGAGGTTGAGCTCGACCATGAGCTGGCAGCCGTTGCATACGCCGAGCGAGAGCGTGTCCTGGCGGGCGTAGAAGCGGTCGAGGGCGGCCTTGGCCTTCGGGTTATAGAGGAAGGCGCCGGCCCAGCCCTTGGCGGAACCAAGCACGTCGCTGTTGGAGAAACCTCCGCAGAAGACAATCATCTGAATATCGTCCAGCGTCTCGCGGCCTGTGACGAGGTCGGTCATCATGACGTCCTTCACGTCGAAGCCGGCGAGGTAGAGCGCGTAGGCCATTTCGCGTTCGCCGTTGGTGCCTTTCTCGCGGATGATGGCGGCGCGCACTCCGCTGGGCGTGCGGCGCGAGGGGTCGAGCCCCAGGGACGCGAAGGTGCCGGTGAACTCGGGGTGGAAGTGGAACTCGAGGGGTTGCTCCTTATAGTTTTTGAAGCGCTCGGCGGCCCGGCCGTTGAAACTCTGCTTCGTGTCGAGGAGGTAGGAGGTGGAGTACCACACGTCGCGCAAGTAGTCGATGCCGAACTGGTAGGTGGCGCCTTCCTTCTCGACGAGGATGTGGCGCTCGGCAGCCGGTCGGCCCAGCTTGACGAAGGCAACGCCGGCCTTGGTGAGTATTTCCTTGAACTCCGCCTTGTGCTTGTCGGCCACCTGGACTACGACGCCCGGGTTTTCGGCGAAGAGGAGTTTCACCAGGTCCTTTTCGTTGAACTTGTCGAGCGAGATTTCCATGCCGCCCTCCGTATTGGCGAAGCACATTTCCAGTAGGCAGGTGATGAGGCCGCCGGCCGAGATGTCGTGTCCGGCCAGGAGCAGCTCCTTGTGGACCAGTTCCTGCACGGCGTTGAAGGCGGCGCGGAAGTAGTCCGGGTCGGCCACGGTGGGCACGTCGCTGCCCACTTTGCCGCGGCTTTGGGCAAAGGCCGAGCCGCCCAGGCGTAGGCGGTCGTCGGAGAAGTCGATGTGGTAGAAGGCGCTTTTCTCCTTGTTGACCATGACGGGCGAGACGGTGCGGCGTACGTCGTCTACGCGGCCGCCGGCACTGACGATGACGGTGCCCGGGGAGATGATTTTCTCGCCGTTAGGGTATTGCTGCGAGAGGGAGAGTGAGTCCTTCCCGGTCGGGACGTTGATGCGCAGGGAGCAGCAGAAGTCGCTCAGGGCCTGTACGGCTTCGTAGAGGCGGGCATCCTCGCCCTTCTGGGAGCGGCAGGGCCACATCCAGTTGGCGGAGAGGGAGACGCTGTCCAAGCCTTCGTCGAGCGAGGCCCAGACGATGTTGGTCAGCGCTTCGGCCACGGAGAGCACGCTCCCGGCCGCGGGGCTGGCCAGTCCGGCCTGCGAGGCGTGGCCCAAGGCGGTGGCGATGCCGTCCTTACCGCGGTAGTCGATGGCCACTACGCCGCAGTCCGACAGGGGTAGCTGGAGCTCGCCCTGGGCCTGTTGGCGGGCCACCTTGCCCGTGACGGAGCGGTCCACCTTGTTGGTCAGCCAGTCCTTGCAGGCAACGGCTTCGAGCTGGAGTACGCGGGCTACGTATTCGTCCAGTCGGGTCACGTCGTAGGTGACGTCCTCGTACGTGCGGGTTACGGTCTCGTCGACCATCACCGTTTTGGGCGAGTGGCCGAACATTTGGGCCACGTCGAGGTCGAAGGGGCGCGTGCCGTCGGCCTGCTGGAAGGCGAAGTGGGCGTCGCCCGTCGTTTCGCCCACTACGTACATCGGGGCGCGTTCGCGTTCGGCGATGCGGCGCACGTGGTCCAGGTGCTCGTTGCGTATGAGCAGGCCCATGCGCTCCTGGCTCTCGTTGGCGATAATCTCTTTGGCGGAGAGCGTGGGGTCGCCTACGGGCAGCTTGGTCATGTCCACGAGGCCGCCGCACTCTTCCACGAGCTCGGAGAGGCAGTTCACGTGGCCGGCCGAACCGTGGTCGTGGATGGAGACTATGGGGTTGACGTCTTCTTCACAGACGGAGCGCACCAGGTTGTAGGCGCGCTTCTGCATTTCCGGATTGGCGCGCTGCACGGCGTTTAGCTCAATGCCGCTGCTGTAACGTCCCGTGTCGACGGAGCTTACGGAGCCGCCGCCCAGGCCGATGCGGTAGTTGTCGCCGCCTACGACTACGATTTCGTCGCCCTTTTGCGGGGTGCCCTTCAGGCAGTCGCGCTTCGTGCCGTAACCGACGCCGCCGGCCAGCATCACGACCTTGTCGTAACCGTATTTCTCGCCGTTTTCTTGATGCTCGAACGTGAGGACAGAGCCAGCGATGAGCGGCTGGCCGAACTTATTGCCGAAGTCCGAAGCCCCGTTCGAGGCCTTGATGAGGATTTGCTCCGGCGTCTGGTAGAGCCATTGGCGTACGGGCAGGACGTCTTCCCATTCGCGGCCCCCGTCGAGTCGGGGGTAAGCCGTCATATAGACGGCGGTGCCGGCTATGGGGAACGAGCCCGTGCCCCCGGCCATGCGGTCACGGATCTCACCGCCGGTGCCGGTCGACGCACCGTTGAACGGTTCTACGGTAGTCGGAAAATTGTGGGTCTCTGCCTTCAGGGAGATGACGCTCTCCACGTCTTTCACGCGGAAGTAGTCGCTCGTCGTGTGGTCGGCGGGGGCGAACTGCTCGACGACGGGACCTTGGGCGAAGGCTACGTTGTCCTTGTAGGCGGACAGGATGTGGTGCGGGTTCTCCTGGGTTGTCTTCTTGATTAAGGCAAAGAGTGACGACGGGCGTTCTTCCCCGTCGATGATAAACGTTCCGCCGAAGATTTTGTGGCGGCAGTGTTCCGAGTTGATCTGTGCGAAGCCGAACACCTCCGAGTCCGTCAGCTGGCGGCCCAGTTGGCGTTCCACGCCGTGCAGGTAGTCGATTTCCGCGGCCGAGAGGGCGAGCCCTTCCTCCTCGTTGTAGGCCTCCAGGTCGTCGATGTGACGGACGGGCTCCGGTTTGATGTCGACCGTGAACAGGCGCTGGTCCAGCCCGTCGTAGAGGCGTTGGAGCATCGGGTCATGGTCCGCGTCCTTACCACTGACGGGGAAGTATTCCTCTATACGCGAAATGCCGCTGAGATTCATGTTCTGCGTAATCTCTACGGCATTCGTACTCCAGGGCGTAATCATCTCGCGGCGCGGACCGGCATACCAGCCCGTCAGCCGGTCTTCCTTCAGCGCGGTCGCGTCGCCGTAGAGCCAGCACAGTTTATTCGTTTCTTCAGCCGTAGGCTGGTGATTCACTTCCGTGGCAATCACGCTCTGCCCGGGCGTTCTAAAAAAGATGATCATAGGGGTAAGGGTTATGTTGCTTCGATGTTCTGTCTGCAAAGATACGGCTTGGCCGGCGGCGGACCAAATAAAAAGCCGCTTTTCCTTGTCCGCCTCATTCAAAGTAAAAGGAAAGTATCACCATGTTAGTCGTCGCGCGGTCCACGCTTTGGGTGTAGATGAGCTGCGATGGGGAAGTGAGGTCCGTGCGGTTACGCTGGAGCACGTCGTTCAGGCCGATGCAGAATTTCAACTCGGGTATCAGCTTGAAGAACGGCAGGTAGAAGTCGCAGCCCAGTCCGATTTCAAAGTAGAGGTTGAGCGGCTTCGTTTTCAAGTAGCTGTGCTTGCCCGTGGTCAGGTCGTACATCGGGCTGACGCCGGTCACGACGTAGGGGCGGTAGTTGTTGAAGCGCGGGGCGCTGACTTTCAGGTTGAGGGGCAGGGCCACGTAGGACGACTTCATATCCTGCGTCTGCCTTTCCCCGGTCGACTGGTCGACGAACGTAAGGTGCTTGCTCCCGAAGTGTAGCGACGGGATGAGCCGCAAGGCAATGTAGCGGTTGATGCGCCATTCTCCGAGCACGCCGACGCTGAAGCCTAAGTTCTGGCGGTCATTCTCTACGAGCCACTGCTGTCCCGTCGTCGGGTCGATGTAGCCGTTGTTCTGGAACTTTACGCCCTGGTCGTGCAGGCCTATGGTGAAGCCGTAGTGGAAACGGCGCTCGTCGATGAAGGGCTTGTTCTGCACCTTACGCTGCTGGGCCGCGGCCGTGACGGCGCAGCAGCACAGCAACAGCAGGCCCGCCGCGCGGCGGACCCGACCGGGGGAAAACATGGTGCGGACATTCATCTTCGTTGGGCGCTCTGTCGGAGTTATTATTATAATAACGGTGTGGGGCCCCGATTATTGTGCGTCGGGCGGCGCGGCCTCGGGGCGTGTGCTCACGCACGGTTGCTTGAACGGCTCCACGTGGGTGTTGATGAACGTGTCCGGGCCGAACTTCTCGCGCAGCCGGTCCTCGATGGCGCGCGTGGCGGCGTGTGCCTCCTCGAGCGGGGTGCGTCCGTCCATGCGGAAGTGTACTTCGATGGCGCAGTAGTTGCCGATGCGGCGCGTGCGCAGGTGGTGCGGGTCGGCCACGCCCGGCTGGGCCCGGATGGTGTCCAGGATGAACTGCTCCTCGTCGTCGGGCAGCGACTTCTCCAGCAGTTCGTCGATGCAGGGGATGAGCAGCTGGAAGCCTACTTTCACGATGAAGAAGCTCACGGCCACGGCCGCCAGGGGGTCGAGCACGCGCCACTTCTCGCCCAGAAAGATGGCGCCGCCTATGCCGACGGCCGTCCCGATGGACGAGAGGGCGTCGCTGCGGTGGTGCCAGGCGTTGGCTATCATGGCCTGCGAGTTGAGCTGCCGGCCGCGGCGCGCCGTGTACTGGTAGAGCGCCTCCTTCGATACGATGGAGAGCAGCGCCGCTATGAAGGCAATGGTCCCCGGGGCTTCGAGGGCCTCGCCGTGTACGAAGTCGTAGACCGCGCGGGCACCGTTCCAGAAGATGCCTACGCCCACGGCAATCAGGGCTATGCCGATGATGGCCGTGGCCAGGGTCTCGTATTTCCCGTGACCGAAGTCGTGCTCCTTGTCCACCGGCTTGCCGGCGATGTGGACAAAGACCAGGACTACGATGTCCGTGGCCAGGTCCGAGAGCGAATGGACCGCATCGGCCACCATAGCCGCGCTCCCGCCCAGGACGCCGGCCAGGAACTTGAAGACCGTGAGCAGCAGGTTGCACACGCTGCCCAGGAGCGTGACGCGATAGATTTGCCGCTCGCGTCCGGCGGCTTGTTCTTTCATCATTGCTGTCAGTCCGTAAGGAGCTGGCCGCCGCAGCGGTCAGCCCGGGTTCAGTTCGCGTTCAGCGTAAATCGCCACGTCCCGTTGTTGTCGTGGTACGTCCCGTTATACGAGGAGCCCGAGTTGAGATAGCCCTCGTAGCGGTTGCCCGTTTCCTCGTAGAGGACCAGACGGTTGGTCGACGGATTGTAAAGGCCCGTGATTTCGCTGCCCGTATTGCTCCACGAGGCGGTGCCGGTCACGTCGCCGTCGGCCTCTATGTTGGCATGAATCAGGACGTCGCACGTGGTGGACGGGTTGCTTTCGAGCACCAGCGTCCCCGAGAGCACGAGGTTGTGGGGCGTGGCCGCTGGGACGACGGTGTCTGCCGGTTCCTCCAGGAGTATGGAGTCCACCGCCTCGGCGTAGTCCTCCACCGTGACGCCCGGAGCCTCTTCCTCGTCCGTCGGTTCGGCCAGCGGCATCGTGTCGACGGGCATCGTGTCATCGTATTCGTAGGGATGGGGCGACGAAATCCGCGCGTACCACACGGCGGCTCCGACCACCAGCAAGGCGAGTACGCCCAGCGCTATCCAGGGCCAGGGATTGCGGCGGCGGGGCGGTGGCGGCGTGGCCGGGCCGCCGGCGGGCGGCAGGCCGGCCTCGTCGGCGGGCGGTGGGGGCGGCGGCACGTCGGGCCCGCTGCCGGGCTGCGGGG
>USPK01000027.1 GCA_900556465.1 uncultured Prevotella sp. | reverse complement strand
GGCACCGGCGCCGCCTGCAGCGGCCGCTATTTTCGCGGCGTCGGGCCGGAGTGCCCGCTTCGCCGCGCATAGTTTTCCGAATCACGGGGCTAAGGCTCGTAAAAACTGGCCTTAGCCCCGTTTTTACGGGAATAGGGCCCGTAGCCCGGACGCGTGTCCCGTTTTTTCTTCTTTCCGGCCCCGTTCGGGGAGCGGTAGTCGCGTTTGTGACAAATGCTGTCATTCTGCTCGCGCATCCTGTCTTTCTACCCCGAAATCCCGACTTCGCGCTTTCACTTTGCCTTATTGCCGCACTGTAACAAGGCGTCCGTATATTGTCACCTGGCCGTAACGACTTGTCACAAGGCCGCAAGGGCTTTGTAACAAGGAAAGGGGAAATTTGCACTCGAAAACAGTAACCCTGAAATTATCTATGGTTCGATTGAAAGAAATCTTGTTGTTTGTACTCCTGCTGTGCGCGACAGGCCTGCAGGCGGCAGTGTTGAAGGGCCGGGTGGTCGACGCCCAAAGCGGCGAGGCGCTCATCGGGGCCACCGTCCGCGTGGTTCAGGCAGAGCGTTCGGCTACGACCGACCTGGAGGGCTATTTTGAAATCAACGGTCTCGGCCAGCGCAACTATACGCTGACCGTCAGCTATATCTCCTACAAGAAAGTGACCATGACGGTCAATCCCGCCCGCATCGATTCGGTGCTCGTCATCCCTATGGAGCTGTTCGAGACGGCACTGGGCACGGCCACGGTGACAGCCACCGCGAAGCGGAACACCGAGAACGCCGTCGTGGCGGTCCAGCGCAACAGCCTCGTGGTGCAGAGCGGCGTTTCGGCGCAACAGATTGCGCGGACGCAGGACAAGGACGCGTCGGAAGTGATTCGCCGCGTGCCGGGCATTTCCATTATCGACGAGAAGTTTGTCATGGTCCGCGGCCTGTCGCAGCGTTATAACAATGTGTGGATCAACGGCAGCGCCGTTCCTTCGACCGAGGCCGATTCGCGTGCCTTTTCGTTCGACATCATTCCCTCTGGCCAGGTGGACAACATGCAAATCATCAAGTCGCCCGCGCCGCAGTACCCGGCCGACTTCAGTGGCGGCTTCATCCTGATCGATACGAAAGACGTGCCGAACGAAAACACGGCCTCCATCAGCGTAAGCGGCAGCGTGAACGGACGTACGCACTTCCGCACCTTCCTTTCTCCCAAGGGCAGCGGGACCGATTTCCTCGGTTTCGACAACGGTTTCCGCTCGCTCCAGGGCGGTATGGGCGCCCAGCTCGCCACGCTCCCCGGCTCGGAGAATATTGACCTGCTGGCCAACGGCTTGAACAACGACTGGAAGCTCTCACGCTTTTCGCCCGTGGGCGATTTCTCGCTCAGCGCCAACCTGAACCGTAGCCGCGAGCTCGAGGGGGGCGGCGTCTTCGCCCTGCTCGGTGCGCTCAACTACAGCAACTCTTACAAGACGTACAGTCCGATGGAGAACTCCCTCTTCGGCGCTTACGACGTGACGCACGACCGCAGCAACTACCTGCGTCACAGCACGGACCGTCAGTACAACCACAATGTGCGCCTTGGGGCGATGCTCAACCTGACGTTCGTTCCGGGCAAGGGCGCCGGTCGCTATGAGTGGAAAAACATTTTCAACCAGCTCGGCACGAGTCGCTACACCTTCCGTACCGGTTTCAACGCGCAGAGCAACCGCGAGGAGAGCGCCGAATACTATTACAGCAGCCGCACGACGTACAACACGCAGTTCACCAGCAAGTACGCCTGGGCACAAAGCCGCCTGGACTGGAACGTGGGCTATGCCTATGCCAACCGCAACCTGCCCGACCGCCGTCGCTACCGTAGGGACAACGCGCTGAACTCCGACAGCCTGAGCATCCCGACCGGCAACGACATCAGCCGCGAGTTCACACGTCTCGACGAGCACATCGCTTCCGCCAGCGTGAACTATCGCTACGCCTGGGAGGGCTTGAACGTCAATCCCGAAATCCTGGCCGGTGCCTACGGCGAGTACCGCACGCGCAAGTACCGCACGCGCAGCTTCATCTACGGCTGGCACCCCGGCACGAACACCTTGCCCCACGGCTTTCAGTATATGGACATTCCGACCCAGCTTATGCTCGACGGCAACTACGGTGAGGACGGCCTCTACCTGAAGGACGACACGCGCATGACGAACGATTACAAGGGCAACCAGCTCATTGCAAGCGGCTACGTGGCCGTGAACCTGCCCCTCGGCGCCTTGAACATTTACACCGGCGTCCGTTTCGAGCACTACCGCATGGAGCTCATTCGCAACACGCGCGATGACGTGGAGAGCCCGCTTAGTCGCTTTTACGACGGGGACGATTTCTTCCCCTCGATCAATATGACCTATAAATTGTCGCTCGACCATCAGTTGCGCCTGGCCTACGGCCGCTCGGTCAACCGTGCCGAGTTCCGCGAAGTGTCCCCCTCGGTGTTCTACGACTTCGACTTGGCCAGCAGCGTGCAAGGCAACGTCGACCTGCGCTCCTGCTACGTGGACAACCTGGACCTGCGCTACGAGTGGTACCCCTCGCGCGGCGACCAAATCAGCCTGGCCGGCTTCTACAAGAACTTTAGCGACCCGATTGAGTGGACTTACACCGTAGCCGGCGGAACAGAGCTCATCTATTCTTACCAGAACGCCGACCGCGCTTACTGCTTCGGCCTGGAGCTCGACATACGCAAGAACCTTGCCTTCATGGGGTTGAAGGACTTCACCCTTGTTTTCAACGGCTCGCTCATTAAGAGCAAGGTCGAGTTCGGTAAGGATGTAGTGAACCAGGAAGACCGCCCGATGCAGGGGCAGTCACCCTATCTGGTCAACCTCGGTATCTTCTATTCGCACAAGGATTGGAATGCCAGCCTGCTCTATAACCGCATCGGCAAGCGCTTGATTGGTGTGGGCCGCAACCTGGGCACGACGGGCGACCAGACGGTCAAGGTGCCCGACTCCTACGAGATGCCGCGCAACTCGCTCGACCTGAACGTATCGAAAGACTTCGGGAAATGGAATGTCAAGGTCGGCGCGAAGGACATCCTGGGCGAGAAGGTCAACTTCAAGCAGTTTGAAACCGTGACGCGTAGCGACGGCAGCATCAGCGAAATCGAGGAAGTCACGCGCAGTTACCGCCCCGGCCGCAGCTTTAGCGTGAGCGTCGCCTACAATTTCTAAAAACCTCCGGGGCCAGGCCGCCCGCGCGGCCGCCCCGACCCGCAAATCACGAACATATTTATTAACCGGCCCGACGTAGGGCCACAATGTAAACAATATGAGAAAACAGAGTTTCAGAGTATGGGCGCTGGCTTCCATGACCGCGCTGAGTTTGGCAATGGTTACGACGTCGTGCAGCGACGACGATAACAGTGCGACGGCCCCTGACCGCGAGTGGTCGACCGACGGAGGAATCGTGGCTGCCGATAATCTGCTTTTCGAGGGCAATACGATTGGCAACGGCGACAAGGAGTTCGTCTTCACCGGCAAGCAGACTCTGACGAAGGGCGTTTATCATCTGAAAGGCTGGGTCTACATTGCCGACGGCGCAGAACTGACCATCGAGCCGGGTACCATAATCAAGGGCGACAAGGCCACTATGTCGTCGCTCATCGTCGAGCGGGGCGGCAAGCTCATCGCACAGGGAACGGCCAGCGAGCCTATTGTCTTCACTTCGGGCGAAGCTGCCGGCAGCCGTATGCCTGGCGACTGGGGCGGCGTCATCCTTTGCGGTAAGGCGCCCAACAATCAGCGTGAGCAGCAGATTGAGGGCGGTCCGCGCACGAAGCACGGCGGTTCCGACGCCAACGACAACTCGGGCGTGTTGAGCTATGTCCGCATCGAGTTCGCCGGTTATCCTTTCGGCGTTGACCAGGAAATCAACGGCCTGACCTTGGGTTCTGTCGGCAGCGGTACGAAGATTGACCACGTGCAGGTTTCCTATTCCAACGACGACTCCTACGAATGGTTCGGCGGTACGGTGAACTGCAAGTACCTCATTGCCTTCAACGGCTGGGACGATGACTTCGACACCGACAACGGTTACAACGGCAGCGTGCAGTACGGCCTGAGCGTCCGCGACCCGCGCATTGCCGACAAGTCCCAGAGCAACGGCTTCGAGAGCGATAACAATGCCGACGGCGCCTTGGCTTCTCCCTACACGACCGCTACGTTCAGCAACATGACCTTTGTCGGTCCGAAGGCTGTCAGCTCCAGTTTCGTGAACGATACGGAGGCCGGCCACATCGACGGCGGCAACTTCTTCCCCGATAACGGTTCCGGCCTGGGCATCTATCAGTCCGCCATGCAGATCCGTCGCGCTTCGCGTCTGAACTGTGTGAACTCCATCGCCCTTGGTTGGCCCATCGGCTTGATTCTTGACGGTGAGCGCGGCAATACGCAGGAGATGGCCGAGGCCGGCGAGCTGAACTTGCGCAACATTTGGTTTGCCGACATGGACATTACCGGTTCCGACGCCAACAAACTCTATGAGGACCACCTTGTAACGGGTTACGACGCCGACAAGCAGCCCATCGTCGACGCTTCGGCTCCTTCCTTCTCGTCTACTTTCTTCCTCGCACAGAGTGGCAACCGCGTGACCACTTCCGCCGAGATGATGCTCTCCGGCCGCAGCCTGTTCAACGGCCTCAACGCCGACTTCATGCCGCAGGTAGGCAGCCCGCTGCTCAGCGCCGCTTCCTTCTCCGGCGTAACGGGCAACTTCGACCAGGTGAACTACATCGGCGCTTTCGGAACGGACAACTGGCTCGAGGGCTGGACGAACTTCGACCCGAACAATACGAACTATTAATTCTGTCAGACATACGGGGTGTATGGGTTCCCGTCGGCTCTCTGTGGTCGGCGGGGATTTTTTTGTCCCCCGGCGGACGGGCCGGCCTCCCCGTGGCGGCGCCGGCAGGCCCGGTCTTCCGGCGGGCGGGGCGTGCAGCCCTGCCGCGCGGCAGTGCCGGAGGACGGCCGCGGACGGCTCCCGTGTACCGTTTGATAATTTTTCTCGAAAAAAGTTGACAAAAAGTTTGGCCGGGACCTGGCGAACTTCTATATTTGCAACGTCAAACAAGTCCTCAGCCTGTGGGACGCCGGCTTCGGCCGGGGAGCGCCGCACGGGGAAGAGGGAAAACAAAAAGAAAGATAAAGTCATGATGCAGCTTGCAGGACGTCGGAATTGGTGGCGCAGCTTACGGTGTTTCAGTCGTAGGCCGAGCTCTCCGTGCGTCTCTTAGCCCATCGTGCAGGTGTAAAGATAAGATTCCGGCGGTTTGTCAGTTTACGACAGACCGCCGGATTTTTTTGTGCCCGATACCTGGCGCCGCGCGCGGAACGGTCGCGGACGCCAGCCGCTCAGAACCAACATTCATCAAACCATAGCAACATGAAAAAGTATCAAGTGAACGAGGCCGGCTGCTACGGCCAGTTTGGCGGGGCCTACATCCCCGAAGTGCTCCGTCCCTGCATTGACGAACTGCGAACCGTCTATCGCGACGTCATCGAAAGCGACGATTTCCAGAAAGAGTTCCGCTATCTGCTCCAGAACTATGCCGGGCGCCCTTCGCCGCTCTACCTGTCGCCTTCGTTAAGCCGGCAGTGCGGCGGGCGTGTCTACCTGAAGCGGGAGGACTTGAACCACACCGGCGCCCATAAGATAAACAATGCGTTGGGGCAGGCGCTGCTGGCCCGCCGTATGGGCAAACACCGCATCATAGCCGAGACCGGCGCCGGGCAGCACGGCGTGGCCACGGCCACTGTCTGCGCGCTTTTCGGCCTCTCGTGTACCATCTACATGGGTGCGGTCGACGTAGAGCGGCAGCGGCCCAATGTGGAGAAGATGAGGCTCCTGGGCGCGACGGTCTGTCCCGTGGAGACCGGGGGCGGCACGCTGCAGAACGCCGTCGACGCCGCGTTGGCCGACTGGATGGCCCACCCGGCCGAGACCTTCTATCTCATCGGCTCGGCCGTAGGCCCCCATCCCTATCCCGACATGGTGGCGCGCCTGCAAAGCGTTATCAGCGAGGAAATCAAGGTACAGCTGCAGGAGCAAGAGGGCCGGGAGGCGCCGGACTGCCTCGTGGCCTGCATTGGCGGAGGCTCGAACGCCGCGGGGACTATTTACCACTTCCTGGATAATGAGGCCGTGCGCATCGTCCTGGCCGAAGCGGGCGGCGAGGGCCTTTCCACCGGCCGCTCAGCCGCGGCCATTTGCGAGGGGCGTGAGGGCGTGCTCCACGGCGCTCGTACCTACGTCTTGCAGGACGAGGCCGGGCACGTGCGCGAGCCTTACTCCATCTCCGCCGGCTTGGACTATCCGGGCATCGGCCCGCTCCCGGCCTATCTGGCCAAGACGGGGCGCGCCGAGGTTGTGGCCATTACGGACGACGAAGCGCTGCGGGCCGCCTACGCCCTGATTCGTCACGAGGGCATCTTTCCCGCCCTCGAGTCGGCCCATGCACTGGGCGCCCTGGCCAAGCTGCGTTTCCGCGAGGACGAGGTGGTCGTCGCCACCCTTTCGGGCCGTGGCGACAAGGATGCGGAGACCTATCTGCAATACGCTTCCCGCTACGCCGATTTGTAGCGGCGCTCCCCGCCCGTTTCGGGCGTCGTCTACGGGCCCTAGCCCCGTTGCGACTCGCCCTAGCCCCGTTGCAACGGGGCTAGGGCGAGTTCTTCGTCCGTTACTCCGGCGCCCCGAAGCCCCTGTGCCGGCCCGCTGCGCGACCGGGGCCGGGCGCCGCAGGACGGGGCCGGCGGTCCGCACCGTTTTCCAAATAGCGGCCCAAACACTTGGCCGGTTGGCTGCAATACTGTATTTTTGCAGCGCGAAAGGCCCGCCGGGGCCTGTCCCGAGTGCTTGGTCAACCTCGTTAAAAACAAGAACAGATGAAAGAAAGGAAAGGAATGGTGAGCCTCCCGTTCATGTTGCTGGGAGTACTCTTTTGCGTTTGCCTGATAGCGGCAAACTTGTTGGAAACTAAACAGGTGACAGTGGGGCCTTTGGAGCTGACGGCCGGACTTATCGTCTTCCCCGTGTCTTATATCATCAACGATTGCCTCGTAGAGGTGTGGGGCTTTCGCAAAGCGCGGCTGGTCATCTGGCTTGGCTTTTTCATGAACTTCCTCTTTGTCCTTTTCGGCTTGGCCGCCGTGGCGTTGCCCGCGGCCGCTTACTGGACGGGGCAGGACGGCTTCCGGGCCATCTTCGGCCTGGCGCCGCGCATCGCCGCCGCTTCGTTCCTCGCGTTTCTGGTAGGCTCGTTTCTCAATGCCTACGTGATGAGCCGCATGAAGATATTGCAGGGCGGTCGCGGGTTTTCGCTCCGCGCCATCGTCTCTACGCTGGTGGGCGAGGGGGCCGATTCGCTGATTTTCTTTCCCTTGGCGCTGGGCGGCGTGGTGCCCTGGCACGTGCTGCCCGCCATGATGCTGACGCAGGTGGTCCTCAAGACGGCCTACGAGCTCGTAGCCTTGCCGGTGACGGTGAGAGTGGTGCGGTGGATGAAGCGTGTGGAAGGAGAAGATGCCTACGACCGCGACATTTCTTACAATGTGCTGAAATTTTTTGATATATGATGCAGATGAATCATGACAGGGCGCTGGTCGTCTTCAGTGGGGGCCAGGATTCCACGACCTGTCTGTTTTGGGCCAAGGCCCACTTCAAGGAAGTCTACGCCCTGACGTTCGTTTACGGACAAAAGCATGTACACGAGGTGGACGTAGCGGAGCGCATTGCCCGCAAGGCCGGCGTACACTTTGAGTGTATGGACGTGTCTTTCATCGGTAAGCTGGCGGCCAATTCCCTGACGGACCCGTCGGTGAAGATGGACGAAGAGAAGCCGGCCGGAGGCCCGCCCAACACGTTCGTACCGGGGCGCAATCTGTTCTTTCTGACCATCGCTGCGGTCTATGCCCGCGAGCGCGGCATCAGTCACCTCGTGACGGGCGTGTCTGAGACCGACTATTCGGGCTATCCGGACTGTCGCGACGCCTTTATCAAGAGTCTGAACGTCACCTTGAATCTGGGCATGGAGGAGCAGTTCATCATCCACACGCCCTTGATGTGGAAGGACAAGTGCCAGACCTGGGCGCTGGCGGACGAGTTGGGCGTGCTCGACCTGGTACGCCACGAGACGCTGACCTGCTACAACGGCGTCGTGGGCGACGGCTGCGGCCATTGCCCCGCCTGCACGTTGCGCCGGGCCGGCCTGGAGCGTTATCTGGAACTAAAAAAGGAGAAAGAAAATGCAGCTGAATAAAGTCTATGCCGCTTATTTTTCGCCGACGCATACGTCGCAGACCGTGGCGCTGGCGGTGGCGGGCGGGACGGATTTGCCCTGTTGCGACCTGGACGGGACGCTGGCGCCGCTGCCCGCCTTGTCGTTGACCACGGAAGACTTGCTGGTGGTGGCGGCCCCGGTCTACGGCGGCCATGTTGCCCCCCTGGCGCTGAAGCGACTGGACGCGCTCTCCGGAAACGGGACGCCGGCCGTGGCGGTCGTAGTCTACGGCAACCGCGACTTCGGCCGCGCGGCGGTTGAGCTGTCGGCCTTCCTCTCGGCCCGCGGCTTCGTGGTGACGGCCGTAGCGGCATTTGTCGGCGAACACTCTTACAGCACGCCCGAAACGCCCATCGCGGCCGGCCGCCCGTCGGCCGTGGACCGCCGCGACGCCCGGCAGCTGGGCCAGGAGTTGGTGGCGAAGCTGCGCTGGGGCAACGTGAAGCGCGTACGGGCCTCGCGGCTGAAGTGCCCCTCCAGCGGCTGGCTGAACAACTTGCGCTTTGTCCGCTTCGTATTGGGCTACATGCGCGAAATGAAGCGCCACCCCGTAGTCGTACTCCCCGTGACCGACGCCAGTAGCTGCGTGGGCTGCGGCGAGTGTGCGCGGAAATGTCCCACTGGCGCCATACAGGCGGGGAAGGAACTGGAGACCGACGCGGACAAGTGCATCCGCTGCGCGGCCTGCGTGAAGTGTTGCCCGCACCATGCCCGGAGCTACGCCACGCCTTTCGCGCCCGTGCTGTCCCGCTGCTACGCCCGCCCGAAACGCAACGTGTGGGTGCTGTGACCGGCCGGCCGGCGGCGGGGCAACGTCCCGCCATCACAACCGATAGAAACATACCGAGAAGAATATGAGAACGGAAGAGAATCTGAAAGCGTTGGGAAAGACCACCCGTTACCGTGACGACTATGCGCCGGAGGTGCTGGAGACCTTTACCAACAAGCACCCCGAGAACGATTACTGGGTGCGCTTCAACTGTCCTGAGTTTACCAGCCTTTGTCCCATTACCGGACAACCCGACTTCGCGGAGATACGCATCAACTACCTGCCGGACGAGCGCATGGTGGAGAGCAAGAGCCTCAAACTCTACCTGTTCAGTTTCCGTAACCACGGAGACTTTCACGAAGACTGCGTGAACATCATCATGAAGGACCTGATTCGGCTCATGGACCCGAAATACATAGAAGTAACGGGACTGTTCACGCCGCGTGGGGGCATCAGCATTTATCCCTATGCCAATTACGGCCGTCCCGGCACGAAGTACGAAGAACTGGCGGCCTACCGTCTGCGGCAACACGACTTGTAGGCCGCGGCCCCTGCGGCGGCCCGCCGCAGCCGGTGCCCCAGAATGCAGCGCGGCGCCCTGGAGCTTGGTTTCCAGGGCGCCGCGCCGTTATTGCTTTTCCAGTTTTTCCCAGAAGTCGTTCAGGTCTTCCTCCAACCCTTTCATCAGCTCGCCGTCGAGGATGATGACGTCGTCGTCTACGAGGTAGAGCTCCGCGATGGCTTCCCGGTCCTCGCCGATGAGGACAAAGGAGTAAGGCTTCAGGACATTGATGTTTTCCCAAGTCGCCTTGAGGCTGGCGATACACTGCCGCAGCGGCGCCTGAATATCGTCGTAGAAATGTTCCTCGGAGTTGCCGATCCAATCCTCGACCACGCAGCGCGTCAGCTCCTCGTCGTTGTCGTTGAAAATAAGGAGCTCGCCGCTTTCCTGCTTTACCTGAAGATAGAGGTCTGTGAAGTGAGGCTCTACGTTATTGTCAGAAAGTTTGGTGGCTACTTTACGGAGGGCACGCCCTATCTGTTGCAAGGTTTGTTCTGAAGCTGTCATGGTTCCAATACTGAAAATGTGTCCTGCAAATATACTATTTTCCGCTGCCAACTTCTCCGTGCCGGCGCTAAAAAAGTTTCTGCGTCAGGAAAAAGGCCCGCTGTTGCCGGTAATAGGCGCGACTTTTGTAAATTTGCGGACAGAAGTTCCTGAACTATTTTCACGTTCCCCTATGAAAAATATCTGGTCTAAGAGTTTTCTGTTCCTGCTGTCTGCGACGGTCGCCGCTCCGCTTGCCGCACAGCAGCTGTTGCCCCAGCCGGAGCACGTGGCGTGGGCGTCCGGCTCGTTTCGCCTGGACCGTCCGTGCCGTTTCGAGGCGGCTACGCCGGCCGCCGCCAGGGCCCGTCAGTGGGTCGCTTTCCTGGAGCGCCCGGCCTGGCAGACGGCTGCCGCGACGCCGCGGCGCCTGTTGCTGACGCCGATGGCTCCCGCCGCGTCGCCCGAGGCCTACCGCCTGCGCATCACGCCGGACACCATCGAGCTCTCGGCCGCGGCCCCCGTCGGTTTCCTCCAGGGCAGCCGCACGTTGCGCCAGTTGGTCGCCGGCGACAGCCTGCCCTGCTGCACCGTGACCGACGCCCCCGCGTTTGCCTGGCGAGGCCTGATGCTCGACGTGTCTCGCCACTTTTTTCCGGTCTCTTTCCTGAAAAAACAGATCGACGTCATCGCGTCTTACAAGCTAAACCGGCTGCACCTGCACCTTACCGACGCCGCGGGGTGGCGTATGGAAATCAAGCGCTACCCGGAGCTGACGCGCACCGCGGCCTGGCGCACGGACTCGTTGTGGAAAACCTGGTGGAACGGCGACCGGCGCTACGTGGCGGAGGATACGCCCGGCGCCTACGGTGGCTATTACACGCAGGACGAGCTGCGCGACCTGGTGGACTATGCCGGGCAGCGGGGCATCACCATTATTCCCGAGATTGAGATGCCCGGTCACTCGGAAGAGGTCCTGGCGGTCTATCCCGAGCTGTCGTGTACCCACGAGCCCTATAAGCAGGCCGACTTCTGTCCCGGCAACGAGGCGACGTTCCGCTTCCTGGAAAACGTGCTCGACGAAGTCATGGCCGTGTTCCCCTCGCAGGACATCCACATCGGCGGCGACGAGGCGGCCAAACAGTCCTGGGCCGACTGCCCGCTGTGCCGTAAGCGCATGGCGGCAGAGGGACTGACGGACGTCAACGGGCTACAGGCCTACTTCGTCCGCCGTATCGGCGCGTATCTGGCCAAGCACGGCCGGCGGCTCGTCGGTTGGGACGAGATTATCGCGGACAGTCTGCCGGGCGGCGCCACCGTGATGCTGTGGCGCGACACGGCTTACGTTCACGACGCCATCCGTTGCGGCTACGACGTCGTGCTTTCGCCCGGCCGCTATTGCTATCTCGACGCCTACCAGGACGCTCCGCCCTCAGAGCCCGAAGCCATCGGCGGCTTCCGGCCCTTGTCCCACGTGTACAGTTACAATCCGCTGGCCCATCTCTCTACGGCCGAGCGGCAGCGCATCCGGGGCGTGCAGGGCAACCTCTGGACGGAGTACATCGCAACGCCGGCCCATGTCGAGCACATGCTTTATCCCCGCCTGCTGGCTTTGGCCGAGATAGCCTGGCGCGGCGGTCCTGCTACGGACTTCACCGACTTTCGCCTGCGGGCCCTTGCCGAAACGCAGCGGCTCAGGGCGAGCGGCGTCAATGCCTTCGACCTGAGCGGGGAAAAGGGAGACCGCGCGGAGGCCCTGCGGCCCGTCCGTCACAAGGCCCTGGGAGCCAAGGTGACCTACCGTTATCCGTTCAACGAGACCTATCGCGCCACCGGCGAGACGGCGTTGACCGACGGCTGCCGCGGCGGCTGGGACTATGCGGCCCCGTCGGCCTGGCAGGGCTTCATATCCGGGAAACGCTTCGACGTAGTGCTCGACCTGGGGCAGCCGATGCCCGTGGAATCCGTCCAGACCCACTTTTTCCAGGCCACCGGTGTCGAGATATTCTATCCGGCCCGCTTCGTCGTCTCCGTATCGGTCGACGGCGAGCACTACGAGACGCAGACCGACATCCGGCAGCCCGTAGAGAAACTGGCTAAGCCCGCCATCACCACGATGGGGTGGAAGGGGCAGGCCACGCCGGCTCGCTACGTGCGCGTCCAGGCCGAGCCGGGCGACTACGGCGGATGGATTTTCGTGGACGAGGTCGAGGTCTATTGACGTCAGGCCCCGGGCGCCCTTTCGTCGGCCAGCGACGGGAGGGCGCTTTCTTTCGTCTTGTCCAGCGGGCAGAAGCGGACGGCGGCCCTAACGACCGTGACGTCGCCCGTCTTTCTGATTTCCACCATGAACTGGTCCGGCGCGGTCTGGTCTACGTAGAAGTCGAGCCACTCGCCGCAGTAGGTCTCCATGCAGTAGGCCATTTCGATGCGCGCTACGCGGCACGTGTCGAACGTCTGTTTGGAGAACAAGTCGAGTATCATCTCGATGTAGCGGATGGAGTTGACGTGGCCGTTGATGTCGATGTCGGAGTAGAACGTCGGGCGGCGTCGCACCGGCGTGCGGCTCTTGACGCGGATGCGCCCTGGCCCTTTGATGGGGAGCGGTCGGTCGGGCACGACGGCGTTGGAGAATCCTCCGCCGGGCAGTTCCGCCAGGTCGAGCGGCTGTCGCGAGTCGACGTCGATGAGGGCCCAGATGGTGTAGGCGTAGCCGTAGGCCGTCCCGTCCGGGGCCGTGAACGAGTAGAGGCGGTCCGTGAACTGCCGGTATATGGCGCTGATCCACGTGTTCAGGGTGTACGATTCCCAGGTGCGGGGCATTTGGTTCAGCTCTACGACCAGGCGCGAGAGCACCCATACGTGGTGGCGGCGAATCATGGTGTCGTAGCCGAAGCCCAGGCTCCCGGCGTGCAGGCTGGCGCAGCGCAGCAGGTGGTTGCCCAGACTCTCCCAAGAGAGGCAGCCCGTATAATCCTCGGAAAACGGTTCGACGGTAAAGTTGTAGTGTCCGGTTTTCGTATCCATATTTCTG
This sequence comes from uncultured Prevotella sp., assembly GCA_900556465.1. GTDB lineage: Bacteria > Bacteroidota > Bacteroidia > Bacteroidales > Bacteroidaceae > Alloprevotella. The sequence continues at coordinate 9,285 of USPK01000027.1, read as the reverse complement.
TTCGTTTGGCGGCCGTGCCCCCTTGCGGGCGGGTTTCGCCCCGGGGCGCCGGCCGGTTTTTCATGAATGGCGGCGCGTTGCCGCCGCGCGGCGGAGTGCCGCTATGCAAATGTAAGGATTTATTGCAGAAATTGCAACGGCGGCCCCGGAAAAGCGCGGCCGCTTTTTCTGGCGACGGGGCCTATTGCCGTAACGACGGGCCCTATTGCCGTAGCGACGGGGCTTGCCGGACTGCCGGACAGCTGACGGCTCGCGTTCCCCGTTCAAGGGCCCGGGCGGCGAAACCGGCGGTCCGGCAGTCACTTCTTTTCTAAAAAGGCGGACGGCGACTATTCGCTACGGCCGGAATTGCGTAACTTTGCGGCGACAATAAGAGAGGGTACGAAACAGTTATGGAGTACAAGAAAATATTTACGGCCGACGAAATGCGGACTCTGGCCGGATGGTTCCAGCGTCATGCCGCCGAGCTGCCCGCTACGTTGCAGCTCGACGAGGCTACGCTCTACACGGATTTGAAGTTTACCGTAGAAGGCTTCTTCAATGTGTTCAATCAGCACGGGGACAAGCCTTCTTTCTCCGGCGAGATATACCAGCTTTTCCTCATTAAGAAAAAGTTGGTGGAAATGGGCATTGCGGACGACTGAATCCGGGCCCGGCAGAGGGCCGGAGTAGCTCCGGCGCGCGACAGATTTGTCTGATAATGAATTTATCCGTAACTTTGCACGCGGATTTTAGGAAACATTGTTGTAAAAAATAGCTGAAGAAAAAAATGAAGAATGGCACGCACCGCACAGCCTTATTCCTGTGCCTGGCGATGCTGGTCCTGCTGGCGCTACGCATGGTGCCGGCTGCGACCGTAGGGGGACACGAGCTGGCGACAGTGGACTGCCTGTCCGACCTGGTACCCGAACCGGAACTCGTCGTTCCGCCCGTCGTCGTGCCCAAGCCCGTGGCAAAGGCGCAACAGGCCGTGCGCGACACGTGCCCGCCGGGGATGGTCTGCATCGTGGACTACGCCCCCGACTCGCTGGCGCGCGGGATGCAGCCTTTTTACCGGGCCCTGTCGCGACGGGCGAAGCTCGAGCGGCCGGTACGCATCGCCTATTTCGGTGACTCCTACATCGAAGGGGACATCCTGACGGCCGACCTGCGTGCTTATCTGCAACAACACTTCGGCGGTTGCGGCGTGGGCTTCGTAGACATCGCCTCGCCTTTCACTAAGCTGCGCTCGTCTGTCGCTCACAGCGCGACGGGCTGGACCGAGCACAACGTGCTGGAGAAAAGCGGCTGCGACCGTTCCTTGCTGGGCATCAGCCAGCGCTATGCCATCCCGAGCGACGGCGCTACGGTGACCTATCGCGGCGTGCGGGACTACACCCGGCTGGACAGTTTCGACGTGGCGACGCTCTATCTGACTTCCTCGTCGCCCCTTTCGGTGACGGTGACGTCCAATGCGGCCGCCACGGCGGAGTATGCCACGACCGGCAGCGGCAGGGTGGAGACGGTGACGGAGCGGGGCGCGATGGGCCAGGTGCGTTTCAGCCTGAACAACGTCGGGCAGGCTGTCTGCTACGGCGTTGCCCTGGAGGGCGACCACGGGGTCACGCTGGACAACTTCTCGCTGCGCGGCAGCAGCGGGGCACCGCTGGCCTCGGTGCCCGAGCGCCACTTGGCACAACTCAACGCCGTGCGGCCCTACGACCTCATCGTGTTGCAGTTTGGCCTGAACGTCGCCTCGAAAAAGCAGTTGAAGTATGACGCCTACGTGCGGCAGATGCGCCGCGTCGTAGACCACTTGAAACAGGCCTTCCCCGAGGCGGGCATCCTCATCGTGAGCGTGGGCGACCGCGAGGACCGCATCGACGGCGAACTGCGCACGATGCCCGGAGTAAAGGCGCTCGTCGGCTACCAGCAGGTGCTGGCGGCCGAGGAAGGGGTGGCCTTCTGGAACCTCTACGAGGCGATGGGCGGGGAAGGGGCCATCCGCCGCATGGCCCAGGCTTCGCCGCCCGAAGCCGGCAAGGACTACACGCACATCAACCGCCGGGGAGGCAAGCGCATAGCGGGCATCCTCTACAAGGCCTTGATTCACGGTTACGAACAATATCAACGGAGACTATCATATGAAGGGAATCTTTAAGAATATCAAGTGGATTTTGATTGCCGCCTTTGGGCTGGGCTACTTCGTGGCGACGGCTACGGCGGGGCCCGAACACTCGGGGGAGGAAGACCTGGATACGCTCGCCGCCGCCCAGGTGGACGAGCGGGAGAGCCGGTGGAAGCCGGTGGAAGTGGACAGCTCGATGCCCTCTTCCTTCCGCGACCGGAAACCGAACGTTATCAACCGCGCCGACGCCCTGTACGGGGTGTTCGACATCCTCTGTAACAGCGGGCGGCCGCTGCGCGTCCTGCAGCTGGGCGACTCGCACGTGGCGGGCGGCGACTATCCCGCAGCCGTGCGCCAGACGCTGGAGGAGGCCTGGGGTAAGGCCGAGAGCGACACGGCCGGTTCGGGGGTCATCTACAAGTACATTGCCCGCAACGGCGCTACGGCGGCGCAGTTCGCCACGACGAGCCGCATGAAGCAGGTGGCTGCCGCCCGTCCCGACCTTATCATCCTGTCGTTCGGCACCAACGAGTGCCACGGCATGGGCTATCGCGAGGAGCTGCACCGCGTACAGTTGGAGGACTTCTACGAGATGCTGTGCGAGACGTGCCCCGACACCGTGATTATGATCACCACACCTCCGGGCGACTACCTGACGACCCGGCGCGTGATTTACGTGCGCCGCAGCAAGGGCGGCAAGCGCCGTCGCGTGGTCCGCTCCAGTTCTAAGGTGAATCCCATGAGCGTGCGCTGCGCGGCCGAGCTGGAAAGCTTCGGGGCCGAGCACAGCCTGGCCGTCTGGGATTTGAATACCATCGTGGGCGGGGAAGTGGCCGTGCGCAACTGGACGGCGGCCCACATGATGCAGGCCGATCGCATTCACTTTACGGCAGAGGGATACCAGCTGCACGGGCGTCTGCTCGGCGAAGCAATTCTGGAAGCCTATAACGACTATCTGAAGCACTGAAAGTCTGAGTAGCCTTATGTGGAATATCGCGCTTGACCGCGTGACGGACCTGCTCCGTTACGACCCGTCGCAGCCTTTGCTTTTCAATACCGGCCTGTTCCTGTTCCTCTTTGCCGGGTTCTACATCCTCTATGCCCTGTTGTCGGGCAAGCGTTCGACGGCCGTGCGCCTGCTTTACGTCACGGCTTTCTCCTATTATTTTTATTATAAGAACGCGGGGGAATACTGCGCGTTGCTGGCGCTCATCACGTTGGTCAATTACTATGCCGCGCGGGCCATGGAGCGCTGCTCCTCGCGCGGGGCGCGCCGCTTCTGGCTCTGGATCGCCGTGGTCTTTATGCTGGGACAGCTGGCCTATTTCAAGTACACGAACTTCCTGCTCGAGTCCGTCTTTCCGCTCTTCGGGGGGCAGTTCGGGCATCTCGACATCTTCTTGCCGCTGGGCATATCGTTCTTCACCTTCCAGTCGATGAGCTACATCGTCGACGTATATCGGGAGAAGATGAAACCGACCCACAATCTGCTGGACTTTGCTTTCTTCGTCTCCTTCTTCCCGACGCTGCTGTCCGGGCCTATCCTGCGGGCGAGGGAGTTTCTGCCCCAGTTGCGGCAGCCCGTCGTCGTGACGCGGGCCATGTTCGGGACGGGTCTGTGGTATATTATAGGTGGTCTGTTCAAGAAAGCCGTCATCTCGGACTATATAGGCGAGAATTTCGTGAACCGTATCTTTGACAACCCGGCCCTTTATACGGGACTGGAGAACCTTTTCGGCCTCTACGGGTACGCGCTCAAGCTCTACTGCGACTTTTCGGGTTACAGCGACATGGCGATTGGCATTGCCTTGTGGTTGGGCTTTCAGGTGCCGGCTAACTTCCGGGCGCCGTATAAGTCGGACAGCATCACGGACTTCTGGCGGCGGTGGCACATCTCGTTGTCCTCGTGGCTGCGCGACTATCTTTACATCTCGCTGGGCGGTAACCGCAAGGGCCAGGTACGCATGTACGTGAACCTGTTTCTGACGATGTTGCTCGGCGGCCTGTGGCACGGCGCGTCCTGGAACTTCGTCGTCTGGGGCAGCCTGCACGGCGTGGCGCTGGGCGTACATAAGTTTTTCCGCCGCGCAGTGGGCCACGACAAGCACTATCATTCCGCGGGCTGGCGCCGTATCGGAGCCGTGCTGCTGACGTTCCACCTCGTTTGCTTCTGTTGGCTCTTTTTTGCGAACAGTACCTTCGACGCCTCGATGACTATGCTCGCGAAGATTTTCACCGATTTTCAGCCTGGCGTGATAGGCGCTTTCCTGGCGGGCTATCCGGTGGTCGTTTCCCTGATAGTGGCCGGTTTCGTGATTCACTTTCTCCCTTCGCGCTGGAACGAGGCCGCCGGCCGCCTGGTGGCGCGGATGCCGCTCGTCGCACAGTTGCTCTTGTTCGTCCTCATGGTCTATCTGGTCGTGCAGGTACGCGGCAGTGAGGTGCAACCGTTCATCTATCTGAGTTTCTAAGCCGCCGGTTTCCGGGGACCGGGCGTGTGCCGTCCCGCTCTGGCCGGGCATGAAAAGAAAGCCGCAGTGCAGCCTTTTGTCGGTGCACTGCGGCTTTCGTATGAGGCCCCGCCGCTACGAGGAGTAGCGCGGCGGCTTTTATTTCAGGTGGTTCACGAAGAAGTTCGTGATGCGTGTCATGAGGTGGTAGCGGGTGTTGCCGCCGAATATGTTGTGGTTGCGGTTGGTGTAGACCTGCATGTCGAACTGCTTGTCGGCTTGCACGAGGGCCTCGCTCATTTCGGTGGCGTTGCGGAAGTGTACGTTGTCGTCCGCAGTCCCGTGGATGAGCAGTAAGGACCCGCTCAGCTGGGCGGCACGCTGCATCGGGTTGATGTTATAGCCGTCGCCGTTCTCCTGCGGGGTGCGCATATAGCGCTCGGTGTAGACGGTGTCGTAATACTTCCAGTTGCTGGGAGCCGCTACGGCTACGCCGGCTTTGAATACGGGACGGCCTTCACTCATAGACATGAGCGTGTTGAACCCGCCGAAGCTCCAGCCCCAGATAGCGATGTTGTCTTTGTCCACATAGGGTAGGGAACCGAGGTAAAGGGCCGTCTCCACTTGGTCTTTCGACTCGAGGTCGCCCAAACGGAGATAAGTGCATTTCTCAAAGTCCTCGCCGCGGCCGCCTGTGCCCCGACCGTCCACACATACGCAGATGAACCCTTGCTGAGCCCAATAACTTTCGAGAATACCGCCGCCGTAGAATCCGAAATTCCAGGAATCCGTGACCTCTTGCGAACCGGGGCCGCTGTATTGGTACATGATGACGGGATAACGCCTGCTGGCGTCGAAGTCTTTCGGCTTGAGCATCCAGCCATTGAGTGTGACGCCTTCCGAAGTCTTGAACGTGAAGAACTCTTTGCTGCCGAGCAGCGGGGTAATCTTGTCCTTGAGCTCCTTATTGTCCAGCATCGTGGTGAGCAGGCGTCCGTTTTGGTCGCGTAGCGTCGTGACGGGCGGCTGTATCGCCGAACTGTAGACGTTCATGAAATATTTCATGGACTTAGAGAACGTCGCGCTGTTCGTACCGCTTTCGGTGGACAACTTCTTGGCCTTTCCGTTCTTGTCCGTGACGTAGACCGCCTGTTTTAAGGGGCTTTCCTCGTGGCTGGCGTAGAAGAACTTGCCGGAGGCAGGGTCGTAGCCGTAGAAGGCAGTCACGTCGAAGTTGCCGCTGGTCACTTGTTTCTCCAACTGTCCGCTCAGCGTGTACCAGTACAGGTGCTGGTAGCCGGAGCGGTCGGAGAGCAGCGAGAAGTGTCCGTCGTAGAACTTCATCCCCGTGTAGGCGCTCTCGCGAATATATTTCTCATTGTTCTCCCGTAGCACGAGCTTGCAGACGGTAGAGCGCGGGTTGGCCATGTAAAGGTCCATCTGGTTTTGGTGACGGTTGAGCGTTACGACGGCTAACTTCTCCGGGTCGCTGGTAAACTTGATGCGCGGGATGTAACTGCTGCTGTCTATGGGAAGGTCGAGCGTGCGCGTCACGCGGTTTTTAATGTCGAACGTCATTACTTGCACGGTCGAGTTGCGGGCACCGGCTACCGGATATTTATAGGCGTATTCGCCGGGGTACTCGTCAAATTCGTTGCGGGCCGGGGCTGCGCCTTTGTACAACTGCATCTTGTAGACCGGGACCTTGCTTTCGTCGTAGCGGACCCAGGCCAGCATTTTCGAGTCGGCGGAGAAGTCGAACGACCGATTGGTGGCAAATTCCTCTTCGTTCACCCAGTCGGGAATGCCGTTAATCACCTCGTTTCGTTCCCCGTCTTTCGTCACCTGACTCTCTGCGTTGCCGAAGAGGAGCTTTACGAGAAAAAGATTGTTGTCACGGACAAAGGCGATGAGGTTACCGTCCGGCGAGAACAGGGGTACTTGCTGCGGCCCGCCTTCACTAAGGGGCTCGAAGCTGTTATTCTTCACGCTGTAAATGTAATAGACGGCCGTGAAAGAGCGACGGTAGATGGCGCGCGTCTGCGTTTGGATGAGGATACGCGACTCGTCCGGCGACATGATATATCCGTCGATGGCTTGCAGGCGGACAGGCCCCTCGGCTGTGCTCACGTCGAAAAGGGTTCCCAGCTCTTTCCCCGTTTTGAACGACCTACGGATGATGCGCTTGCGATCCGGCGACAGTTGGGTGTAGGATTCTCCGTCGTTCATGGGCGTTACGCCGTAGACGTACTCCGGCGAGTAGCGTCCGTCGGTGATGTCTTTCAGTTCGAGGACATCGCCTTGCGCCAGCACGCTTCCCAGGCTTAGCAGGAAGCTGGCGGCGAGAAGTAAGATTTTCTTCATAGATATGAAATGTTTGGATAATGATGTTCTGTGGTGTGCAAGTGCCCCTCGTTCCTCTCGCCGGGTGTCGGCGAGGGAGCCTTATGGTCAACGCTACAAAGTTAAGAAAAATCCGTCGAAGCGCAGCGATTCTCTTTCTCTTGCTACGTTTCGACGGATTTCGTCTGGTGCGGGTCGCGCTTTTCTTTCTCCCGCCGGCCTGCCGGACAGCGTTTCTTATTCGTCGCCCTGGCTTTCTTCCACCCTCTGGTTATAGCGCGCCTGCCGGATGTAGTTGTTGACAAACGGATTGCGCATGAAGCTGGGCGGCGCCTGTTTCACGATGCGGCGGATCTGGTCCGTCATCACCGGCATCGGGTATTGTCCGAAGAGCAACATGAACACGCCCGGCCCGAGCGGGTTCTTGTAGTTGTCCATAATAAACTTGTTCTCCAGCTCCTCTATCTCCTTGGCCAGTTCCCTGGCTCTCGGGCCGATGGTCTTATGAATCTCGGCCGGGGAATAGCCCTCGTGCATCATGCGGATACAGCGCTGGTCCAGTTCCCACTGTTCGTTTTCCAGCCGGTTCTTTTTCTGAACGAACTGATACAGGCGGTCGTTGAACGGTCCGCCGCTCACGCGCTGGCCCGTGTGGTCCACTTCGACGTTCAAGTTTGCGTTTTCAAGGACGAGCGGCATGACGCTTTCGTTGCCCATGAACAGTTGCGCCACCACTACGGAGTCCACGTCGCTGTAGAAGCTGAAGCGCCCGTGGATTACTTCGCAGGAATCCATGCACACCGACGTGATGCCGTCGGGCTTTACCCGCAGGTAGAGCATCTGGCCGTCCAGACTCCCCACCGAGGAGTTGCCCGCGATGTTGCATTGCTCGGCGCACGAGGTCAGCGACAGGATACCCAGTAATATGTAGAAAAGTCCTTTCATTTCTCTATGTTCCCTTTCTGGTATGCGCAGCAAATATACGACGTTCTTCCAGAAAAGGAGAAATTGAGAAAGTTAGAAAGATTGAAATAAGAGTTTTTTATATGTTCGTGGGGGTGAATGTAAAAATATGCACGCTGTTTTTCACATCTGGCGGCGTGGCTGGTCGCTCTGTTCGCTCTTCTTGAGCGCGGCGGGGATGCGGAAGGCCGTGTAGACTTCGAGCACCGCGCCTATGGCCAGAAGCAGCTGCCACTCCGACCCGTTGAACGGGGCTATCTGGTAGAGCGAGGTGAACATGAGCACCCCGGCCGCCATGAGGGCCGTTGCGCCCAGCATCTGTTGCCGTCGCAGGCGTTTCACGGTGATGTCGTTGCCCGTATAGCGCGCGGCGGCCTGCATGGAGCCGAAGAGGGCGGCGCCCAGGGTAAACACGTAGGGGGCCACCTTCTGTAGGGTGCCGATGGCGGGCAGTATGGCACCCACCAGGAGCAGGATGCCCCCGGCGTTGAGCAGGAAAGTCTGGAGTTTGTTGAGTGGTTTCATGAACGGGAATAGGGAGATGGGCGACAGGCTGCGTCACGACGGGTCGGCGGCCGTGGTGTCGGGCTCCACGCTGTCTACGATGTAATATACGTCCTCGTCGGCCGACTTCATCTTGTGGTCTTCGCGGGCCACGCGCAGCAGGGCGTTGGGGTCCGAGCGCAACTCGTCGAGCCGGGCGCGGTCGCGCTCGAAGATTTCTTCGTATTGCTTGATTTCTTCCAGGGTCGCCTCGTTCTCGCTGAGCAGCTTGCGGTACTGCCAGTAGCTGTTGTCGTCTACGAATCCGGCCAAGACGACAAAAACGAGTACGGTCCAGAAGTATTTGTGGCGCCAGAAGGCCGCGTTGAAGCGGCGCAGCTTGCTGAGGAATGACGATAGGTTGCTCATGTGGCAAATTTACGATTTATTTCCCGACGTACCAAATGGCGGCCCCGCGACCGGCCTACCATCCCGTTACGCTCCAGCCCGCGGCCTCGTACCACGAGGTCTGGCGGAAGGCCTCGTTCAGGTCGCCCAGCTCCGTGTCCGAAGCATGGTCGGTGTACGTCTGCTGGGGAATGAAGAGCGAGATGCCGGCGTAGTCGTCCAGGTCGACGGTCTGCTGGTTCTGGATGGAGCCCGGGCCGATGTAGAAACTCTCCGTCGCCGCCTTGTAGGTGACGGCGTTGTCGATGGCCTGCAGGACGGCTTCGCGGTGTCCGGCCGGCACGACGCGTTCCACGGCCTGGCGGGCGTCGTAATTGTGCGGGCGGTAAAAGTAAGTCGGCGTGTAGGCCTGGTAGTTCAGCACGTCGCTCATGTCCGGCGAGTTGCGGTTCGTCAGCGACGAGTAGGGCAGTGCGGCCCTAAGGGCGGCCGCCACCGCTTCGAGCCGGTCCGTGCGGACCGCCGAGGTGA
>USPK01000026.1 GCA_900556465.1 uncultured Prevotella sp. | reverse complement strand
TAGCCCAGTTTTTACGGGGCCTATTCCAGTTTTTACGGGCCTTAGCCCCGTGGCGCGCCCGCCGGACGGCGCCCGGAGGGCCATGGGGAAAGGCCGGGCGCGAAAGGGTGGAGAAAAAGGCGGACAAGGCTTTGCCCGTAACTCAAGTTGCCGTAATTTTGCAGCAACTATGGAGTTCAGAACCATCGTCGGGCTACCGCCCTGCCCGACCGTCCTCGAGCCGTCCAGCCGCGTCGTGCTGCTGGGCTCGTGCTTTGCCGAACACGTGGGCCGCCGCATGGCAGCCAGTCTGCCGGCAGGGCAGGTCGACGTGAACCCTTTCGGCGTGCTCTACAACCCGCACAGCCTGCGCCGGGCCCTCGACCTGCTACTGGGCAGCCCCTTCCCCTACGACGAGGCCCTCTTCGAGGGGCGCGACGGCCTGTGGCACAGCTGGCTCCACTCCGGCGAATTTTCCGCCGCCACGGCCGCCGGCTGCCGCAGCGCCATAGCCGGCCGGCTGGAACAGGCCGGCGAACTGCTGCGCCAGGCCGACCTGCTCGTCGTCACGTTCGGCACGGCCGTCCACTACGCCCTGACGGACACGGGCCGCGTGGTGGCCAACTGCCACAAGGAGCCGTCGGCGCGCTTCCGCGAAGTGCGCCCCGACGTCGAGGCCTTGTGCCAAGGTTGGCCGGAGACGCTCGCCGCCCTCCGCCGCGCCAATCCGCGCCTCGTCACCCTCTTCACCGTGAGCCCGTACCGCTACGCCAAGTATGGCTTCCACGCCTCGCAACTCAGCAAGGCGGCGCTGCTCCTCGCGGTGGACCGCCTGACGGCCCAGGCCCCGCAGACGGCCTACTTCCCCGCCTACGAAATCGTACTGGACGAGTTGCGCGACTACCGCTTCTTCGACCGCGACATGCTCCACCCCTCGAAGCAGGCCGTAGACTACGTGTGGGAGCGCTTCCGGCAGTGGGCCTTCAGCCCTCGGCTCGAAGCCTTCGCCACAGAGCGCGCCCGGCTGCGGAAAGCGGCCGCCCACCGTCCGCTCCATCCCGGTTCGCCCGAGGACAGGGCCTTCCGCTCGCGGCTGGCACGGCAGGTGGAGGACTTCAGGCGGAAGTGGGGCGCCGAACCTTGAACTTGACTGTAACATTATATATATGTACTACACGTTAGACAGAATCAGCGAAATCACCGGGGCCCGTCGCTACGGGCATACCGATGCTGAAATCGAATGGATGCTCACGGACAGCCGTTCGTTGGCCTTTCCCGAGACCAGCCTATTCTTCGCCCTGCGCACCCGCTTGGGCGACGGCCACAAATACATCCCCGCGCTCTACCGCCGCGGCCTGCGCAACTTCGTGGTAGGCACGCTGCCCGCCGACGCCGCGCAGCGTTTCCCCGACGCCAACTTCCTGCTCGTGCCCAGCCCGCTCAAGGCCCTGCAAAGCCTGGCCGAGGCACACCGCAAGGCCTACGACCTGCCCGTTGTGGGCATCACGGGCTCGAACGGTAAGACCGTCGTCAAGGAGTGGCTCTACCAGCTGCTGTCGCCTGCGATGGTCGTCACGCGGTCACCGCGGTCGTACAATTCGCAAATCGGCGTTCCGCTCTCCGTACTGCTGCTCGACGAGCGCAGTCAGGTCGGGCTGTTCGAGGCAGGCATCTCGCAGCCGGGCGAAATGTCCGCGCTCCGCCACATTATCCGCCCCACCATCGGGGTAATGACCAACATCGGGCCGGCCCATCAGGAGAACTTCGCCACTATGGAGGAAAAGTGCCTGGAGAAGCTCTCGCTCTTCCGCGACACGGAGGCGCTCGTCTACAACGCGGACGAGCGCATCGTGGCCCAAGGCGTCGAGGCGATGCACTATGGCGGCCGGCGCCTGGCCTGGTCGCGCCGCGACCCCGCCTGTCCGCTGTTTGTCGAGCAGATGGAAAAGGACGCCGGGGGTACGCGCATCCGCTACCGCTACGAGGGGACGGCCCACGAGCTGCACATCCCCTTCTCCGACGACGCCTCGGCGCTCAACTGCACCCACTGCCTGGCCGTATGCCTCTACCTGAAGCTGACGCCGGAAGAAATCGCGCAGCGCATGGCCCGGCTGGAGCCCGTCGCCATGCGGTTGGAGGTGATACAGGGCGTCAGGGGCTGCACGCTCATCAACGACACGTACAACTCCGACGTTGCCTCGCTCGACATTGCCCTGGACTTCATGAACCGACGGCCCGGCACGCACGGCGACGACACTACGCCCACCGGCGACGGCACCCACGGACGCAACGACGGGGAGCCGGTCCGCAAGACGCTCATCCTTTCGGACATCCTCCAGACGGGGCTGGACGACCGCGAGCTCTACGCCCGCGTGGCACAGATGGCGGCCAGCCGCGGCATTGACCACATCGTCGGCGTAGGGCCCGCCATCTCGGCGGCCCACGCCCTGTTCCCCATGAAGAAGAGTTTCTTCCCCTCGTCCGACGCCCTGCTGGAAAGCGGATTTCTCGACTCGCTCCACGACGAGGTCGTACTCCTCAAGGGGGCGCGCGCCTTCGGCTTCGAGCGGATTGCGGAGGCGCTCTCGCTCCGCGTACACGAGACGACGCTCGAAGTCAACCTGGAGGCCCTGGCCGAGAACCTCAACTTCTACCGCTCGTTCATGAAGCCATCGACCAAAATCACCTGCATGGTGAAAGCCTCGGCCTACGGCTCGGGCGCCGTCGAGGTGGCCAAGACCTTACAGGACCGCGGCGTGGACTACCTGGCCGTGGCCGTGGCCGACGAGGGCGCGGAGCTGCGCCGCGCGGGCATCACGACGGGCGTCATGATCATGAACCCGGAAATGAGCTCGTTCGACACGCTCTTTGCCTACAATCTGGAGCCCGAGGTCTACAGCTTCGGACTGCTGGAGGCCTTGATACGGGCCGCGGAGAAGGAGGGCGTGACCAACTTCCCCATCCACGTCAAACTGGACACGGGCATGCACCGCCTGGGCTTCAACCCGGAGAAAGACATGCCGGCGCTCATCGACCGCCTGCAACGCCAGTCGTCCCTTATCCCGCGCTCCGTCTTCTCTCACTTCGTGGGCAGCGACTCGCCGGAGTTCGACGACTTCTCCCGGCTCCAGTTCGAGCGCTTCGATGCCGCTTCGCGCCAGCTCCAGGCCGCTTTCCCGCACCACATTCTGCGTCACATCTGCAACAGTGCGGGCATCGAGCGCTTCCCGGAACGTCACCTCGACATGGTGCGCCTGGGCCTCGGGCTCTATGGCATTGACCCCATCGACAACCGCCGCCTGCACAACGTGACGAGCCTGCGCACCACCATCCTGCAGATTCGCGACGTCCCGGCGGGCGACAGCGTGGGCTACAGCCGCCGCACGTTCCTGGACCGTCCGTCGCGCATCGCCGCCATTCCCATCGGCTACGCCGACGGCCTGAACCGCCACCTGGGTAACCGCAACGGCTACTGCCTGGTGAACGGCAAGCGGGCGCCCTATGTGGGCAACATCTGCATGGATGTCTGCATGATTGACGTGACGGACATTGACTGCCGCGAGGGTGACCGTGTCGAAATCTTCGGCGACCAGCTCCCCGTGACCGAGCTGAGCAACCGCCTCGATACGATTCCCTACGAGATACTCACTTCGGTGAGCAACCGCGTGAAGCGCGTCTACTTCCAGCAGTAAGCGCCACCCGGCCGAAATACGCGTCGCCGCCCGTTCCCTACCGAGAACGGGCGGCGACTTGCTTTCGCGCAACGCCCCGCCGAAGGCCACGCGCCACGGGCCTTAGCCCCGTCGCAACGGGGCTAAGGGAAGTTTTTACGGGGCTAAGGCCCGTGTTTACGGAAACTGGCCCCGCGGCGGGCGCACCCGGGGCATGCCGCCGGCCGCCGGTCAGTAGGGCTGGTGGTCCGGCTGCCGGCGCCAGGCCTCAAAGGGGGCTTCGCCCTCCTCGGGGAGCAGGCGCTCGGCCGGTACGCGGCGCTCGGGCGCCGGGCGGCGCAGTTCGTCGTAAATCTCGGAGTCGTCGAAACCCGCCCGGGCCGCGTCGGCCGTAGACCCGGCGTAGTAGACGCGGTCCAGGTGGGCCCAGTAAATGGCCCCGAGGCACATGGGACAGGGCTCGCACGAGGCGTAAAGCTCACAGCCGGAAAGGTCGTGAGTCCCCAGCCTGAGGGCCGCCGCACGGATGGCCTGCACCTCGGCATGGGCCGTGGGGTCGTGGAGCGACGTGACGCGGTTGACGCCCGTAGCGACGACCACGCCGTCACGGACAATGACGGCACCGAAAGGGCCGCCGCCCTGCGCCACATTGGCGCACGCCAGCGAAATGGCCTGGCGCATGAACGTTTCCTTATCCATACTTTTACGGTTTTAGTATGCCGCAAATGTAGGGAATAAATTCGGATGTATTCCAATAAAAATGCTTAACTTTGCGAATATGAAAACCGCCGCGGCCCCAGTCCGCCGGCAGCCCGCAACGGGCCGAGCCGACGCTGTCCCGGCCTTCCGGCCATCACCAACACTTATCACTATGGACATCGTAGAAAGATTTTTGAAGTACGTTAGTTTCGACACGCAGTCGGCCGAGGACGCCGGCAAGACGCCCAGTACGGACAAGCAGCTCGACCTGGCCCGTTACCTCGAGCAGGAGCTCAAGGACATCGGCATGACGGAAGTGGAGCTCGACGAGCATGGCTACCTCTACGCCACGTTGCCCGCCAACACGGACAAGGCGGTCCCCGTCATCGGCTTCATTGCCCACATGGACACCAGCCCCGACTGTTCGGGCAAGAACGTGCGCCCGCGCATCGTGAAGAATTACGACGGCTCGGACATCACGCTCAGCGACGACGGCAGCGTGGTCTCCTCGCCGAAGAAGTTTCCCGAACTGCTCGACCACGTGGGCGAGGACCTCATCGTTACGGACGGCTACACGCTGCTCGGGGCCGACGACAAGGCGGGCATTGCCGAAATTGTCCAGGCTATGGTCTACCTCATCGAGCACCCGGAAATCCGGCACGGGAAGATTCGCGTGGGCTTCAATCCCGACGAGGAAATCGGACTGGGCGCCCACCTCTTCGACGTGGAAAAGTTCGGCTGCGAATGGGCCTACACCATGGACGGCGGCGAAGTGGGCGAGCTGGAGTTTGAAAACTTCAACGCAGCATCGGCCAAGGTCGAGGTGAGCGGAATCAGTGTCCACCCGGGCTACGCCAAGGGCAAGATGGTCAACGCCGCCCGCGTGGCGGCAGAGTTCGCCGGCCTGATGCCACAGACCGAGACGCCCGAGGCAACGGCCGAGTACGAAGGCTTCTACCACCTGCTGGGCATCGAAGGCAACGTAGAGCGCGCCACGCTGTCGTACATCATCCGTGACCACGACCGCGCGAAGTTTGAAGCGCGGAAGACCTTCTTCGCCCGCGCCGCCGAGTGGCTCAACGCGAAATACGGCGAGGGAACGGTCAAGGTAACCGTCAGCGACCAATACTACAACATGCGCGAAAAGGTAGAGCCCGTGATGCACGTCATCGACCTGGCGCTCGAAGCGATGCGTGAGGCCGGCGTCACGCCCAAAGTCCGCGCTATCCGCGGCGGTACGGACGGCGCGCAGCTCTCGTTCAAAGGGCTGCCCTGCCCCAACCTCTTTGCCGGCGGCATTAATTTCCACGGCCCCTACGAGTTCCTGCCCATCCCCTCGCTAAAGAAGGCGAGCGAGGTGGTCGTGAAGATTTGCGAGCTGACGGCTCGCCGTTAATCCCCGAACGGTCCGCGCGGACACGGCGCTACGGCCGCCGCCTCCGCGTCCCGACCTCCTGAACCCACACATACGGCCCGCCCGGACTACGACCGGAAAACGGTCTGGCTCCCCGGGCCGTATGCCTTTTATCCCTGTCCTTATCAAAAATCCGCCATGGAACAACTCCCGCAACTCATATCGGACCTCGCCCTGATTCTTATCTCGGCCGGCATCGTCACTATCATCTTCAAGCGGCTGAAGCAGCCGCTGGTGCTGGGCTATATCGTGGCCGGCTTCCTGGCCGGGACCCATTCGCCGCTCACCCCTTCCGTCGAAGACGTGAGCTCCATTCAGACGTGGGCCGATATTGGCGTCATCTTCCTCATGTTTTCGCTGGGCCTGGAGTTCTCTTTCAAGAAAATCCTCAAGATGGGGAGTGGCCCCATCGTGGCGGCCTGTGCCGTCATCTTCCTGATGATGAGCCTGGGCAACGGTGTGGGTCATCTCTTCGGCTGGTCCGCGACGGACAGCCTCTTTCTGGGCGGCATGCTGGCCATGTCCTCGACGACCATCATCTATAAGGCTTTCGACGACCTGGGGCTCCGGCAGCAGAAGTTCGCCGGCGAGGTGCTCAGCGTCCTGATTCTCGAGGACCTGCTCGGCATCCTGCTCATGGTGTTCCTGTCGGCCATCGCCGTGTCGCGCCACCTGGAGGGCAGCGAACTGGTGGGCAGCTTCCTGCAACTGGCTTTCTTCCTCGTGCTCTGGTTCATCGTGGGCATCTACCTCATCCCCATCTTCCTGCGCAAGGCGCGGCGCTGGCTCAACGGCGAGACGCTGCTCGTGGTCGCCGTCGGGCTTTGCTTCCTCATGGTGGTGACGGCCGCCCATGCGGGCTACAGCACCGCCTTCGGCGCCTTCATGATGGGAAGCATATTGGCCGAGACCGTGGAAGCGGAACGCATCGAACGCATCGTGTCGCCGTTGAAAGACCTCTTCGGCGCCATCTTCTTTGTCTCGGTCGGGATGCTCGTGGACCCGCAGGTGTTGGCCGACTACTGGTTGCCCATCGTCGTCCTCACGGTCGTGATTCTCGTGGGCCAGGCCCTCTTCGGAACGGGCAGCTTCCTCCTCTCCGGCCAACCGTTGAAGGTGGCCATGCAATGCGGCTTCTCGCTGGCCCAAATCGGCGAGTTCGCCTTCATCATTGCCTCGCTGGGCATGACGCTGGGCGTGACGAGCCAGTTCCTCTATCCCGTCGTCGTGGCCGTATCCATCGTCACGACGTTCCTGACGCCCTACATGATCCGCGCCGCCGTGCCGGCCTACAACGTGGTGGAGCGCATCGTGCCGGCGGGCGTGCGGCAACACCTGAACGGCCGCAGCGGCGGGCACCGGCACACGGAGACGCACTCGCCGTGGCGCGCGCTGCTCCATGCCCTGGCCGGGCAGCTGCTGGCTTACGGAACGCTCAGCGTCGCTACGGTCGTACTGCTGCTCGGTACGCTGCTGCCTACGTTCCGCGGCCTGCTGGGACACTGGCCGGGCAACGCGGTCTGCGGCCTGCTGACGGTGCTGATTCTCGCTCCCTTCCTGCGGGCCATCGTAATGCGGAAGAACCACTCGGCCGAGTGGCAGACGCTCCACGCCCGCGGCACGGGCGCGCGCATCGGGCTCTGGGTCACCTTCGCGGCGCGCTATCTGCTGGCGGCCGCTTTCATTTACTACGTGCTGAACTACCTCTCGCCCTTCTTCTGGGCTTACCACGTGGCGGCCTCGCTGCTCATCGTGGGCGGTATTGTGGCGTCGCGCGGCATCAAGTACATCAGCATCCGCATGGAGCGCACGTTTCTCCAGAACCTGCGCCTGCGCGAAATCAAGGCGCAGCGTGAGGGCCGCAACGGGCCCGCTTACGCCGGGCGCCTGCTGAGCCACGCCATCCACCTGGCGCAGCTGGAGGTGCCGGACAATTCGGACTGGGCGGGACACTCGCTGCGCGAACTGGACTTCGGGAAGAAGAACAGCGTCATGATTGCGGCCATCGTCCGCGGCACGCACCGCATCAACATCCCGGACGGCGGCGCAGTGGTCTACCCCGGCGACCGCATCGAAGCCATCAGCGACGACAACGGCATACAGCAGCTGGCGCGGCGCATGGGGGTCGAGATTACGGAAATGACGCCGGACGACGCGGAACATCACCTCGAACTGCGCCGCCTCATCATCGGGCCACAGTCGCCCTTCTGCGAAAAGACGCTCGGCGAAAGCGGCATACGCGACCACTTCCGCTGCATGGCCGTAGGCTTCGAGGCGGAAGAGAGCGTCATCGACGTGGCAGACTCCAGGCGCACCATCCACTACGGCGACGCCCTCTGGCTCGTCGGTGAACGCAGCTCGCTGAACGCCATCATCGCGGCCAACCGCGGCGCGACGCCGACACGCGGGGAAGCCGCGCAGCCGCACGGCGAAAAAGCCTGACGGGCGGCCGCCCCTTCCCCCGCCGCGCCGGCAATACGGCCGCCGGGAACGGAGCCTGCCCCCGCCGACACGGGCCTTAGCCCAGTTTTTACGGGGCCTATTCCCGTTTTTCCTTCCCTTAGCCCCGTGTTTGCGGAAACTATCCGCAGCGCGACGGCCCTTGGGGTACGCACAAAAAAGAAGCGCTTCCGCACGGATGAATCCTGTGCGGAAGCGCTTTTGCTTTCTTCGCCTGCGTGGCGAAACGGGCGGCGCGGCCTTACTCTACGGCCACCTTGCGCGTCAGCGTGCTGGACGTCGTGTTGATACGAATCAAGTAAACGCCCGGCTGCATCCCGGAGAAGGAAACCGTGTGCTCGTCGCCACGGCGCACGTTGTTCAAGCGGTCGTGACGTACCTGCGCGCCGCTGAGGCTGTAAAGGTAGACGTCGGCAAAGGTCTCGTTACTATTGAACAGTACGCGCCATTCCTTCGCCCCTTTGAGCAGGGTGACGGGGGCTTCGCTGTTGAGCGTCTCGTTAATGCCCGAGCTTTGGGCCATCTCGAGTGCCTTCTTCAGGCCTTCGTAGGCGTTGATTTTACCGTAACCGAAACGTGCGTTCCACTCTTCCGAGCCCGTGAAGCTGTCTTTCGTGGACGTGGTGCGCAGGATTTCCTTCACCTGCTCGTAGCTCAGCGTCGGGTTGGCCTGGAGCCAGAGGGCCAGGATACCGGCCACGGCGGGCGTGGCCATAGACGTACCGCTCTTCACACCGTAGAAGTTGTAAGCGTTGCGGTTGAGCGAGGCCATTGCCAAAGTGGCAGCCTTGCCGTTACCGTCCACGACGGACGTCAGCGCGGCGTCGGTCGCAGAGAAACCGTCGTAGGTGCTGATGGCCGAGCTGACCATGGCGCCGGGACCGGCGACAGTCGGCTTGGGCTCGGCGCCGAGGAACGGGCCTATGCTGCTGAAGCTGCTGAGGTCGCCCGTATCGCCCACGGACCACGTATAAGTATATCCGTCGGCAAGCGACACGCTCTCGTTCGTAGAGTTGTAGGAGCTGACCGAGACGGCGCGGGGAATACATGCCGCACCGCCGCCGACGGTGTAGTCCGAATTGCCGACAACACAGGAACCGCCGTCAGCCAAAATGAGGCGCGTAAACTCGCCGTAGCCATTGGACCAGCAATGGAAGCTGTCGCCCGTATTGCCGGTAATCTCGACGCCAAACAAAGGATTGCGGCCCAGCACGCCGGACATGGCGTCGAACGTTCCCATATTGACTTGAAATTCGTAATGCTCCTTGTTATTGTTCGGATTAATCTCGCCGCCAAAGTAAGCGACAGAATTCCAAAAGCTCTCGTCCTTGTAGTCTTTCGCACGGGTCAGCGGATTGTAGACAAAGGGGCGCACGGACAGGTGCTGCTGCCCGTCGGCCGTCTGCTCCCAGAGGTCGAGCATGTTCCAGTCGTCGGTGTGCGAGAGCAAGACGTTGATGACCTCGTTATCGGCCGTGAAAGTATGGGACGCGTGGAGGTTCTGACCGTTCTCGTTGCCCATGGCGGCGGCCATAAGCCCGCCGGGGCCGCACAAGTCGCTCATGCCCTGGTCGTAGTTCGTCGTTCCGTCGTGAGGGCCCCACTGGTTGCCGAAACTCATGTTGATGACCCAAGGCTTGCCCAGGCTTTCGGCTACCTGCTTGACGTAAGCCGCATCCTCTAAGATTTCACTGTCGACGAAAGTGGAAGGCACCATGATAATATCGGCGTCGGGCGCCATGCCATAGTAATTGTTGCCTTCGACGCGCGAACCGGCCGCGATGCCGGTCACGTGGGTGGCGTGGCCTCCGATGCCGGTCATGCCGTCACTGCCGTCGGGAATGGTCGTAGTGGGATTCTGGTTGCGGTAACGGTTCCAGACGGCAAGGACACGACTGCTCTTGTCCGCCTTGCGGAAGGCGATGTGCTTGAACTGGAAGCCTTGGTCGATGACGCCGATCACGACGTCCTTTCCCGTGAAGGGTGTCTCGAGCCCCGTTCCGGCCTGCACTTCGTCGGCATGCGTGGTCTGGCGCGCCTTGTCCATGGTGGGCTTCACCTTGGTGGGCAGGCTGACGTAACGGACTGCGGGGGACTGGGATAATTCCGTGAGCACTGTGGCCGGGAGTTCTGCCGTGACGATAGTTTCGGTGATGCCCTTGCCCTCATACCCTGCCTCGGCAATCAGGTCGAGCACGGCCGTCGCGTCGGTGCAGGAGATGATGACTGCCTGCAACTGCGGCGCAGGCGTCTCGCCATTGGCGCTCACCGTAGCAGCGGTCGCTGCCGTCTTAACAAAACGCTCCGTGCCGGCATCCAGTTTGACCCCTTTCTTTACGGGAATCTGGGCGTAGAGGGACGAAGACGCCGCCATGGCTACACTCAAAGCCAGAAGTAATTGTTTCTTCATACGCTGAAATAATTAAATAAAACAGGACCTCACTATTTGAAAGAGCGAGGCCACTGAAAAACGACAAAATGCGATTTCTGCGCGCAAAAATAGTAATAATATTTCACGCGGACAATATTCCGCCACACATACGCCGTGCTTTTTCACTTATGGGTCATGATGTCGAGCACACGGCGGTCGGTCTCGTTCATCGCTTCCGCACCGATGGAGACCAGGTTACTGATGCTCTTGTCCACGTCATCGTCGATGATGCCCTCGAGCGAGGAGACGCAGTTGCCCTGCATGGCGAGCATGGCAGAGAGCACGGCCGTGCTGACGCCCGTAGTGAGCTTGAGGGCACAGCTGGGCTTGGCGCCGTCGCAGACCATACCGGTGAGGTTGGCAATCATGTTCTTCACGGCATAGGTCACTTGCTCGTAGGTCCCGCCCATCAGGTAGGTGATGCCGCAACTGGAGCCGGTCGAGGCCACGACGCAGCCGCAGAGGGCGGAGAGCGTCCCGAGGTGTTGCTTGATATAGATGGCTGTCAGGTGGCTTAGCATCAGGGCGCGGGTCATTTCCTCCGCCGTGTTGTGGTTTTCCTCGGCAAAGACGACAACCGGATTGGTGGCGCAGATGCCTTGGTTGCCGGAACCGGAGTTACTCATCACGGGAATCATGGCTCCGGCCATGCGGGCGTCGCAGGCGCAGCTGGTGCTGGAAAGTATGTGGGAAAAGATGCTGTCGCCCATGATGCCGCGGCCCAGCGGGCGCGAGAGGGTCTTGCCCAGGCAGTGGCCGTAGTTCCCCTCGAGAGAGCGGGCGGCGGCCGATTCGTTGAGTTTGCGGGCCTCGTTGATGAACTCGATTTCCTCGAGGGGCGTGGTGGTGGCAAAGTCGAAGACCTTGCGGAGCGTCAGCGCGGGGCCGGCGGCCTCGTCCTCGTCGCCAGCGCCGGTAAGGGGCTCGTCGAGCAGCGTTTCCCCGTCGCGCGCTATATATATATAATGTGTATGCTCCCGGGCAATGACGACGGTGGACCTGTGCCCGTCGTCGGTGTGACACGTCACTTCGACATACAGCTTCTCGGGGGCATCCGCCTTCAAGGAGATGGCGATGCGGTCGCCGGCGATGTACTGCTTGCCCCGCTCAACGGCTTCGGGCGTACAGTCGCGCAAGACTTCGAGCCCATAGGCGGAGCGGCCAATCAGGGCGCCCAGGGCGATGGCGATAGGCAGACCGACCATGCCGGTACCGGGAATGCCTACGCCCATGGCGTTCTTGAGAATGTTCGCACTGAGGCGGGCTTCGATGCGGGCAGGAAGCTGGCCGAAGACCTCGGTGGCGCGCGCCGTGGCCAGGGCCACGCAGATGGGTTCCGTACAACCGATGGCGGGGACTACCCAGTGACGGACCAGTTCTATGATTTGTTCTCTTTCGGATTTAGGTAACATGATATGATAAATACGTTTGTGGATTCGGAAAAGGGACCCGTCGCCCGTTGCCGCAGGACTACTCCTGCAGGCGGTAGGCACGGGGCGTCATGTCGTAGACGCGATGGAAGGCGACGTAGAAAGCCTGGCGCGAGGAGAAACCGGAGAGCAGGCCGATTTCTTCGACGGAGAGGTGAGCGTAGCGCGCGCTGCGGAGCATCCGGCAGGCGTCGCGCAGGCGGTAGCTGTTGACCAGGGCATTATAGTTGTTGCCCGTGTGCTGAGCAATGGCGGCCGAAAGGTTCCTGGCCGTGATGCCCAGCTCCTGGGCCAGGCGCCGAGCCGTAAAGGCCGGGTCGCGATAGTGCTTGTCCTGCGTCAGACACTTCAGGATGTTGACGTAAATCTCATCGGCGCGCTCCCCCCTCAGCTGGGCCCGGTAGACTGGTTCTTTCTTCTCCGTGACGGCTTCCATAGGTCTAAAATTCTTTGGCGCAAAGGTACAAATTTTTTCCGTCCGGCAGGACGAAAAACGAACCGCCCGGGCGGCCTTTTCCCACTGCTGCCCGCCGCGCCCGGTAGCCGGGCCGCCCCGCCGTCCGTCCCGCTGCACACACTCATACGGCGTGTGCAAGAAGGGACTATCCCGCAGTTTGCTGGAATACGGATAGTTGCAAACGGAACTATTTCGCACGATTTTTTAATACGCTAACCCTCAACAGTTTGAAAGCGCGTCGCGACGGAGTTTAATTTATTTAACGGCGTTCCGGGCCAGTTTCGGCTGCCGCCAGGACAGATTTTTCCGAGAATAAACGTATCTTCGCATCAAGCTAAGCGCAGAATATGCAAAGCCTATTTGACAAAATCGAAGAAAAGATGGCCGAGGGCCAGGCCGCAGAGACGTTGTCGCTCATCGAGGAAGCGATGGCAGGAGAAGCGGCGGCAGACAAGGCGCGACTGCTCTACCTGCGCGGCCGCCTCTACATGAAGCTCGGGGACTGGCAGCAGGCGATGAACAGCTTCATGCAGGCGGAAGCCATCGACGGGAACGGTCCCGCCGCCGAAGCCCGGCAGATGCTCAGCGGCATCCTGGACTTTTACAACAAGGACCTCTACAACCCCTGACGCAGGCCCCGCGGCCCGCCCTTAGGGGAAAGGACATAACAAAACTATTCAACCCTACACAAATAATTATCAGCATGAGTAAAATAAAAGGAGCCGTTGTTGTCAATACGGACCGCTGCAAGGGATGCGGGCTTTGCGTCGTCGCATGCCCGACCCATACGCTGGCCCTTACGACCAACGAGGTGAACCACCGTGGCTATACCTACTGTAAAGAGATCGCGGACACGTGCATCGGTTGCAGCTCGTGCGCCATTGTTTGCCCGGACGCCTGCATTACCGTCTACCGCATGAAGACGGACAGCGAATAACTCCTCTCCCTGTTTCCCCTGCGGCCGGCCCTACCCCGGACCGGACCCGCACTATATCCAAGCAAAAACCAACAGCCTCAACATGGAAAATGAAATACTCCTACTGAAAGGAAACGAAGCCATCGCCCACGCGGCCATACGCTGCGGATGCGACGGCTATTTCGGCTATCCCATTACGCCGCAGTCGGAAGTGCTGGAGACACTGGCCCTGCTGAAGCCATGGGAGACCACCGGCATGGTGGTACTCCAGGCCGAAAGCGAGGTAGCCTCCATCAACATGCTCTACGGCGGCGGCGGTTCCGGCAAACGCGTCATGACCTCGTCCTCCAGTGTCGGCATCGCGCTGATGCAGGAAGGCATCAGCTACATGGCCGGAGCGGAGGTGCCGGGCCTCATCGTCAACGTGCAGCGCGGCGGCCCCGGCCTCGGCACCATACAGCCCTCGCAGAGCGACTACAACCAGGCCACACGCGGCGGCGGCAACGGCGACTACAACGTCATCGTGCTGGCACCGAACTCCGTGCAGGAGATGGCCGACTTTGTGGACTTGGCCTTCGGCCTGGCCTTCAAATACCGCAACCCGGCCATGATTCTCTCGGACGGTGTCATCGGGCAGATGATGGAAAAGGTCGTGCTGCCTCCCATAAAGCCCCGCCGCACGGAGGAAGAGATAGCCCGCGAATGCCCCTGGGCCGCCAACGGCCACGGACTGAAAGGACGCCGGCCCAATATCATCACCTCGCTGGAGCTGGACCCCGTCGAAATGGAAAAGAAGAACCTGCACCTCCAGGCCAAGTACAAGGAAATCCGCGAGAACGAAGTGCGCTACGAAACGACGGACTGCGACGACGCCGACATTCTCATCGTCGCCTTCGGCTCCGCCTCGCGCATCTCGCAGAAGGCCATGGAGACCGCCCGTAAGCAGGGGCTCAAGGTCGGCCTGTTCCGCCCCATCACGCTCTGGCCCTTCCCGGAAAAGGAAATAGCCGACATCGCCGCGCACGTAAAGGGCGTGCTCACCGTAGAGATCAACGCCGGACAAATGGTATTCGACGTGCGCGCCGCCGTAAACGGCCGCGTCCCCGTACACCACTTCGGCCGCCTGGGCGGCATCGTCCCCGACCCGGACGAAATCGTAGAGGAACTCCATAAATTCTAAGTAAAGGTACGACTCATGCAAGAGGAAGAAAACGACATTCTCGAACGGCTGAAACACCCCGAGCGGGAAGCGCAACGGCGCCGCCCGGACCGAATGCTGTTCCTGCGCAACATCCTCAACTCGGTGTTCATCCTCCTCGCCGTCGTCGCGATGGTGGGCATAGCCCTCTCGTGGAAGGCCGAAAGCTCGGCCACGTGGGGATACGCCGTGGGCATCATAGCCGTACTCGTAAAAATGATAGAAGCCCTGCTCCGCATGCCCGGCCTGCTCAAGAAGCCACAGGCAAGCAACAGGACCCGACGAACCAATAAACAAGACCTACACTGACACGAATATGAGCGAAAAGACCAATCCGGAAGCACAGGCCCAAGGTATCCGCCGCGAAGACATCATTCGCCCGGAAAACCTGGTCTATCAGAAGCCGGTACTCATGAACGACGTGAACATGCACTACTGCCCCGGCTGCTCGCACGGCGTAGTCCATAAACTAATCGCAGAGGTCATCGAGGAAATGGGCATGACGGACAAGACCATCGGTATCAGCCCCGTGGGCTGCGCCGTATTTGCCTACCGCTACCTCGACATCGACTGGCAAGAGGCTGCCCACGGCCGCGCGCCCGCCCTGGCCACGGCCTGCAAGCGCCTGTGGCCGGACCGCCTCGTCTTCACCTACCAGGGCGACGGCGACTTGGCCTGCATCGGCACTGCCGAGACCATCCACGCCCTCAATCGCGGAGAGAACATCACCATTATCTTCATCAACAATGCCATATACGGCATGACCGGCGGACAAATGGCGCCCACCACGCTCGTAGGCATGAAGACCTCCACCTGCCCTTACGGCCGCGACCCGAAGATTCACGGTTTCCCGTTGAAGGTTACCGAAATCGCCGCCCAGTTGGAAGGCACGGCCTACGTCACGCGGCAGAGCGTCCACAGCGTGCCCGCCATCCGCAAGGCCAAGAAGGCCATCCGCCACGCCTTTGAAAACTCCATGCAGGGTAAGGGCTCGAATCTCGTGGAAATCGTTGCCACCTGCTCCTCCGGTTGGAAGATGTCGCCCGTTAAGGCCAACCAGTGGATGGAAGAACACATGTTTGAATTTTACCACGTGGGCGATTTGAAAGACAAGGAGTAAGCCACATGAAATTAGAAATCATCATCTCCGGCTTTGGCGGACAGGGCGTGCTCTCTATGGGCAAGATTCTGGCCTACGCCGGCCTTATGGAAGGGAAAGAAGTCACTTGGATGCCGGCCTATGGCCCCGAACAGCGCGGCGGTACGGCCAACGTCACGGTCATTGTCAGCGACGAGCCCATCTCGTCGCCCATCCTCAGCCGCTACGACGCCGCCATCCTGCTCAACCAGCCGTCGCTCGACAAGTTTCAGCCGAAAGTCAAGCCCGGCGGCACGCTCATCTACGACAGTTTCGGCATCCTCGACAAGCCGACCCGTGACGACATCAACATTTACCACACCGCCGCCATGGAGACCGCGGCCGAACTGAAAATGATGAAGTGCTTCAACATGTTCATTCTCGGCGGACTGCTCAAGGTCCACCCCATCGTCTCCCTGGAAAGCGTGATGAAGGCCCTGCACAAGACGCTCCCGGCCCGTCACCACGACCTGCTTCCCATGAACGAGCAGGCCATCATCAAAGGCATGGATCTCATCGTCAAAGAGTGAACGGCCACGGGCCCTATCCCCGTCGCTACGAGCCTTAGCCCCGTCGCCACGGGGCTAAGGCCCGTGATTCGAGAAATAAACCTCATAACAACCCATACTATCATGGCCAACAGAAGACAACTGAAAAAAAGCATCAACTTTGTGTGCAGTCAGCTCCTGAGTGACTGCGTAGCCCTCAGCCTTTGCCAGGGCGCTGACCGCGAAAAGCTGGACGCCCTCATGTCTGAGACCCTGGAGCTGCTCCAAGACTTCAACAGCCGCATCAGTCACTGCGAAAAGGGAAAGGAACGCCTCTTCTTCCAGAAGTTCCGCCAGGAATTTACGGAAAAGGTCAACGACCTGAGCGAACGTATTGCCAAAGCCTGACAGCCTTGTCCGGCCGTTTCCAAAACTTGCGGGCCAGACGGAAATCCCTTCCGCCTGGCCATGCACTTAAATCCCCGCCCATGCTGCAAGCACTTTGCCATAAACTCTACTTCGGCCTGCTCGGATGGAAAGAGGATGTCCGTGTGCCGCGCTACGACAAGTGCATCATCTGCGTAGCGCCGCACACGAGCAACTGGGACTTCATCATCGCCAAACTCTACTACTGGGCCATAGGCCGCTCGGCGGGGTTCCTGATGAAGAAAGAGTGGTTCGTGGGCCCGTTGGGCTGGATGTTCCGACGCATGGGCGGCATCCCCGTAGAGCGGAGCCACCGCACCAACCTGACCGACCAGTTGGCCGAACAGGCCCAGGCGGCCGAGCACTTCGAGCTGGGCGTCACGCCCGAGGGCACCCGTTCGCGGGTCACCACCTGGAAGCGCGGCTTCTACTTCATCGCCCTCAAGGCCTCGTTGCCGATCATGCTCTATGCCTTAGACTATTCACGGAAAACCATTGTCTGCACCCGAGTCCTCATGCCCAGCGGCGACGTAGAGGCCGACATGAAAGTCATCATGGACTACTACCGCCCCTACCGCGGGTTGCATCCCGAAAAATTTGCCGTCGAAGGGGAGGGCTAATCCCCGTGCCTGCCCCGCAGGCCGACGACGTGCGCCCCACCCTTCCGCTGCCGCCGCCACCGCCCGGCCGCAACCTTTCCACCCATGAAACACCTCCTTACCCTTGCCTTATTCCTGATAGCCGGCACGGCCGGCATGGCCCAGTCGGCCGCGTCGCTCCGCGAAACATTGCAGGACTTCTTCCGGCAATACCACCTGGACGGCTACGTACCCCACGACCCTTACCGCCTCGACGAAGTGCACATAGACCAAGAGGCCAAAACGCTGCGCCTCTATCCCAACGAACCCTTCTACGGCCAGCCGTTCACGTCCGAGAGCGTCGGGCAAATCTATGCCCGACTGTCGCGCCTGCTCCCCAAGGCGTACCGGCGCTACCGGGTGGTGGTCTACGGCAAATACGAGACGCCCATCGAGGAACTCGTCCCCAACCTGCTGCGCGAGGAGAAGGAGGACCGCAGCCGGTTGTGGGGAAAAATCCGATACACCGGCCAGCCCTGGGTGAAGAATGCCTCGCGTCCCTACCGGGTGACGAAGGGCCTGGAAGGGGCCCACCTCATGGTCACCCCAAGCCACGGCCGCTACTACCGTAACGGAAAATGGACGTGGCAACGCCCCACGCTCTTCTGCACGTGCGAAGACCTGCTCACGCAGTCGTTCGTCAATCCCTTCCTTATCCCGATGCTCGAAAAGGCCGGGGCCGTCGTGGCCAGCGCCCGCGAACGCGACCCGCAGCCCTTTGAGGCGGTCGTCGACAACGACGCGCCGCAGCGGCAGGGCCAGTACAGCGAGACGCAGCACGGCGACAACGCGTGGCGCACGGTAACGGCCTCGGCCGGATTTGCGGCCCCCGCGGGCCTGCTCGACGACGCCGCGGCCCCCTTTGCCAGCGGCTCGGCCCGCGAAGTAGGCGCCACGTCGCGGCGCACGCACCAGTCCACCGCCGAATGGATGCCGGACATTCCCCGGGCAGGCCGCTACGCCGTCTACGTGTCCTACGTGACGCGGCCCAACAGCGTGCCCGACGCGCACTACACCGTCTACCACAAGGGCGGGCGCACGCAGTTCCGCGTCAACCAGCGCATGGGCGGGAGCACGTGGGTCTACCTCGGCACCTTTGCCTTCGACGAAGGCAGCCACCGCGAAGGGCGCGTGGTACTGACCAACGAGAGCGACTACCGCGGAGTCGTCACCGCCGACGGCGTGCGCTTCGGCGGCGGCGTGGGCCAGTCGGAGCGCGGCCAGGCCGGGACCAGCGGTTTCCCACGCTTCCTCGAAGGCTCCCGCTACTACGCGCAGTGGTGCGGCTTGCCCGACACGCTGTTCAATAAGGACGGGGGCGACAACGACTATAACGACGACATCCGCAGCCGTTCCTATCTGCTCAACTTCCTGGGTGGCGGCAGCTGCTATATGCCCGGCACGCAGGGCCGCGGCGTTCCGTTCGAGCTGGCCTTGGCCGTTCACAGCGACGCCGGGGTGCGCAGCGACCAGAGCGTTTACGGGACGCTGGGCATCTGTACCACCGTCGACGGATTCGGCAACCATGAGTACGTCTCCGGTCTGTCGCGCAACGCCTCGTCCGACCTGGTCTGCCTGATAAAGTCCAGCATGGTGCGCGACCTTTCGCACACCTTCCGGACCACGTGGACGCAGCGCGAGCGCTGGGACCGCAACTACGGTGAGACGCGCGTTCCCGACGTGCCGGCAGCCATCATCGAGACCCTCTCACACCAGAACTTCACCGACATGAAGTTTGCCCACGACCCCACGTTCAAGTTTTTCCTGTCGCGGGCCATCTATAAAGGCATCCTGCAATACGTCAACGCGCAACACGGGGAACGCGACGTCGTCGTGCAGCCGCTCCCCGTACATGCCTTCTCGGCCCTGCTGACGGCCGACGGCGAGGCGGCGGAACTGGCCTGGGAGCCCACTCCCGACCCGCTGGAGCCCAGCGCCGTAGCGACGGACTACGTGCTCTACACGCGGGTGAACGACGGCGACTACGACAACGGACAGCTGGTGGGCAACAACACCCGCATCCGCGTGACGCTCTCGCCGGGCTACCGCTACAGCTTCCGCATAGCGGCCGTGAACGCGGGTGGCGAGAGCTTCCCGTCGGAGGAACTGAGCGTCTACCGCGCGCCCCGACCGCAGGGGCAAATCCTCATTGTCAACGGGTTCGAGCGCCTGAGCGGCCCGGCCTGGCGCGAGACGGCGACGCAAGGCGGATTTGACCTGGAGGAAGACCTCGGCGTGGCCTACGGACAGACCGCGGCCTACGCCGGCCGGCAAATCAACTTCGACCGCGACAGCAAGGGCGACGTCGACGAGGACCTGTGGGGCCACAGCGGGAACGAGCTCGAGGGGCAAATCTTTGCCGGCAACACGTTCGACTACCCGGCCCTCCACGGACGGTCCGTAGCGGCGATGGGCGCCTATTCCTACTCGTCGTGCAGCGGCGAGGCCTTCCGCAAGGGTTACGTAACCCTCTCGCCCTACGCCATGATAGACTACATCGCGGGCCTGCAACGCGACGTCCCCTACAACTTGCACTCCTACAAGACCTTTGACGCCGACACACGCAGCTGCCTCACGGCTTACCTGAACGGCGGCGGGCGGCTGCTGATCAGCGGGGCGTTCATCGGGTCGGACATGCAGCGGCCGGAGGAACAGGCCTTCCTGCGCGACATGCTACACTGCCAGTTTGCCGGAACGGCCCGAAGCGACACGAGCAGTTACGTGCGCGGGCTCAACCTGCGTTTCCGCATCGTCCGCCATAGTTCCGCCACGCGCTACGGCGCACCGGCTCCCGACGCGCTCACGCCGGCGTCGGCCGACGCCTTTTC
This sequence comes from uncultured Prevotella sp., assembly GCA_900556465.1. Lineage (GTDB taxonomy): Bacteria > Bacteroidota > Bacteroidia > Bacteroidales > Bacteroidaceae > Alloprevotella. The sequence goes on along the minus strand of USPK01000026.1, from coordinate 2,702 downwards.
CGCCTTCGCCTACGACGGCGGACAGAGCGCCGGCTGTGCCTACCCGGGGCGCCGCTACCGCGTCCTGACGATGGGCTTTCCTTTCGAGTGTATCGAGGACGCCACCGTGCGCGACCAGGCCATGGCGGCCATCGTGCGCTTCCTGTTGGAATGACGGGGCGCCTACTTTCAGCCGGCAAAACGTTGCGGCTCTCGGTTTTTCTCCGTATATTTGTTGCACGAAACCAGGAGGCCGTCCGGACAAGTCGCGGAAAAGCAGCCGCTTTCCTTGCCTTGCCGCCCGCCTTTCATTACATTTGCGGAAACAAACCTACTAACATCGCCTACCATGTACGACATACAACTCAACGAAAGCGGCACGCGCCACCTGAACATTACGGACGAGAACCTGCAGACCATCCGCAAGTACGCCCTCTTTAACGGACTGGTGGACAGCACGGGCTACGTCGATGAGCCCGTACTCGACAAGCTGCGTCTGAATATCCGCTCGTTGATTGCCCACTCGTCCGAGGACACGAAGGACTTGCTCGATTTGTGCATCGACGTGATTTATCATGAGAAGATGAAAGCCTACGGCCTGCGCAACTTGCTCCGCCTCTACGCACAGTGGGATGCGGAACACCCCGAAGCGGAGGCTTGACCCTTTCCCCCTCTCCCCTTTTCTGCGGCCACGCGCCGGCGACCGTTGGCCTGGTTCGCCCGTTTTTCCCACCGGCCTCCTTTTTCCCACAACAGTCTTTCACGGGCAGCGCCCTCACTGCCTGCCTTGCTTCATACGCTTTTGCCCGATATGCCCAATTCCACCCTTCCGTCCCCCCATCCCAGCCGCCCGTTGCTGACGGACTGGCTCCCCACAACCCGCAAAGAAATGGAACTGCGCGGGTGGGACTGCGCCGACGTCATACTCTTCAGCGCCGACGCCTACGTGGACCATCCCTCGTTCGGCGTAGCGGTCATCGGCCGCCTGCTCGAGGCGGAAGGCTACCGCGTGGCCATCGTCCCGCAACCCGACTGGCACGGCGACTTCCGCGACTTCAAGAAGCTGGGTCGGCCGCGGCTCTTCTTCTCCGTTGCCCCGGGCTGCATGGACTCGATGGTGAACAAATTCACCGCCAACAAGCGGCTACGCTCCGAGGACGCGTACAGCCCGGACGGGCGCCACGACCTGCGGCCCGAGTATCCGACGGTCGTCTATACCCGGATACTGAAGTCGCTGTTTCCCGACGTGCCGGTCGTCTTAGGCGGCATAGAGGGCTCGCTACGGCGGCTGACCCACTACGATTATTGGCAGGACCGGCTGCGTAAGTCCATCCTTTGCGACAGCGGGGCGGACCTGCTCGTCTACGGCATGGGCGAGCTGCCAACCTTAGCGCTCTGCCGGCTGATAGAGGAGAAGTTGCTCCACCACGCCCCCGAGCGCTTTGCCGACGTAGCGGACTTCCAGCAGCTGCTGCGCCGCTATCCGGTGCGCCAGACGGCGAGCCTGGAGGAACGGGACCACATCGCCGGCGGCCTGCGCCCGGACGACATCCTTCTCCATTCGCACGAAGTCTGCCTGCGGGACCGGAAAGCCTATGCCGAGAACTTCCGCCACATCGAGGAGGAGAGCAACCGGCTCCACCCGCAGCGCCTCGTCCAGGAAGTCGACGGGAAATTTGTCGTGGTCGAGCCGCCCTTCCCGCCCATGACGACGCAGCAGATTGACCGCTCGTTCGACCTGCCCTACACGCGCCAGCCCCACCCCAAGTACCGCGGCAAACGCATCCCGGCCTACGAGATGATAAAATTCTCCGTGACGCTCCACCGCGGCTGCTTCGGCGGCTGCGCCTTCTGCACCATCTCCGCCCACCAGGGCAAATTCATCATGAGCCGCTCGAAGGAGAGCATCCTCCGCGAAGTGCGGCAAATTCTCCAGATGCCGGACTTCAAGGGCTACCTTTCCGACCTGGGCGGCCCGTCGGCCAACATGTACGGCATGGGCGGCCGCGACCGCAGTCTGTGCGAGCGTTGCAAGCGCCCGTCGTGCATCCATCCCGGCGTATGCCCCAACCTCCAGGCCGACCACCAGCCGCTGCTCGACATCTATCGCGCCGTTGACGCCCTGCCCGGCATCAAACGCAGCTTCATCGGCAGCGGCGTGCGCTACGACCTCCTGCTCCACCACTACCGGGACGAACGGCTGAACCAGGCCGCCCGGGCCTACACCCACGAACTCATCACGCGCCACGTATCCGGCCGCCTCAAGGTTGCCCCCGAGCACACCAGCGACCGCGTCCTGCAACTCATGCGCAAGCCCCCGTTCCAACAGTTCTACGAATTCAAGGCCATCTTCGACCGCATCAATCGCGAGGCCGGCTTGCACCAGCAGCTCATCCCGTACTTCATCAGCAGCCACCCGGGCTGCACGGAAGAGGACATGGCCGAGCTGGCAGCCATCACTAAGGACCTCGACTTCCACTTAGAGCAAGTGCAGGACTTCACCCCGACGCCGATGACGGTCAGTACGGAAACGTGGTACTCCGGTTATCACCCCTACACCCTCGCCCCCGTGCCGTCGGCGCGCACCCCGCAGGAAAAGTTGCGCCAACGCATGTTCTTCTTCTGGTACAAGCCCGAGGAGCGAGGGAAAATCATGTCCGAACTGCGCCGCATGAGTCGGCCGGACCTCATCGAGCGCCTCTACGGCCCGGGCCCGTCGTCCA
>USPK01000025.1 GCA_900556465.1 uncultured Prevotella sp. | reverse complement strand
GGGCGGACGCGGGCTTCCCCTTGAATTTTCTACTTCAAACTACTCCGACATGAACGCCGCCAGGGGCGGACGCGGGCTTCCCCTTGAATTTTCTACTTCAAACTACTCCGACATGAACGCCGCCAGGGGCGGACGCGGGCTTCCCCTTGAATTTTCTACTTCAAACTACTCCGACATGAACATGGAATACCGAACACTGGGCCGCACCGGGCTGCGCGTGAGCGCCGTCAGTCTGGGCTGCGAGGGCTTTATGGGCCTTTCGCCCGAGGATACGTGCAGCCTGATGGACGCCGCCATGGCGCGCGGCGTCAACTTTATGGATCTCTACTCCCCCAATCCCGACCTGCGCCGCCGTATCGAGCAGGCGCTCCGGGGCCGGCGCAGCCGGTTTGTCCTCCAGGCCCATCTCTGCACGGTCTGGGAGGACGGCCAGTACCTGCGCACCCGCGACCCGGAGAAAACGAGGGCGTCGTTCGAGGAAGCCTTGCGCTTGCTCGGGACGGACTACGTGGACGTCGGGATGGTGCACTACGTGGACGACGAACGGGACCTGAAGGCCGTGCTCGAGGGCCCGGTGATGCAGATGGCCGAGGCGTGGAAACGCGAAGGGCGCATCCGTCACATCGGCCTGAGCAGCCACAACCCCGTCGTAGCGCAGCAGGCCGTGCGCAGCGGACGCATCGACGTGTTGCTCTTCTCCATCAATCCGTGCTACGACCTGCAGCCCGCCTCCGAGGAGGTGGAGGACCTCTGGGCGGAGAAGAGTTACGACCACCCGTTGCAGAACATCGACCCCGACCGCGAGGCGCTCTACGAACTGTGCGAGCGCGAAGGGGTAGGCATCGACGTGATGAAGGTCTACGGCGGCGGTGACCTGCTCAACGCGGCGCGCTCGCCCTTCGGGCGGGCGTTCACGCCGGCCCAGTGCATCGAGTATGCACTCACTCGCCCCGCCGTCGCGGCGGTTATGGTGGGCTGTCACAGCATGGAGGAACTCGACGCGGCCACGGCATGGTGCGGCGCGACGGACAGGGAGCGCGACTACACGGACGTGATGCAGGGCCTCGAGCAGTTCAGCTGGCGCGGCCACTGCATGTACTGCGGCCACTGCGCGCCGTGCACGGCGGGCATCGACATTGCGAGCGTCAACAAGTTCTACAACCTGACCGAGGCGGAGGGGTGCGTGCCCGAGACGGTGCGGGAGCACTACAAGCTGCTCCGTCACCATGCCTCGGAGTGCTTGGCCTGCGGCCAGTGCGAGGAGCGCTGCCCCTTCGGCGTGAACATCCGCGGGCAGATGCGCCTGGCGGCAGAGCGCTTCGGCTACTGACCGCCGCCGCGACCGCAGAGAAAAACGGGACACCGGCGGGCCGTCCCGTTTTTTTGTCGTACCTTTGACCCCGGCGGACGGGGCCTCCCTTCCGGGACACAGGCCCGGCCGCCCTACCTTATATTAAACCCTCTCATCCATGAATCCCCGTTATCTCCTTCCCCTCATGGGCCTGGCCGCCGCCGGCGCCGCGGCGCAGCAGCAACAGACGCCCAACGTGATTTTCCTCGTGGCCGACGACCTGGGCTACGGCGACCTGTCCTGCTACGGCGCGGAGCGCGTCCAGACCCCGGCCACCGACAGCGTGGCCCAGGCCGGCGTGCGCTTTGTCGACGCCCACGCGGTGGCTTCCACAAGCACGCCGTCGCGCTACTCACTCCTGACGGGCGAGTACTCTTTCCGCCGGCCCGACACCGGTGTCGCCGCAGGCAACGCCGCACTCATCATCCGTCCGGAGCAATACACCCTGGCCGACGCGTTTCGGCAACGCGGCTACGCCACTGCCGCCGTCGGCAAGTGGCACCTGGGACTGGGTGCGAAGACTGGCCAGCAGGACTGGAACACTACCATCACGCCCAACCTCACAGACCTGGGCTTCGACTACTCTTACATCATGGCCGCTACGGCCGACCGCGTGCCTTGCGTCTATATCGAGAACGGCCGCGTGGCCAACTACGACCCCTCGGCGCCTATCGAAGTGAGTTACCGGCAAAACTTCCCGGGCGAGCCCACAGGCAAGGACAACCCGGAGTTACTGACCAAGCTGAAGCCCAGTCACGGCCACGACATGAGCATCGTGAACGGCATCAGCCGCATTGGCTACATGAAGGGCGGCGGTAAGGCGCTGTGGCAGGACGAACACATCGCCGACTCCATCGTTAGCCACGCCGTCGCCTTCATAGAGCGCGAAGCCGGCGAGCGTCCGTTCTTCCTCTACCTCTGTACGAACGACATCCACGTGCCCCGTTACCCGAGCGACCGTTTCAGGGGAAAGAGCCCGATGGGCCTGCGCGGCGACGCCATCCTCCAGTTCGACTGGACCGTGGGCCGCATCACGGAGACGCTGCGCCGCTTGGGCATCGCAGAGAATACCTTGCTCGTCATCACGAGCGACAACGGGCCCGTGCTGGACGACGGCTACGCCGACGAGGCCGTAGCGCTGGCCGGAAGCCACAAGCCCGGCGGCCCCTTCCGCGGCGGGAAGTACAGCGCCTACGAAGCGGGGACGACGGTGCCCTTCATCGTGAGCTGGCCGGGACATATCGAAGGCGGCCGCGTGGATACGGCCCTCGTCTCGCACATAGACGCCCTGGCCTCGATGGCCCGCCTCATCGGCGCCAAGCTGCCGGACAACGCCGCGCCCGACAGCCGCGACTGCCTCGACACCTGGCTGGGACGCAACGCTGGCAGTCAGCGCAGCTACGTCATTACGACGGGCAACAACCACAACGTGGAAGTGCGCACCAAGGAGTGGAAATACATCGAGCCGCGTACGGGCGGTCCGATGGTCAGCTGGGGCCCGGTCATCGAGACCGGTAACAGCCGCGAGCCGCAGTTGTTCCGCCGCACGGGGAACAACGACGAGCGCGACAACGTGGCGGCCGAGCACCCCGACATCGTAACGCAGTTGCAAGAGGTGGCCCGCCGCGTCGAAGCCGGAGCCGCCCAATAGGCCGCCCCTCCGGCCCGGCAGCCCGGGCCATAAAGCCGACCGCGGCTGCGGGAACCCTTCGTTCCCGCAGCCGCGGTCTCGTTTTCCGGAAACGGGACGGCGTCAGCCCTCCCCCCGTGCCCGGCGCAGGCGGGCTACCATGTCGGCCGCCGCCCGGCGGGGGGCACCCGGCTCGCCCAGGCGCGCGGCCATGCGGGCATAACCCTCGAGCATGGCGACCCGGCGCGAACCGCCCGGCAAGATTTCCGAGAGGTGGCGGCGTACAGCCTCGACCGTCATCCCGTCGGCCACCAGTTCGGGCACTACTTCCTCGCGACACACGAGGTTGACGAGCGAGATGTAGGGTACTTTGAGGAAAAGGCGGCGCAGAAGGCTGACGAACCAGCCGAAGCCCACGTAGTAGCACACCACTTGGGGCACGCGGAACAAAGCCGTCTCGAGCGTGGCGGTGCCGCTCGTGACGAGCGCCGCCACGGCCTGCGAGAGCAGGGCGTAGGTCCCGTCCACCACGAGCCGGCAGCGGTCCTGCTCCAGGGCACCCGGCCAGTAGCGGTCCAGCAGCTGGCGGTAGAAGTCCAGGGGCAGGGCCGGCGCGCAGGCAATGGCCAGGCGGTAGCCCTGGTCGGCATAGGGCGCAGCGGCGCGGAGCATGCGCGACAAGTTGTCGTCGACCTCCTGGCGCCGCGAGCCGGGCAACAGGGCGATGAGCGGGGCCTCGCCGGCCTGTCCGGCGACCGCGGGATGGGCGGCCTGCCAGGCGGCCACCTCGTCCACCGTCGGGTTGCCTACGTAAGTGATGGGGTAATGGTGTTTCCCTTCAAAGAACTCTACTTCAAAGGGCAGGATGGAGTAGAGATGGGTCACGTCGCGCCGGATGGCGTGGATGCGGTGCTCCTTCCAGGCCCAAATCTTCGGGGAGATGTAATAAAAGACCGGGCAGAGCGCCGCCTCGCGGACAAAGCGGGCAATCCGGAGGTTAAAGCCGGGATAGTCCACCAGTATCACCACGTCCGGCCGCCACTCGGCAATGGCGGCCTCGCACTGCTTCACGCCGCGCAGGATGGTGCGCAGATGGAGCAGGACGGGGATGAAGCCCATGTAGGCCAGGTCGCGGTAATGGCGGAGCAGACGGCCGCCGACGGCCACCATGCGGTCGCCGCCGAAGTAGCGGAAGTCGGCCGACGGGTCCTCGGCCACGAGCGCCTGCATCAGGTGGGCGGCATGGAGGTCGCCGCTCGCTTCGCCGGCAATGAGAAAGTATTTCATGGAATACGGTTTTCGGAGAACGGACGCCGCGCGCCGACGGTTGCGGCCCGCGGGGAGCGGCGCGGCGGCTCAGAGCACGTTTTTCAGCACGTCGATGAGCTGCGTGGCTGTCACGTCGAGCTGCGTCGGGGTGACGGCCACATAGCCGTGGGCCAGGGCCCAGCGGTCCGTGTCCTCGGCCCCGGCCTCCAGCTCGCGGCACTCGCCCACGAGCCAGAAGTAGCGGTCGTCGTCGCGGCGGGGGCAGGGCGACAGCTCCTTTTCCCACCGGCTGCGGGCCATGCGGCACACGCGCACGCCCTCAAAGCGTTCGCGCTTGGGGAAGTTGATGTTGAGGCACGTGTAGGGCGGCAGGCCGGCGGCTATGGCCTTGAACACGAAGTCGACCAGATAGGGCGCCAGGGGCGTAAAGTCGGCGTCGGGCGAATGGTCGCAGAGCGAGAAGGCCACGGCGGGATAGCCCTGGAGCGCGCCCTCTGTGGCCACGCCCATAGTGCCGGAATAATGGGAATTGACGGACGAGTTGTCGCCATGATTGATGCCGCCTACGACCAAGTCGGGCTTGCGGTCGGTAAATACGTTGAGCGCCAGCTTGACGCAGTCCACCGGCGTTCCGGTACAGGAACAGACCGTGAGGCCCGGCTCCCGGCGCAACACGTCGTAATGGATGGGCACGACGGACGAGATGGCACACCCCGCGCCGGAGCGGGGCGAGTCGGGGGCTACGACCAGGAGGTCGGCCACGGGGCGCAGCGTCTCGACGAGGAAGTTGATGCCTTTCGCCGATACGCCGTCGTCGTTGGAGATGAGAAGATAAGGTCTTGACATAACTACTAATGGTGACGCCGAAAGGCGCCGCGACAGGCGCGTGCCGCCCGCGACGCCCTAAGGCAGGGCAAAAGTACGAAAAAAACGCCATCCGTGCCCGGCCGGACCGCAGAAATGCGCGGCGGGACAGGCCCCGGCCCATGGCGGCCTCGCCCGCGGCCCGGCCGACAACGCTCCGGGAGGGCCCGGCGCCCCCTCGCCGCCGGCCCGACAAGGGCCGCCGCCACGCGGCTAAGAACGGGAACAACGGGGCTAGGGCCAGTTTTTACGGGAATAGGCCCAGTTTTTACGGGGCTAAGGCCCGTGGCGACGGGAATAGGCCCCGTGGTCCGGAAAACAGGCGGCGTGGCCTGAAAAACCGGCGGCGGAGAAGCGGAAACAGGCCCTGCAGCCCGCTGAACTGAAAAAGGCGGTAAGATAACAGGCCGGCGCGACGCAAAAAATGTATAAAGCCAGACAGTTCAAAGAAAAATTGCTACCTTTGCAGAGGATTGTTGCCCTGCGCCGGTCAGCCCCGGCACGGCAACCAAACTTACGATTATGGGCAAAATCATTGCATTAGCAAACCAAAAGGGTGGCGTCGGCAAAACTACGACGTCGATGAACCTGGCTGCCTCGCTCGCGACACTGGAAAAGAAGGTGCTCCTCATCGACGCCGACCCGCAGGCCAACGCCTCCTCGGGCTTGGGCGTGGACCTGAGCAAGGTGGACTGCTCCATCTACGAGTGTCTCATCAACCAGGCCGACTTGCGCGAAGCTATCTACACGACGGACATCGAACGCTTGGACATCGTCCCCTCCCACATCGACCTCGTCGGCGCAGAGGTGGAGATGCTCAACTTCCAGAACCGCGAGTACGTGTTCCGCAACCTGCTCACACCCGTCAAGTCGGAGTACGACTTCATCCTCATCGATTGCTCGCCCTCCTTAGGCCTCATCACAGTGAACGCCCTCACGGCGGCCGACTCCGTCATCATCCCCGTACAGTGCGAGTACTTCGCCCTCGAAGGGATAAGCAAGCTGCTCAACACCATTAAGATTATCAAGAAGAAGCTCAACCCCGGGCTCGAAATCGAAGGCTTCCTGCTGACGATGTACGACAGTCGCCTGCGCCTGGCTAATCAAATTTACGACGAAGTGAAGCGCCATTTCCAGGAGCTCGTATTCAAGACCGTCATCCAGCGTAACGTGAAACTCTCCGAAGCGCCCAGTCACGGCTTGCCCGCCATCCTGTACGACGCGGACTCGACCGGTGCGAAGAACCACCTGTCGCTGGCCAAGGAGATTATTCTGAAGAACTCCTGAGCCGCAGCGTCTCCCTATTGCAGTAGACTAAAATAGAACATGGCTGTACACAAGAAATATCCCGCCCTGGGGCGCGGTCTCGACGCCCTCATCTCGACGGAAGAGGTCCACACCAACGGTTCCTCATCCATAAACGAGGTGCCCCTCTATAAAATCAAAGCGAACCCCAACCAACCGCGCCGCGAATTCGACCAGGCCGCGCTGGAAGAACTGGCGGAGAGCATCCGCCAGATCGGCATCATCCAGCCCATCACCCTAAGGCAGATGGAAGACGGCACGTACCAGATCATCGCGGGCGAACGACGCTGGCGCGCCTCACAGATGGCGGGGCTCAACAGCATACCGGCCTACATCCGGACCGCCGACGACGAGAACATGATGCAGATGGCCCTCGTAGAGAACATACAGCGCGAGGACCTGAACGCCATCGAAATCGCCCTGGCCTACCAGAACCTGATAGAGCAATACCACCTGACGCAGGACCAACTGTCCGAAAAGGTGGGGAAAAACCGCGCCACCATAGCCAACTACCTGCGCCTGCTCAAACTCCCGGCCCAGGTGCAGGTGGCCTTACAGAACAAAGAAGTGGACCAGGGGCACGCCCGTGCCCTGCTGGGACTCAACAAACCGTCGCTACAGGTGAAGCTCTTCGGAGAAATCAAGGAAAAAGGCTACTCCGTGCGGCAGGTAGAGGAAATGGTCAAGGCGCTCAACAACGGTGAGACCGTGAAGAGCGGGCGCCGGCAACTGACGGACAAAAGCAGCCGCCGCCTCCCGGAGGAGTATCACACGCTGCGCTCCCGCCTGTCTGACTTTTTCCACACGAAGGTCCAGATGACCTGCTCCAGTCAGGGCAAAGGCAAAATCAGTATCCCTTTCTCGTCGGAAGAGGAGCTGGAGCGCATCATTAGTCTCTTCGACAGAATGAAAGGATGAAAGTCTGCAAGGCGCTTATCTGTTTCCTCAGTCTGCTATGGGCAGGCACGCTGGCCGGTGGCGCGGAAGCTGCGGCCCAGGCCCGGCTTATCCTGAAGGAAAAGCCCGACACGGCCAGGACACTCGAACCGCGGACCGACACCGTCCGGCTCCGCACGGCCGCGGCGGAAACCGACACGGCCCGCCTCGCGCAAGTGAACGACTCACTCCTGAAGGACGCGCCCCAGGAGCTCAAAATCAGAAAGCAATTCGTCCCCGACCCGAAAAGGGCACTCTGGCTCTCGCTCGTGCTGCCCGGTGCGGGACAAATCTATAACCGTAAATTCTGGAAACTGCCCATCATCTACGGGGGCTTTCTGGGATGCACCTACGCCCTGATGTGGAACCAGCAGATGTACCACGACTACTCGCAGGCCTATCTCGACATCATGGACGACGACCCGACGACGGACAGCTATATGGACATGCTCCCCCCGCGCTACGACATCACGGGACGGGAAGAGCAGTTCAAGGAACTCTTCAAGAACCGCCGCGACCGCTACCGCCGCTTCCGCGACCTGAGCGTATTCTGCTTCGTCGGCGTCTACCTCATCTCCGTCATAGATGCTTACGTCGACGCACAACTCTCGGTCTTCGACATCTCGCCCGACTTGAGCATGCGCCTCCAACCGGCCGTCATCGAATCGACCCCGGTCGGGAAAAAAGCGCAATCGTCCTACGGCATAGGGTGTAGCCTCAATTTTTAACCCTACTACTCGGAATGAAACGCATCAAACTATTTCTCCTCACATGCCTGGTGGCCGCAGCTACGGCATCGGCACAGAATGAAATCACCGTCCATGACGACCGCAGCGGCAATAATGAAGTGATTGCCCTCCCCGAGGGCCTCTCCGTCGAAGCCGACTCGCTGCTGAAAGTCTGGCAGGCGAAGAAATACCTGTATCCCGACACCACGTGTACCGACACAGCCACGCGGCCCACGTTCCCCGACGCCGTTTATCAGGACCGCCTGCGCCGGCTTCCCACCATTATCGAAATGCCCTACAACTCTATTGTCCGGCAATTCATCGACGAGTACAGCGACAAGCGGCGCAGTCAGGTTTCCTTCATGCTCGGGGCCGGCAACTTCTACATACCCATCTTCGAGGAAGCACTCGACTACTACGGGCTGCCGCTCGAGTTGAAATACCTCCCCGTCGTAGAGTCCGCCCTCAACCCCACGGCCGTGAGCCGCGCGGGCGCCGTGGGCCTCTGGCAGTTCATGCTCTCGACGGCCAAGCGCTACGACCTGGAGGTGAACAGCCTCATCGACGAGCGCTGCGACCCGTCGAAGGCCTCCTGGGCCGCGGCCAAGTATCTGCGCGACCTCTACCAGATTTTCGGCGACTGGAACCTGGTGCTCGCCGCCTACAACTGCGGACCGGAGCAAGTAACCAAGGCCATTCACCGCGCAGGCGGAGCAAAGGACTACTGGACAATCTATCCCTACCTGCCTAAGGAGACGCGCGGCTACGTGCCGGCCTTCATCGCCGCGAACTATATCATGACGTACTACTGCGAGCACAATATCTGCCCGATGAAGACCCGTTACCCCATCGCTACGGATACCATCATGGTGTCCCGCGACGTGCACGTACGCCAAATATCCGAGCTTTGCAAAATCGACGCCGAGGCGGTGCGGGCCCTTAACCCGCAATACCGGACCGATATCATCCCCGGCCGTTCCGAACTCTGCGCCATCCGTCTGCCTATGGAGACGGTCACGGCCTTTATTGACTGGAACGACTCCATATATAATTATCGCGCGGAGGAGTTGCTCACGCGCCGCGCCCGCGTAGAAGTCACCCAGCCGGAGCAGCCCGCCACGACGGCCGCCGCCTCCACGAAAAAGAAGTCTACCCGCACCACTACCCGCAAGAAACGGACCAGCCGCACCCGTACTACCACCGTTCGCAAGGGCGATACGCTGAGCGAGATAGCCAAGCGAAACGGCACGACGGTTAGTAAGCTGAGACGCCTCAATAATATTAAAGGCAACCTGATCAAGCCCGGACAGAAACTGAGGGTAAGATAATACGGGGACCGCACAGCCGCTTCGCTGCAGCGAAGCGGCTGTGCGGTTTTTTCCCTCACCGGGAAAAGTCAGGAACAAGCCTCCCACCCCACGGCACACTGCGGCTCCGGTCCAGGCCAGGCGCCGCCAGTCTAACCCCTTAAACGCGAACACTATGCAAGCCACTAATTCAAAAGCACTCACTCCGCAGGAACAGAAGGACGAGCAAATGATCAACGCCGCCTTTCAGCACCTGCTCGACACCTATCTGGCTTCCAATCACCGCCGGAAGGTGGAAATCATCACCAAGGCCTTCAACTTTGCCAAACAGGCCCACAAGGGCGTGCGCCGCCTCTCGGGCGAACCCTACATACTCCACCCCATCGCCGTTGCCCAAATCGTCTGCGGGGAAATAGGTCTCGGCTCCACCTCCATATGCGCGGCCCTGCTCCACGACGTGGAGGAGGACACGGACTACACGAACGAGGACATCGCTAACCTCTTCGGGCCAAAGATAGCCAACATCGTCGAAGGACTAACGAAGATAGCGGGCGGAATCTTCGGCGACCGCGCCTCGCTCCAGGCCGAGACGTTCAAGAAACTGTTGCTGACGATGAGCGACGACATCCGCGTCATCCTCATCAAGATCTCCGACCGACTGCACAACATGCGCACGCTCTCGAGCATGCTCCCGAGCAAACAGTACAAGATTGCCGGCGAAACGCTCTACATCTTCGCGCCCATCGCCGAGCGACTCGGCCTCAACAAAATAAAGACGGAGCTCGAGAACCTCAGCTTCAAGTACGAGCACCCCGACGAGTACGCACAGATAGAGAAGAACCTGGCCGACACCCAGGAGGAACGCGACGCCATCTTTGCCAACTTCACGGCCCCCATACGCCAGAAGCTCGACGAAATGGGCGTGAAGTACGAAATCAAGGCCCGCGTGAAAAGCCCCTACTCCATCTGGACCAAGATGCAGAACAAGCACATCCCCTTCAGTGAAGTCTACGACGTGCTCGCTATCCGCATCGTCTTTGTCCCTGCCGACCGCAAGGAGGAGATAGACGAATGCTATCGCATCTATGGCGCCCTGACCAAAATCTATAAGCCCCACCCCACGCGCTTCCGCGACTGGCTCTCCAGCCCCAAAGCCAACGGCTACCAGGCCCTGCACAACACCTTCATGAGCAAGCAGGGCAAATGGATCGAGGTGCAGATTCGCTCCGACCGTATGGACGACATCGCCGAAGTCGGTTTTGCCGCCCACTGGAAGTATAAGGACAAGGACGCGGCCTACGACGAGAACGAGCTCGACAAGTGGCTCAACTCCATCAAGGAGATTCTCGACGACCCGCAACCGGACACGCTCGACCTGCTCGATACCATCAAGCTCAACCTCTTCACCTCGGAGATACTCGTCTTCACCCCGAAGGGCGACATCAAGACGATGCCCGCAGGCTCCACGGCCCTCGACTTCGCCTTCTCCATCCACTCCGTCCTGGGCTCCCACTGCTTCGGCGCCAAAGTGAACCACCGCCTCGTGCCCCTGAGCTACCGCCTCAAGAGCGGCGACCAGGTGGAAATCCTCACCTCGCGCACGCAACACGTCCAGCCCGAGTGGCTCAACTTCGCCACCACGGGAAAAGCGCGAGGCAAGATCCAGGCCATCCTACGGCGCAACGAGCGCGAGAAACAGCGCCAAGGCGAGGAGAAACTGCGGGACTTCCTCGGCACCAAGGACATCGAGCCCTCCACCCTGGTCTTCGACAAACTCGCCACGTTCCACCACCTGCCCACCCGTGAGGCCCTATTCACCTCGATAGCCGAGGAAAAAGTCACCCCTGGCGATGCCGACATCAACTTCCTGCGCGGCAAGCACACGGCTAAGGGCTGGCGCAAGTTCATCCCCTTCCTGGGAAAGAAGCAGCGGGCCGAGGCCCCCGTCGCTACGGACAACGTGGACTTCGTCAAGAACCTGAACCGCAAGCAGGTGCTCGTGCTCAACGAGGAGACGCTCGCCAAGTGCAAGATAGCTCCCTGCTGCAACCCCATACCGGGAGACGACGTACTGGGCTACATCACGCCGGACAATCAGTTAGAGATTCACAAACGCAGCTGTGAGGACGCCGTGAAGCTCAAGACGCGCTACGGCAACAACATTATTGCCTGCACCTGGGACACCCATAAGATGCGCCTCTTTGAAACGACCATTTACCTCAAGGGTATGGACAGCCAGGGCGTGCTCTATGCCATCGCCGACGTGCTCCATAAGCAGCACCAGTTCGTCATTCGCCGCATCACGCTCACTACGAACGACGGCATCTTCGAGGGGAGCATCGACATCTCCGTCTACGACACGGACGACGTCCGCACGCTCTGCGACTCGCTCATGCAGTTGGAGTACGTGGAGTCGGCCGTCCGCATCGACTGAGCCCGGGGCCCGCTCCGCGGCCCCCGGTTCTGCGCGCCACTGGGCTTAGCCCCGTTCCGACGGGGCTAAGCCCAGTTTTTACGGGCCCTATTCCCGTGTTTCGCCGGACTGTCGGGCGGCGGGCCGGCCCTATGAGCCCAAACGCGGGGCCCGGCGCACCGTCCTGGTGCGCCGGGCCCCGCATCCGTATGCCGGCGGCCGCTCAGCGCTTCTTGGGGCGCAGCGTCACGAGGGGGACTATCATTTCCTCCATCGATATGCCCCCGTGCTGGAACGTGTCGCGGTAGTAGTTCACGTAGTAGTTGTAGTTGTTCGGATAGGCAAAGAATTTGTCGCCCAAGGCATAGACGTAGGCCGAGGACAGGTTGGGCGACGGCAGGCCGAAGCGCTCGGGCTGGCGCATCTCGAAGACCTCCTTCGGGTTGTAGCCCAGGTTGCGCCCCACCTTATAGCGCAGGTTGGTGTTCACGTTGCGGTCGCCCACAATCTTAATGGGCGTCGTGGCGCGAATGCTCCCGTGGTCCGTCGTGATAATGATGTCGTAGTCGAGCGAAGCGAGCGTGCGGAAGAGCTCCTTGATGGGCGTGTGGCGGAACCAGGAAAGCGTGATGCTGCGGTAGGCCGACTCGTTGGCGGCCAGTTCGCGCACCATCTTCGACTCTGTCCGCGCGTGCGAGAGTATGTCGATGAAGTTGATGACCAGGACGTTGAGCGGCGTTCGCGTCAGTTGTGAGAACTGCGACAGGAGGCGGTCGGCGGCCACCGAGTCGTTCAGCTTGTGGTAGGTGAAGGCTTCGCGCCGGCGGTATCGCTCCATCTGGTGGCGTATGAGGGCCTCCTCGTTCAGGTTTTTCCCTTCATCCTCCTCCTCGTCCACCCAGAGCTCGGGGTACATCTCGCGAATCTGGAGCGGCATGAGTCCGGCGAAGATGGCGTTGCGCGCGTACTGCGTCGCGGTCGGGAGGATGCTGAAGTAGAGGTCTTCGTCGATGTCGAAGTCCTCGGCCAGCTCCTCACTGATGACGCGCCACTGGTCGAAGCGGAAGTTGTCCAGCACCAGGAGGAACACCTTGCGCCCGGCGCGCAGGCGGGGGAAGACCTGGCGGCGGAAAATGTCGGGGCTCATCTGTGGCCGGTGGTCCGGGTCGTTGACCCAGTCCTCGTAGTGCCGGCACACGAACTTGGCGAACAGCTTGTTGGCCTCCTCTTTCTGCATGCGGAGCATCTCGCTCATGGCGCCGCCCGTGCTTTCGAGGGCCAGCTCCCAGTGGACCAGGCGCTTGTAGAGCTGCACCCAGTCGTCGGCCGTCTGAATTTCGGTCATCTGCCCGCCGATGCGGCCGAAGTCCTCCCGGTAGCCGGTCTGCGTCACCTCCTGCTCTATCTCGCGGCGGTGAATGTTGCGCTTCAGCGACAGGAGTATCTGCTTCGGGTGTACGGGCTTGAGCAAATAGTCGGCAATCTTCGAGCCGATGGCCTGGTCCATGAGGTCCTCGGCCTCGTTTTTCGTCACCATCACTACGGGGACGTGGGGCAGCACCTCTTTGATTTCCTCCAGCGTGCGCAGGCCGCTCCAGCCGGGCATGTTCTCGTCGAGCAGAATCAGGTCGAAGTCGTTCTTCCGACAGATTTCGTAGGCGTCCGGCCCGTTGGAAGCCGTCGTCACGGTGTAGCCCTTCTTCTCGAGAAAGAGGATGTAGGCCTTCAGCAAGTCAATCTCGTCGTCCACCCATAGCAGTCGTCCGTTTGTCATATTCCCTCCGTTTCTTATTGTTAGGGGCGAAGTTACAGAAAAAACGCCTGGCCACAGACGGACCAGGCGTTAAAGAGTGTGAGTCTACCGGCGCCGCACCAGTATCAGGGCGTCGCGCACCTCGGTGACGACGACGGGCGTCCCCTCGTCGAGAAATCCGCTGACGGACTTCACCTCGACCGTCTTGCCCTCTATCCGGGCGTTGCCGATGAGGGCCAGCCGCGTCTGGGCCACACCCTCGTCGCCGGGCTTTACGGAAAGCTGTTCCGGCGTGGCGGAGGTGGAGTCGATGGTACTGTGGAGCGAGACGCGCTCCAAGGCCCGCGAGCGCCCCAGCCACCAGAAGAAGAGCAGCACCAAGGCCGTGGCCACCAGGAGCGCCAGGATGGCCCACCCGACCCCTGCGACACAATATATCAGGACACAGGCCACCAGCACGCAGACCGTGGCCAGCACGCTGGGAATACCGACACCGGGCGTCACGAACGCTTCGACGCCGTAGAGCAACAGGGCCAGGACGACCAGTAGCAGGATGATTAATGTCAAAGGCATGGCTGAAAGACTTTAGGCGGGACCGGCCCGCCGGGGAAACAGGGGGTGAATCAATAGGGCTGGCGGTACTTCGCCTCGTCCTTATCCTCGAGCATGGAGAGATAGGAGGCGTAGCGCGTGGGCGCCAGCCGGTGGTCCTCGAGCGCAGCGAGGACGGCGCAGCCCGGCTCGTGGGTGTGCGTACAGTTATGGAACCGGCAGTCGGCGGACAGGCGGAAGATGTCGCGGAAGTAGTGGGCCACCTCCGCCGGCTCCATGTCGAACGTCCCGAAGCCTTTGATGCCGGGAATGTCGATAACGGAGCCGCCGCCGGGCAGGTCGTAGAGTTCGCTGAAAGTAGTGGTGTGCATCCCGGTCCCGTGGGCCTCGGAGACGGCGGCCGTCCGGGCGTGGGCGTCGGGTACGAGACGGTTCAGTAGCGTAGACTTCCCCACGCCGGAGTGCCCGGCCAGGAGACAGACGCGCCCGTGCATGAGCGTCTCGAGCTCGGGGACGCCCTCGCCCGTCACGGCGGAGAGCGCGCGGCACTCGTAGCCCACGGCGCAGTAGAGGGCCATGAGCCCCTCGGCCGCGTCGCGCTCGTCGGCCGATAGTTCGTCCATTTTGTTGAACACCAGGACCACGGGCACGCCGTAGGCCTCGGCCGACGCCAGGAAGCGGTCGACAAACGTGGTCGTGGTCTCGGGCCGCGCCACGGTGACGAAGAGCAGCGCCAAGTCGATGTTGGCCGCCAGGATGTGGCTTTGTTTCGACAGGTTCGAGGCCTTGCGGACGATGTAATTACGCCGGTCGTCGATTTCCGTAATGAAGGCCACGCCGCCCGCACGCTCCTCAATCGTCACCCTGTCGCCGACGGCAACGGGATTGGTGGAACGGATGCCGCGCAGGCGGAAGTTGCCCTTGACCCGGCACTCCGTCAGCGCGCCCCCGTCCGTCCGGACGATGTAGCTGCTCCCCGTGTTGCGTATCACTGTTCCGTGCATCGCTGTTCGTTGGTTAAGTTCACCGGTCCGCCGCCCGATCGAAGGCCCGACCGACGAAGGGCAGGGCGCCATAGAGCGCCGTGTGCCAGTACTCCCAGTCGTGGCCGCCGTCCCGCACCCGCAGTTCGCAGGGCACGGCCGCGCGGCGCAGCTGTCCGTAGAAAGTCAGATTGTCCGTAAGGAGGAAGTCGTCGTCCCCGCAGTCGATGAACCACGCCACGGTGCGCAACGCCGCGCGCCGGTCCTCGTCGGCCTGGTCCATATAGGTCAGGGCGCTGTTCCGGTGATAGCCCTCCAGGGCCAGGTCCAGCCGCGAAGCGGGCTGCGCGCTGCCACCGTGATGCAGGAGGGCGCTCATCGCATAAACGGCGCAGAAGTCCTCGGGATGGTGGAGCGCATAGATAGCACTGCCCCCGCCGCCCATGGAAAGGCCCGCCACGGCGCGGCGCCCTTTCGAGCCGCCGCAACGGTAGCGCTGCTCCACGCGGGGCATCAGTTCCTGGAAAAAGAACGTCTCGTACGCCCAACCGGGAACGTCGAAGTAGCCCTGCCAATGGTGGGCCAGGTCCGGCCCCCCGGCGTCGGGCGTCACGACAATCATCTCCGGAATCTCGCCCCTATGGACCAGGCGGTCGTAAACGTCCTTGAGCCTGCCCTTCAAGTCCCAGCACGTATGGTCCTCGCCCATGCCGTGCAGGAGATAGAGGACGGGATACGTGCGCGCCGTGTCGTGGCCAAAGGAGGCCGGCAAGAGGACGTTGAAGCGACGCACCGTGTCGAGCACGCCGCTGCGCAGCGTGTCCTGGACCATGCGGCTGGCGCGACGGCCCGGCTGCGCGTCCGCCGACAGCGGCAGGAGCAACAGCAGGAGTACGGCAAAAAAATGCGGTATTCTCTTCATGTCCTACACCATATTATTATATATAGCCCGCGCGCGCGGCCGGCGCGCGGGTCGGACGCTCAGCGTAACCGGCCGGCCGGTTATACGGTCATGATTTCCTTGTTCTTTTCGGCCAGCAAGTCCTCCACTTTCTTCATCATCTTGTCGTGGATTTTCTGCAAGTCGGCCTCGGCGTCCTTCTCGTTGTCCTCGGAGAGTCCGTTCTTGACCGCCTTCTTCAGCTTGTCGATGCCGTCGCGACGGGCATTGCGGATGGCCACCTTGCACTCCTCGGCCTCGCGGCTGCACTGCTTGGTGAGGTTGCGGCGACGCTCCTCGGTGAGGGGCGGGATAGAGAGGCGAATCAGTTCGCCATTGTTCTCCGGCATGATGCCTACCTGGCTGTCGATGATGGCTTTCTCTATGACGCGAAACATCTGCTTGTCCCACGGCTTGATAGCGATGGTGCGGGCGTCGGGAGTGGTCAGAGCGGCCACGTTATTGAGCGGCACCATCGAGCCGTAGCTGTTCACCCGGATCTCGTCGAGGATGTGGATGTTGGCCTTTCCGGCGCGGATGTGCGACAGGGTGTCCTCCAAGTGGAGTACGCTCATTTCCATTTTTTCCTCACACTCTGCGAGGCAGTTCTTTACGTCAAACATAGTCGGTGTATTTTGGTTTTGAATGAAACATTCGTTCGGGATGCGTGAACAAAGGTACGCAATATTTCGACGCGGACCGCGCCCGGGCTCATGCTTTTTGCTCCGGCGCGGGCGGAGGGGCTATCTCGTCGATGCGGCGGAGCGTCTCGGCGTCGAAGGGCGGGCCGTCGAGGGCCTGGAGATTGTCGGCCAACTGGCGGGTTGAGCTGGCGCCCACTATGACGGACGTGACGCGCGCGTCGTGCAGGAGCCAGGCCAACGCCATGCCGGCCAACGACTGGCCGCGCCCGGCCGCCAGGTCGTTGAGGCGCGCCGTGCGGGCCAGGACTTCGGGCGTCAGCTGCTCGCGGTGGAGAAACTGGCTGTGCGTCACGCGCGAGTCCGCCGGGATGCCGTGCAGGTAGCGGTCCGTCAGGAGCCCCTGCGCCAGGGGCGAGAAGGCCACGAAGCCAACGCCGCGCCCGGCGGCCTGGGGCAGCACGTCGCTTTCCGGCGCGCGGCAATACAGGTTATAACGCCCCTGATAGACGAGGCAAGGCACGCCGAGCGCTTCGAGTGCGTCGTAGGCCCGCGCGGCCACGTCGGCCGGATACTTCGAGAGGCCAACGTAGAGCGCCTTGCCCTGGCGCACGAAGTCGGCCAGGGTCCGCACCGTCTCCTCGAGGGGCGTGGCGGGGTCGTAGCGGTGCGAGTAGAAGAGGTCTACGTAGTCGAGCCCCAGGCGCTGGAGGCTTTGGTCGAGGCTGGCGGTCAGGTGCTTGCGCGACCCCCACGAGCCGTAGGGGCCCGGCCACATGTCGTGCCCGGCCTTGGTCGTGATGAAGAGTTCGTCGCGGTAGGGGCGGAACGACTGGCGCAGGGCGCGGCCCAGCAGGGCCTCGGCCGCGCCGGGCGGCGGGCCGTAGTTGTTGGCCAGGTCGAAGGACGTGATGCCGTGGTCGAAAGCGTAGTGGAGCATTTCGAGGCAACGGTCGAAGCGACTGTCGTCGCCGAAGTTCTGCCACAGGCCGAGCGAGATGGCGGGCAGCAGCACGCCGCTCTGGCCCGCGCGGCGATAGCGCATGGCTCCGTCGTAGCGGTCGGAAGCGGGAAGATACATAGCCGTATTTTTTAGGTTCGGGACTGTAAGTTCTGGGGGCGCCGGAACGGACGGACCGTCCGCGCGGACGGTCGCTGCCGCTCGGCGGCTTCGTGAAACAAAGATAGGAAAAGGCGGGCGGCAGGCGAAGGGGATGTTCGCTTTTTCTTCGTCTGTCCGAGCCGCCTCCGGACTTCATGAAACAAAGATAGGGATTTTTCCCTAACCCGCACGCGGCGGGCTGCATTTTTTTCCGCCGGGCCGGCCGTCGCGGGGCCGGTGCGCCGCGCCGCGGCCGGCTGTCCCCGTCGGCACACGGACCGACGGCCAGCTAACGGGCCTTAGCCCCGTAAAAACTGGGCCTATCCCCGTAAAAACTGGCCTTAGCCCCGTGATTGCGGAAACTGACGCAGGAGTTGCGCCGCGTGAGGAGCCGTCTGGCCCGAGTGACGGCGGCGGCAGCGGAAGGCATAAAAAACAGCAAGCACGCGTCATCGCGACGAATGCTTGCTTCACAGAACTTATATAGAGATGAAAAAACTATTACTTCCTTATTGCAATTGCAAAGTTAAGCAGTTTTTTGAATGCGGCAATAGCGTTTGCGTCTTTTTCGACTAATTGCCCATTATTTCGGACGAATCAAACAAATTTTCCCTTTTTCGAGCAGGACGCGGCGCTGCTTGTAGAGCGTGCCGAGTGCGCGCTTGAACGTTTTCTTGCTCACGCCGAAACGGGCGGCAATAGCCTCGGGGCTGCTTTCATCGGTGAAGGGGAGCTCGCCACCGGCCTGGCGCAACTCGTCGAGCAGCTGGTCGGCAAAGTCACGGAAGCGGTCGGCGCCGAGCCGCTGGAGCGAGACGTCGAGCCTGCCGTCGGGGCGAAGGGTCACGACGCTGCCGCGCAGGCGGTCGCCCGTGTGGACCGGCGCATAAATCTGGTCGCTGTAAATCAAGCCCGCGTAGGCATTGTCCACAATGACCTTGAAGCCGAGCGGCGTGGCGTGCTGGACAAGCAAGTCCACCTCGCGCCCGCGCCGGTAGACGTCGGCCGGGGCCGGGCGCAGCCATTGCTCCACCTTAGCCGTGGCCACGATGCGCCTTGTCTCCAGGTCCTCGTAGACGTAGACCACGTAGGAGCGGCCCTGTTCCATGCGCTGCTTCTGCTCGCGGAAGGGGACGAAGAGGTCCTTCATGAGCCCCCAGTCCAGGAAGGCGCCGTACTGGTTTACCCACGCCACGCGCAGGTAGGCGAAGTCGCCGACCTTGGCCAGGGGCGTCTCCGTGGTCCCTACCAGGCGCTCCTGCTGGTCCAGGTAGACGAAAACGCGGACCGTGTCGCCGGGACGCATCTCGGGGCGCACGTAGGCCTTGGGCATGAGCAGTTCGCCCACGGCGCCGCCGTCGAGGTAGGCCCCGTGGTCGGTGAAACGGACTATGGGGAGTTCGTTCCAGTCTCCTAATTTCAGCATGTTTCGGGATTTTCGGTATGGCTGTCCGCTGCCGTTGCGTCGGCGGCGGGCGTATCTTCGGCGGTGCTGTCCGGCGCGGAGACCACAAGGCCATCGGCCAGATGAATCGTGCGGTCGGTCAAGCGCGCCAGGTCCTCGTCGTGTGTGACAATGACAAAGGTCTGGCCGAAACGGTCACGCAGGTCGAAGAAAAGCTGATGGAGCTCCTCTTTATTATGACTGTCCAGGGAGCCCGACGGCTCGTCCGCGAGGACCACGTCCGGGTGGTTCATCAGCGCACGGGCTACGGCCACGCGCTGCTGCTCGCCGCCCGAGAGTTCGTTGGGCTTGTGGCGGGCGCGGTCGGAGAGTTTCATGAAGTCGAGCAACTCGTGGGCACGCTGCTGCACCTCGGCGCGCGGCCGCCGGGCAATGAAGCCGGGAATCATCACGTTTTCGAGGGCCGAGAACTCCGGGAGCAGCTGGTGGAACTGAAAGACAAATCCGATGTGCTCGCAGCGGAAGCGCGACAACTGGCGGCGCCCGAGCTGCAAGACGTCCTGACCGCCGATGCGCAGCGTACCGGCGTCGGGACGGTAAAGGGTGCCCATCACCTGGAGCAACGTGGTCTTGCCGGCACCACTGGGCCCGACGATACTGACCACTTCGCCCTTGTTAATATGCAAGTCGATGCCTTTCAGAACCTCGAGCTGGCCGAAGGATTTCTTAATGCCGTGAATTTCTATCATAGCGGCGGATTGACTGTAACAGGGATTGCGGCTTCCGCCGACGCTGCGGGCAGCGCGCGGAAGCCAGGGAGGAGCGGCGCTTACTTGACGTCGCCCACCCGGATAAGGTACTCGGCAATCTGGACGGCGTTGAGCGCGGCGCCTTTGCGGATCTGGTCGCTCACGAGCCAGAAGGTGAGGCCGTTGGGATTGGCCAGGTCCTTACGGATACGGCCCACGTAGACGGGGTCCTTACCGGCAAGGAAGAGGGGCATAGGGTACTCCTTCTTTTCCGGGTGATCCATGAGCACGAGGCCGTCGCCCTGCGCCACGGCCAGGCGGGCCTCTTCGACGCCGATGGGGCGCTCGGTCTCGATCCATACGCTCTCGCTGTGCGAGCGCAGGGACGGGACGCGGACGCACGTGGCCGAGGTCTCGATGTCCGAGTGCATGATTTTCTTCGTCTCGTTGTACATCTTCATCTCCTCTTTCGTGTAGCCGTTGTCCATGAAGACGTCAATCTGGGGTATAACGTTGAAGGCGAGCTGGTAGGGGAACTTCTCCACCGTTACGGGCTCGCCGGCCAGCACCTGGCGGTACTGCTCGCAGAGCTCGTCCATGGCGGCCTGGCCCGCACCGCTGGCGGCCTGATAAGAGCTGACGTGAACGCGCTTAATATGGCTGAGGCGCTCGAATGCCTTCAGCGCGACGACCATCATTATCGTCGTGCAGTTGGGGTTGGCGATGATGCCGCGCGGGCGGTTGAGCGCGTCTTCGGCGTTACACTCCGGCACCACGAGGGGTACGTCCTCGTCCATGCGGAAGGCACTCGAGTTGTCGATCATGACGGCGCCGAACTTCGTGATGTCGGCTGCGAACTCCTTGCTCGTACCCGCTCCGGCGGAGGTAAAGGCGATGTCGACGTCCTTGAAGGCGTCGTTGTGCTCCAACAGTTGCACGGTGTACTCCTTCCCACGGAAGCTGTACTTCGTCCCGGCGCTGCGCGTCGAGCCGAAAAGCAGGAGGTTGTCGATGGGGAAGTCGCGCTCGGCCAACACGCGGAGAAATTCCTGGCCGACGGCGCCGCTGGCGCCCACTATTGCTACATTCATATATATAGGTATTCCTGTTTACGATGATAGGGGACAGCGCCCCAATCAGTTGCAAAATTATAACTTTCCGGCGGACTGTGGGCCACGATTGCAAACTTTTTCGTTACTTTGCACCGAAATGGAAAACGTAGGCCTATCGTTGCCCATCACAGATCCCACGTGGATTTTCCTTATCGTACTCTGCATCATCCTCTTCGCGCCGATGTTGTTAGAGCGCCTACGCGTGCCTTCCATTGTCGGCATGATCTTGGCCGGCACCCTAATCGGGCCGCACGGATTTCACTTGCTCGACCGTGACAGCAGCTTTGAGCTGTTCGGGCAAGTAGGTCTCTACTACATCATGTTCCTCGCGAGTCTCGAGATGAACTTGCAGGACGTGCAGAAAATAAAGGGCCGTGCGCTCACCCTGGGCCTGCTCAGCTTTGCCATACCCCTGGCCCTCGGCTTTACGACCAGCCATTTCCTGCTCCACTATGCCATCGCCGCGTCCGTACTGATGGGCGCCATGTATGCCTCGCACACGCTCGTGGCCTACCCCATCGTGCTCCGCTACGGCTTGGCGCGGCGCCAGGGCGTAAGCATCGCCGTCGGAGCCACGATCGTGGCGGACACGCTTACGTTACTCGTCCTCGCCGTCGTAGGCGGCACGTTCAAGGACAACGGCGACGGGCTACACTGGCTCTGGCTCGTGGGCAAAGTCGTTCTCCTGAGCGCGCTCACCCTGGCCACCTTCCCCGCCCTGACGCGCTGGTTTTTCCGGCGCTACAACAACAGCGTCGTGCAATACATCTTCGTGCTCGGCCTCGTCTTTCTCGGCGCCGGGCTCATGGAGTTTGTCGGCATGGAAGGCATCCTGGGCGCCTTCCTCGTGGGCATCGCGCTCAACCGCTCCATCCCGCCGGCCTCGCCCCTGATGAACCACATCGAGTTCGTAGGCAACGCCCTCTTCATCCCTTACTTCCTCATCGGGGTGGGTATGCTCATCGACATCCGCGCCTTCATCGAAGAACCCGCCATACTGTTCATCGCCGGCGTGATGGTCCTCGTCGGCGTCAGCAGCAAGTGGCTCGCCGCCTTCTGTACGCAGAAAGCTTTCGGCATGGAGACGGGCGACCGCAACCTTATGTTCGGCCTGACCAACTCGCACGCCGCCGCTACGCTGGCCATTGTCCTCGTGGGCTACGGTATTTTCCTGCCCGACGGCTCCCGCCTGCTCGACGACAGCATACTCAACGCCGCGATGATGGTTATCCTCGTCACGTGCATCATCAGTTCGTTCGTCACCGAGCATACGGCGCGCCGCCTGGCCGAGAAGGGACAGGCCGACGACCCCGAGACGCCGCGCGAGCACGACAGCATCCTCATCGCCCTCTCCAACCCGGAGAACGTCCCCCCACTGGTCAACATCGCCCTCATGCTACGCACGCCGAAGCCGCCCTCGGCCATGACGGCCATCAACGTAGTCCTCGAGGACGACCCCAATACGCGCAACGAAGGGCTCAAGCAGCTGGAGCACGCCGAACGCATTGCCGCGGCGGCCAACGTAAGGCTGACCACGCGCAGCCGTTGGTCGGTCAACGTGGTCAGTGGCATCCTGCACACGATGAAAGAGCTCGAGGCCTCCGACCTGCTGATTGGTCTGCACCAGAAGGCACGCCTGACGGAGAACTTCTTTGGAAAGCTGGCCGTCGACTTGGTCAGCGCCATCGACCAGCAGGTCCTCATCTACCGGGCCGTGATTCCGACCAACACGGTGAGGCGCCTTCACTTGCTCATCCCGCGCAAGGCCGAGTTCGAGCAGTACTTTCACCGCTGGGCCGACCGCGTGGCCTTGCTGGCTACGCAAATCAGCTGCCGCGTCGACCTCTACGGCGGCCGCGGTACGATGGCGGCCCTCCAGCAGTATTGGGAAAGCCGGCACTACAGCGTCGAGGCCGAGCAGCACATTTACACCAACTGGCAGGACTTCATCTCCCTGGCCCACGATACGCGCCAGGACCACATGGTTATTTTCATCGCCGCCCGGCGCGGCACGCTCTCCTACCACAGCTACATGGAGCGGTTGGCGGAACAGATAGAGCGCTACTTCTCCGCCCGCAACCTGCTCATCATCTACCCGGCGCAGCCCATGGCCGGCGCCGCGGGGGCCTACGCCATGCGCGGCGGCGTACCCGTCAAGGTGCGCTGAGCCGCCGGCCTGCGGGGCGGCCTTCGCCCCGCCACCCGAGCGCCGCCCGACAAGCGGCCCGGCAGCGG